>NZ_POUA01000151.1 GCF_003236385.1 Spongiactinospora gelatinilytica
GCGTGGCGGTGTTCGTGGCGGGGCAGGACGGCCGGACCGGCGAGGGGCCCACCAGCACGGCGACCTCGTCGGCCGCCGTGACCCGGCCGCCCGAGCAGGCGATCGATCCGGGGGCGGTCAAGGCGCTCGCGCCCCGGCGGCTGAAGGTCGTCTCCGACGGCGGTGCCACGGTCACCCTGCGCTGGACGCTCCCCGGCGCGGCCCGGGACTACCCGCTGGTGCTCCAGCGCGAGCCCGCGCACGGCCAGCAGACGACCGTGCTCGAACGCGGCGCCACCTCCACGCGGGTGCTCGGGCTGCGGCCACGCTCGGGGTACTGCTTCGTGGTCGGCGTCCCGCTCAGTATCGGCCAGGAGTCGACCACCGCCTGGTCGCGGCCCACCTGCATCCGCGGCGCGCGCCCCCAGGCCGCCCCCTCATCCGGCTGAGCCCCGGGCGCCCTTTTCGGACACAGGGTGGGTCGTGGGACGTCCTTGACTAGTTTCGTCCCAGGCGTATCTTTTTGTTTAGGAAAGTTTCTTAACGTATTCACATCGGAGCCGGAGAAAGCGCACATGACAAGAAACCGGGCCTTAGCCGCGTCCTTCACCGCCATGCTCACCGCGTCACTGCTGATGGCCACCGCGTCCAACGCCCACGCCGCCCCGACAGGCTGCAGCAGATGGCAGGACGGATACTGGGCCTACAGCAAGTGTACGGGCGGCACCGGCACGCATGCGGTCTCCGCGTACGGTATGCACGTGAACCCGGCGAACGGACCCTGGTCTGTGACCGGCCCACGGGTGGGAGTGGGCGAGACGTCAGCGGTCAACTTCCCGGGCACCATCCAGCAGGTCTACGTCGACCTGTACGACTGACCGACGCCACGCCCGGCTCGTCACCTGCGCCCGCCGAACGCCCAGTCGTGGACCTCTGTGCCGGTGTACCGGCCGGCCGTCAGGACGTCGCGCGCCGCCTCCGGGTCCGGTGCCCGGAGCAGCACCGCCGTACCCAGCCAGGCGGCGCCGTCGTCGGACAGCAGCGGCTTGTACGCGATCAGCTCGTCCCGGTCCGGCGGGACGAGGTCGGCGGCCTCACCGGAGCCGAGGCCCAGCACCAGATACCGGCCGCCGCCGTCGCTGCCGCCGGGGAAATCCCACATGGTGCGGCCCGGCACGTTGCCACCGGCGTAGCAGCACGTCCCGGTACACACCGGCCTGATAGTTGGGCTCGTCGAAGGCGAACGCCCGCGCGGCTGCGACATCGGGCAGGTCGACGATGTGCACGCCGCCGGTGGCCGTCTCACCGCCGCGGCCGAAGGTCGGGCCACGGGCGATCATCCCGGCCGCGTAGCGGTCCATGTAGGACCAGTGCTCCTCCAGCAGCTCATCCCGCAGCGCCGCGGAGCCGGGCCGGTCGCGGTGGTAACAGAAGAACCTCATGGCAAGCGCCGTCCGTGTCCTCAGGGGGTGGGGGTGAAGAGGCCGAGGCGGTGGGCGGTGGCGGCGGCCTCGCCGCGGGTGGCGGCGCCGAGTTTGTTCAGGATGTTGGAGACGTGGACGCTGACCGTCTTGACCGAGATGAACAGCTCCTCGCCGATCTCGCGGTTGCTGAGGCCGTCGGCGACCAGGCGGAGGACTCCGGTCTCGCGGGCGGTGAGGCCGAGCGGCGGGCCGTCCGCCGCGGGCTCGCCGCCGAGGGCGATCCGCGCCCGGCGGGCCAGGGCACCGATCCGGGTGGTCAGCGGGGCGGCGGCCAGCCGCAGGGCCGCCTCCGACGCCTCGGTCAGGCGCTCGGCCGCCGCGTCGCGCTCGCCGCGGGCGACGGCCGCCGACGCGGCCTCGAACAGGGCACGCGCCCGCGGGTAGGGCTGGCCGAGCGCCGCCCAGGCCGCGGCCGCCTTGTCCCAGGCGGCGACGGCCGCCTGCCCGCGCTCCTGCGCCGTGAGCGCGGCGAAGACCAGGCCGTGGGCGTGCTGGACGTCTCCAGAGGTGCCGATCGCGCCGGCGTACTCGTGCAGACCGGGGACCGGCGGCCCGCCGAGCGCGGCCACCGCGACCAGCAGCGACCAGGAGTAGCGGGGGCTGACCGTGAGGTCTTCCTCGCGCAGCGCGCGCGCCGCGACCTCCCGGGCCTCGTCGGCCCGGCCTCGCGCGGCCAGCAGGTCGATCTCGCGCCGTAGGTTGGGCAGCACGGTCTGGGCCCGGTAGGTGCCCCGCCGCAGCAGGTCGCGGACCTCGGTGAGCTGCCGCGCCGCGGTGTCGAGCCGCCCTCGGGCCAGGGCCACGTCGGCGGCGTAGCCGAGCAGGCTGGCCCGGAACGGCGGCGGCGGAACCAGCTCCTGGGCGTGCTCGATCACCTCCAGCGCCTCGTCCCACCGGCCCAGCGACACCAGCGGCTCGGCGAGGTTGATGGCCAGGAACGAGCCCTGGGTACGGGCCAGCCCGACGCGCGCGGCGTGGGCGATGCCGCGGCGGGCGACCTGCGCGGCCTCCTCATGGCGGCCCGCGCCCTCCAGCACGTCGGACGTGGAGATGTCGTTGCGGTTGACCGCGTGCGCGGCCGACGACCGCACGGCCAGCTCCCTGGCGGTCTCGAACAGCGGCATGTGCCGCGCGAGGTCGTGGTCGCGGCAGCGGACCCAGGCCACGGTGGTCATCGCCTGGGCCTCGGTGGCGGCGTCGCCCACCAGGTGGGCCACCTCGATCGCCTCCAGCGCCTGGGCCTCCTTCTCGGCCCAGTCGCTCGGCTCGTGCATCATCCGGCTGAGGTTTTCCATCAACTGGCCGCGCAGCTTGGTCGGCGGGTCGGCGGGCACCAGGAGCATGGCGGCGCGCAGGTCGTCGATGTAGCCCTCCCGCCCCAGGTCGTACTTGACCAGGCCGCGGGCCCGCAGCACGCGGGCGGCGCGCAGCGGCTCGGCCGTGGCGTCGATCTCGCCGAGCGCCGTGGTGGCCATGGCCAGCGCCCGCTCGAACTCCCCGGCCAGGTGCGCCACGGTGGTGCCGTGGCGCAGCACCTCCACCTGGTCGGCGCTGATCCGGGTGGCCGCGTCGGGCACCCGGTCCCACAGCTCCAGCACCCTGGTCAGCATCCGGAACTGCTCACCGTAGGCGGCCGACCGGCGAGCGGCGGCGGCCGCGTGCCAGGCGCTGACCAGCGCCTGGGTGGTGTCGTGGGCCTCGTGCCAGTGGTAGGCCAGCTCGATCTCGCCGCGCGGGGTGGGCAGCAGCTCGGGATGGGCGGCCAGGGCCTCGGCGAATCGGGTGTGCAGCCGGGAGCGCTCGCCGGGCAGCAGGTCCTCGTGGACCGCCTCGTGGATCAGCGCGTGGCGGAAGGCGTAGCCCTCGGCGTCGGCGGTGAGGACGTTGCCGGCCACGGCGGGCCGCAGCGCCTGGGACAGCTCGTGGTCGCCCAGCCCGGCGACGGCGGCGAGCAGGGCGTGCTCGATCCTGGCGCCTCCGGCGCTGGCCACCCGCAGCAGCTCCTGGGTCTCCTCCGGCAGCCGCTCCACGCTGGCCAGCAGCAGGTCGCGCAGCGAGTCGGGGACGGCGTCGCGCTCGCCGCCGAGCAGCGCCTCGACGAACAGCGGGTTGCCCTCGCTGCGGGCGTAGATCAGGTCGATGTCGGCCATCGGCGGCGCGCCGTCGAGGATGCCGGTGGCCTGCTGGATCACCTCGCGGCGGCTGAACCTGGGCAGCTCCATGCGGGTGACCCGCTCCATCCGGCCCAGCTCGGCGAGCATCGGGCGCAGCGGGTGCTTGCGGTGGATCTCGTCGGCCCGGTAGGTCACCACGATCAGCATGCGCGCGTCGGAGGGCTGGTAGCGGACCAGGAAGGTGAGCAGGTCGCGGGTGGAGCCGTCGGCCCAGTGGGCGTCTTCGATGACCAGCACGGTCGGCTCGCGCTCGGCGAGCCGGTCGAGCAGGCCGAGGACGTGCTCGAACAGCCGGGCGCGGGTCTGCGGGCCGTCGTCGTCGGGCTCGCCGAACTCCGGCAGCAGCCGGGCCAGCCCCCTGGCCGAGCCGCCGGGCAGCAGCGCGGCGATCGACTCATGGCCGAGGTCGCGGGTCAGCGTGCGCAGCACCGCCGCGAAGGGCGCGAACGGCAGGCCGTCGTGACCCAACTCAAGGCAGCCGCCGACCAGCACCCGGGCATCGCCGCCCGCGCGGGCC
Source organism: Spongiactinospora gelatinilytica (assembly GCF_003236385.1). Taxonomy (GTDB): domain Bacteria; phylum Actinomycetota; class Actinomycetes; order Streptosporangiales; family Streptosporangiaceae; genus Spongiactinospora; species Spongiactinospora gelatinilytica. The sequence continues at coordinate 4,155 of NZ_POUA01000151.1, forward strand.
GTGAACTCGCGGATCAGGCGGGTCTTGCCGACCCCCGCCTCGCCGCCGACCAGCACGGTGGAGGCGCTGCCCTCGCGCGCCAGGCCGAGGGCGCGCGCCAGGCTCGCGAGCTCGCCGGACCTGCCGACGAACTTCGGGCTCACCGCTCGCGTGCTCACACCCAAAGCATGCCATCCGCTACCGACGTTTCCCGGCCGTCGCTCATCGGCGCAGGCTGCGCGGGTGCAGCCGGCGGCGCAACCGGCGTACGGCGGGGGTGCGCCGGACGATCGGGCGATGTACGGCGTCGCTGCGCCGCCACGCCTCTTCGGCGTCCTCGTTGGCGACCTGCTCCGGGGCGAATCGCACATAGTTTGACATATGCGCCACTGGCGTGAGATGCGACACCAGGTCCATCGCCGTGCGCGTGGCCGCCGCGCGCGGTCACCTCCTGGGCGGTCAGTGCGCTGTCCGCCGACAGCCCCAGGTCGTCGCACGCCTGCCGCCAGGCGCCCGCGACCCGCGCGCCGGGGTCGCCCGCCGTACGCCTGCGGCGACGCCGCCACCAGGGCAGCGCCGCGGCCAGCAGGAGGTAACAGACGGCGAGCGCGACGGCGGTGAGGACGCCGACCAGCCACCAGGCGGGCCCGCCGCCGGGGGTGGCGCGTCCGTCGCCACGGTCGGTCTTGGGCCGCGGCTTGTTCTCCGTCGCCTTGCCGAGCTGCTCCTTGAGCCGCTGGCGGTCCTTCTCCACTGCGGACACGACGTCGTGGCGGTCCTGGGAACCGCTGCGCGGCGGCGTCGGGTCGAAGGCCAGCCACCCCACGCCGTCGAACTTCACCTCCGCCCAGGCGAGCACGTCGCCGGTGCGGACATGGAAGGCCCCGTCCGCGCGCTCGCCGGGGCGGAAGCCGACCACGACCCTGCTGGGCAGGCCGAGGCTCCGCGCCAGCAGCGCGTACGTGGACGCGAACTGCTCGGAGGTGCCGCGGCGCGACTGGCGCAGGAAGTAGTCCAGGCCGGGCAGCGAGTGGCCGGGCGGCGCGGTGATGTCGTACTTGGCCGCCGAGCGCATGAACGACTCCAGGGCCTCGGCCCGCTGGTAGGGCAGTTCGGCGCCGCCGGCCGCCTGCCGGGCCAACCTGGCGAACGCGGCGCGCTGCGGCCCCTCGGGGAAGTCCAGCAGGGCGGGGTCGGCGGTGGCGGCCGAGTTGTCCAGGTCCGCCGCCTCAGGGCGGGCGATGCGCGAGGTGACCTGGTAGGTGAGGCCCTTCTTGGGGTCCGTGGTCGCCACGAGGGAGCCGCTTTCGGGGTCGGCGGCCACCTTCGGCACCCCGGCGACCCACGTCGGGCGCTGCGCGGCGGGCAGCCAGCGGTCCCGCAGGCCGGCCAGGGTGAGCGTCTGCTGGACGGTGTAGAAGCGCCCCTGCCGCTCCTCGTCGGGCACGCGTCCGCCGGTCGGGCGGAACTTGGCCGATGACGTCCAGCGGACCCCGTCGTAGCGGTCGAGTACGGCGAGCCGCCAGTTCAGCGGCGTCTGCGAGCGAACGGTGAACAGGTCGGTCTCCGGCCGCCGCAGCCAGGCCGAGACCCGGTCCAGCGGGCTGACACTGTCGAAGCGGACCGGTTGCGGCGGTACGGCGTCGGCGCGCGGGTTGTACGGCTCGGCCGCGACCGGCAGCAGCGGGCCGAGCAGCATCGCCACGGCGGCGAGCGCGGCCAGCGCGGGCACTCCGGCCGCCGCCCACAGCGGCGGCCGGTCGTCGGCGAGCAGCGACAGCACCGCCACCAGCGCCAGCAGGGCGGCGGCCACCCGGAGGTTGGAGCCGGGACCGTCCACGCCGAGCAGCAGCGCGGCCACGAACACCGCGATGGCCGGCAGGCCGGGCGCGGCGCGGGTCATGGTGCGGGTCACCAGTTCGGCGCGATCAGCGCGGCGGCCCACACGAGGGTGTAGACGAGGATGAGCAGGGCGGGCTCGCCGTGGGCGGGCAGCAGCGTGGTGAGCAGGGCGTGCCAGGAGTTCGTCAGATCGGTCAGGGCGCGGGCGGCCACGGCGGGCTGCGTCTCGCCGTACACGAACACAGCACGAGCGCGCCGCCGCCGCGCGCCAGGCGCACCGCCTCGGTCACCCCGGACTCTCCCGGCGTCACGGTGGCCAGCCGGTCCAAGATGGCCTTTGCGTCGGCCGGCCCGCCCTTGACCTCGGCCAGCAGGCCCCGCCCGGTCACGACCTTGACCGGGAAGCCCGCGCCCGCCGCCGCGACCGCCACAGAGGCCGCCGCGTCCACCGCGGTCTCGAACAGCTGGGCCGACGCGTACGCGCCCTCGCGCGTGTCGAGCACGACCGTGGTGCCGGGCAGGCTGGCGTCCACCAGCTGGCGGACCATCAGGGTGCCGGTGCGGGCGCTGGACCGCCAGTGGACGTGGCGCAGGTCGTCGCCGACGACGTACTAACCGGCATCGCGGCCAGGATCTCCCCCACCAGGGCGCCCGCCGTGCGCTCGCGCAGCTCCGCCTCCGGGGTGAGCACCAGGCGGTGCGCGAGCACCGGCGCGGCCAGCGCCTTCACGTCTTCCGGCACCACGTAGTGCCGCCCGGCCGCGGCGGCCCGCGCCCTCGCCGCGCGCAGCAGCGCCAGGCTGGCGCGCGGGTTCGCGCCCAGCCGGACCTCCGGCGAGGTACGCGTCGCGGCGACCACGCCGACCACGTAGTCGTAGATCGGGTCGGCCACGTGGATGCGCGTCGCGAAGTCGATCATCCCGGCCACGTCCGAGGCGCGGGCGACCACCAGCAGCCGTTCCACCTGGGGCCCGGTCGGCATCCCCTTGAGCACCTGGACCTCGGCGGCGTGATCGGGGCAGCCCACGGAGATCCGCATCAGGAACCGGTCGAGCTGCGCCTCGGGCAGCGGGTAGGTGCCGTCCATGTCCACCGGGTTCTGGGTGGCGACGACAAGGAACGGACGGGGCACCGGATGGGGTTCGGAGTCGACGGTCACCCGGCGCTCCTCCATGACCTCCAGCAGCGCCGCCTGGGTCTTGGGCGAGGCGCGGTTGATCTCGTCGCCGAGCACGATGTTGGCGAACACCGGGCCCTGGTGGAACTCGAACGTCCTGGACACCTGGTTGAAGATCGACACGCCGGTGATGTCGGAGGGCAGCAGGTCCGGGGTGAACTGGATGCGCCGCCAGGCGGCGTCCACGCTGGCCGCGACGGCGCGGGCGAGGGTGGTCTTGCCGGTGCCCGGTACGTCCTCGATCAGCAGGTGGCCTTCGGAGAACAGGCAGATGAGGGCAAGTTCGACGGCTTCGCGCTTGCCGCGGATGATGCGCTCGATGTTCTCGGCGAGCAGGTTGAAGCGCTGCGCGAACTGCCCGGCCAGCGCGGCCGTCTCGTTCTGGGGTCCGCTCTGCTCGGCGTATCCGGCCCCGTTGTGCGCCGGGGCGGCCCGGTGACCGCCCTGGGAGGCGTGGCCGGGGGCCGGGTCCTGGCCGCCGTAGGACCCGTAGCCGTCCGGGGAGGCATGGCCGCCGGCGTGCCGCGGGTAGGGCTGCTCGCCGAGGTGGTCCTGGTGGCCTGCCGCTCCCCCGTGGTACGGCGGGCCGGACGTGTGGCCCGGCAGGTCGTACGTCCCGTAGGACGTCTCCTGCTCCCGGTAGCCGCCGCCCCCGTGAACCGGCTGCTGCCCATACTGCTGATCGCTTACTGAGTCGCCCCCTTCTCAGTCCTCGCACTGGAACAGCGGGGCGGCCGGGAGACCGCCCTTGGGCGTGGCCATCAGCGTGTCGCTGATGTAGGCGACGCCGCCGTTCCATTCGATGCGGTTCCAGACGTCGCTGGTGCCGCCCTGCTCGTTGTCGGTGATCGTCTTGCCCTTGGTCTGGCAGATCACGGTGAGCGACCGGTACTCGCCCTTCGGGATCTTGCCCACCTCACAGCCGCCCTGGGGGCCGCACTGGATGAGGGAGTCGGTCGTCCCGTTGTTGGCGTTCTTGTAGGACTGCGTCGGATAGGCGAGGTCCACCGACCACGCGCCCACGTCGGCGAGCCGGGGGTTGGCGCTGGACACCCCCACGCCGAAAACGGCCGCCGCGACGACCAGCGCGCCGACAATCGCCGCAGCGACGACCGCGGTGGCGCGGTCACCACGCGGTCTGGCGATCTTCACCCTGTTCACCCCGTGCGCCAGATAACCCGTGCTTTGCCCCCGATTTACCGAACGTCACCCTAGCGCAGCGTCACGGGCCGACCTCAACGTTCCAACCATTGCTGATGTTTTCCGCCCGGTTCCTCGTGGGCGGCGATTCGCGCGGTCCAGGATTGTCGGCCGCAAGCCGTACCGTAGTGCGCGTGCCCGAGACCGACCACGAGATCACGCTGGACGCCGCCCTCAGCGAGGAGGCCGTCCTCGCGACCTACCGTCGCATGTTCGCGGCGCTCGCCAGGGACAGCGGCGCGGTCGTGGACGATCCGGCGTTCGTCGACATCGCCGAGACGCTGTTCGCGGCCTTCGCCGAGGCGGGCGAGGACTGGCTGACCCACGAGCAGATGCGTTACGCCTGCCGCGCGCATCCCCCCGACCTGCTGGACAACCGGCTGCGGGTGCTGAAGGGGCTCGGCGCCATCCGCGAGGTCTTCCCCAAGCCCAACCAGCTTCGCTACCGCGCGTCGTTCACCAGCGTGGTGGGGCTGATGTTCATCCGCCGGATGATGGACGACGGCGGCCAGTCCGAGATGCACCGGCTGCTCGCGCTGGAAGACCTCAACGTCGCCGACCCGCGCACGACCATGGAGCAGGCCGCCGAGAGCGCGGGCAACCTGGCGCGCGCGTTCCGGCTGTGGGCCCTTGAGCTGATCACGCTCAGCGCCGGCACCATCGAGGAGCTGCGCGAGCAGGCCCCCAAGCTGTGGGGCACCGAGGAGATCGCCCGCCGCGCGCAGGGGCTGCACGGCACGATCCTCACCCGCTGGCCGCAGCTCGACCGCACCTGCACCGAGCTGCGCGCGGCGATCTACGCCTACAGCGACGCCTCCCGCCGCGCGGCGGGCCGGCTCGCCGACTCGGCGGGCACCACGCGCAATCTCACCCTGCTGCCGTCGGAGACATGGCGGACCTTCACCCAGACCGCGTCCAAGGAACGGCTGGCCGCGGTGCTCGACGGGTTCGTCTTCGACGCGCCCGCGCCCTGGCACGACCCCGCCGAGATCGTCCACGCGGTCGATGAGGCCCCGCGCCCGGCGCCGGCCGCGCCCACGCCGCCCCGGTCGGCGCTGCCCGACGACGGGCCCGCCGACTCCCTCGACGGCGGCACCGCGAGGGCACTGCGCCGGCTGGCCGAGGTCGCCGAGGAGGCGCTGGCCGGCCGCGACTCGGTCCCCGTCCAAGACCTGCTCGCCCACTCCGGGGAGTGGGTCTCGGCCCGCCGCCTGCTCGCCGACCTCGCCGCCGCCGACCTCAACCCCGAGCTCCCCTACCGCCTGCGCTGGTCCGCCACCCTGACCGCGATCCCGGGCGCCGAGCCCGCCTGGCTGTCCCACGGCCACCTGGAAAGGACCGGCCGTGACGATGACTGATCCGCGTGACCTGGTGGCCGGGGGCTCCGCCCGTGAGGCTGCCGCGCATGCCCGGGCGCGGGCGACCGGGCCGCTGGTCTTGGCTCCTGGGGAGGCCGCGGCGGCCGGGATGGCCCGGCTGGCGCGTGGGGATGGGCCTGAGGTGGCGGTGCCGGTGTGGCCGGATGGGGCGAGTCCGTCGCTGTTGCTCGAATACCAGGTCGCCCCGATCTCGGCGGAGCGGTCCGGTGAGGCCAGGCGGGTGCTGGCCGCCTGCCTGAAGTGCTGCTGGAGCGACCTCGCCGCCGACCCGTGGCCGGGCGGGCCCGCGCCGGTGGAGACCGTCCTTTCCGCGTACCGGGCGCTGATCGGGCGTACCGACGACCTGATGCGCAACTGGGCGATCGGCGCGCTGCGCCGGTTGCACGACTCGGCGTGGATCGTGCTGGCCGACGGCGAGGTACGGCTGGGCCCGCGCTGCGCCACCTGGCCCGCCGAGTCGCACGCCCAGCTGCGCGAGCTGATGGGCCGCCTCCCCGACCCCGGCGACACCGTGACGGCCCTGCCACTGGCCGAGCCGCCGCCCGGCACGGAGTCCGCCGTGCTCGCGGGCGAGCCGCTGGACGACGACCTGCTCGGCGCGTTCGACGAGCGGCGGCGGGCCGAGCTGGTGGCCGCCTTCATGGCGGTCGAGCACGCCGCCGAGCCGGTGCAGGAGGTCCGGTTCGCCGCGCTGCGCGACCCCGCACTGCGGCGCGCGCTGGCGGAGATGCTCGCGCGGCGCGGCCGGGTGCTGATCCAGGCCCGCGAGCGCTGGACCACCGGCTACGACGAGGCCGCCGCCGCCACGGCGGGCAGCACGCTGGGCGAGGCCGAGCGCGCGGTGCTCGTCCTGGTGCTCGTCCACTCGGTCGCGATCCCCCGGGCCGAGGGCCTGCTCGGCGAGGACACCTGGCTGTCCCCGCACCCGGCCCCCGCCGAGGAGCTGCGCCGCCACACCCAACTGCCGATCGGCGAGCTGGACGCGGCCCTGCGCACGCTGCGCCAGGCCGGGCTGCTGACCCAGGTCAAGGCGGGCGAGGAGGCCGGAGGTTACGTACCGGGGCCGCAGTTCCACCGGCTCACGCCGGCCGCCAGGAAGCGCCTGCAGGAGGAGCTGATCCTGGCCGCCGGGCCCAACACCCCGCTGGCGGCGGCCGTCCGCGCCAAGCGCAGGCCCACCGGCGGCCCGCCCGCGACCCCGGACCATGCCGGCAACGTGCGGGAGAGAGACGAGCGGTGACACGGGTAGAAAACCTCGTCGGCGACAGGGCGCTGATCGCCGTGCAGGCGGTCAACATCTCGCGGCTTTCCACGCACCCGGTGCCGACCGTGCCCGGCACGCTCATCGTCGTGGCCGGAGCCGGGCCGAAGGACTCCAACGGCGCGGGCAAGTCGTCCTTCATCGCCGCGATCACCGCGCTGCTCGGCGACGAGCAGTGGCGTTTCGCGTCCGGCGCCAAGGCGGTCTCGGAGCTGCTGTTCAACGCCGAGCTGGCCACCGGGGGCGGCGGCAGGCAGTGGGCCAGCGCCGACCATGGCTACATCGTCGGCGTCTTCGACACGCCCCCGGGCGGGCAGACGGGCCCGGAGGCGGCCGCGGGCCCGGTCACCGTGTGGCTGCGGGTCAACCAGGAGGCCCCGCACCTGGAGATCCGCTGGACCGGCGGGGTCTACCTGGCCTCCGCGGCCTCCGAGGCCGAGCGGGTGGCCAGGGCCGACGAGATGTGGCTGACCCTGCCCCGTTCGGCGGGCCGCCGCGACATCGTGGCCCGCGACCTCACCAAGGTCCTCTACGGCGACCGGGTGCGCTGCGTGTCCTTCCTGTCCACGTCCGTGCGCAGCAAGGTCGCCACCAACCTGCTGTCCCAGCCGCTCAACGAGATCTCCCCCGAGCGCATCTTCGAGGCCGTGGCCGCCCTGACCGGCCTGGACGCCGAGCTCGACCAGGAGCGCGAGGCCAGGCGCGACGAGCACGCCAAACGCGTCCGAGCCGCCCAGGCCGTCGCGCGGCTCCAGGAGTTCGAGGCCGAGTCATGCACCCTGATCGACGCCTTCGACCGGCGCGACGAGGCGCGCGTCCGCCTCGCCGACGCGCTGCGCTGCTGGAAGGGCAGGCTCGCCCGCCGGGTCGCCGACACCGCCGCCCGCGACGCCGCGCTCGCCGCCGAGCTGTCCCGGCACCAGGCCGCGGAGCAGGCCGCCGCATCGGCCATGGCCGAGGTGAAGGCCGAGATCGCCACCCTGAAGGACGACACCCTTGACCGGCGGCTCGCCGAAGCGCGCAAGGAGTTGGCGGAGGCGCAGGCCAGGGCGGCGTCCCTCACCGCCGACCGCGCCGTCGCCGAGAACTCCGCGGACGAGCTGCGCGGCCAGATCCCGGCGCTGGAGGAGTTGCGCAGGCTCGCCGACGGCCGCGCGGTGGCGGCCGCCGAGGCGGAGGTCGCGGCGGCCAGGCAGCGGCTCAACCTGGCACTGAAGGCGCTCGGCGTGGCCGACCAGGAGGTCTCCGGCGCGTCCGCGGCGCTCGACGACGCCGAGGGCGGCCCGGCGGCGGCGCAGTTGCGCGCGCTGGCCGAGCGCGGCGTGGCGGCCAGCGGCCTGCTCGACGCGATCGACGTGGCCGAACAGGCCCGCGACCACGCCGAGACCCGCGCCCTGCGCGGCTGGCCGCACGAGCACGCCGTACTGATCGACGCGGCCGACCTCGACTCCGCCGCCGCGGCGCTGGCCGGATTGCCCGGTTCGGTGCTGGTGAGCGCGGCGGGGGTGACCGTCGTCGGGGCCTTCGAGGCGGTGGCGACCGGCAGGGAGGCGCGGATCAAGGCCGCCGAGCAGCGCCTGAACCGCGCCCGCGACACGCAGGAGGAGGCCGCCGCGCTGGTCCGCGCCTGCGAGGACGGCGTGGCCGAGGCGGCGCGCCGGCTGGAGGGGGCGCGGGCGGCCGACCGGCTGGCCGAGATCGAGCGGCGGCTCGCCGAGCGCCGCGAGCGCCTGACCGACCTGACCGCCGCGCTCGCCGAGCTGGCCCCCAAGGTCACCGCGGCCGACCGCGAGGTCGGCGCACTCGACTTCCGGGCCCGCACCCGCGACATGGAGATCGAACGGCTGGAGTCCCGCCGCGCCCGGCACGACGGCGAGCTCGCCCAGGCCCGCGCCGAACAGCAGCGGGTCGGCGCGGAGCGCGCCGCGCTCGGGCTGGCCGAGCTGGTCCGGGCCTTCGACGGCGAGGCGGAGGGGGCCGTCGAATGGCTCGCCGCGCTCGGCGAGGAGGAGCGGCCGCTCACCGCGGAGGAGTGGTGGCGGGCCGCCGAGCGGCACCTGGACCGCGCGCTGCGCGACACCTTCCCGGGTGAGGACGAGGAGATGCCGGAGGAGCTGCGCTTCCTCATCCGCGAACGCACCGAGCCGGGCGCCGGGCGTACGGCGCGCGAACAGGCCACCTTCCCCGGCGTGTGCGCGGCCCTGGCGTCCTACCTGCGCGGCCAGGAGGAGTACGAACGGCACCAGCGCCGGCAGATCGAGACCCAGCTCGCCACCCGGCAGCGCGACCTGGCCGCCGCCGCCACCGGCGCGGAGGAGGCCGCGCGCTCGACCGCCGTACACCGGGCGGCGCTGACCGCGGCGATCAAGGCGCGGCTGACGCGGGTGGCGGAGGAGTTCGAGCGGCTCGACCTGGCCTACGGCGGCTACGGCGCGACCATCGAGTTCCCCGTGCCGCCCGCGCCGGCCGATCCCGAGCAGCGGTGGGCCTGGAAGGTCGTGCCGAAGTGGCGGCGCGGCGAGGGGCAGGGCTTCGTCCCCTACAACCGCAGGGCCAACACCGCGCTGATGGACGAGAAGGCCGTCAAGCTGGTCTGCGCGGCGGCCATCGCCTCCTCCGGCGGCGGGCACCTGTGCCTGGTCCTCGACGAGCTGGGCCGCAACCTCGGCAAGGAGCACCGCAGGGAGGCCGTGGCGCTGTTCCGGCGGATCGGCGAGACCTACGGCATCACCGTCATCGGCGCACTCCAGGACGACATGGAGCCGTACGCCATCGACGCCTGCGGCCAGTACATCAAGCTGCGCCGCTCCTCCGACGCCATGCCGTACAACGAGCCACCGGTGATCGTGGGACACGACCAGCACGCCGAACGAGTCCGCGAACTGGCCGCCTACGTCACCGAGTCCCGCCGCCCCGCCGATCCCCCGGCCTGACCCTCCGGGCCCGGGGGGTCAGCCCGTGCGGGCGGTCAGTCCGGAGCCGGTGCGTGTCTTGGTGACGACGAGCTGGGTGGGGATGCGGGTGCGCAGTTCGGCGACGTGGCTGACGATGCCGACGGCCCGGCCGCCGTCGCGCAGGCCGTCGAGGATGTCCAGGACGCCGTCCAGGGTGTCGTCATCCAGGGTGCCGAAGCCCTCGTCGACGAAGAGGGTGCCGATCTCCACGCCGCCGGCCTCGGCGCTGACCACGTCGGCCAGGCCGAGGGCCAGGGCGAGGGAGGTCACGAAGCTCTCGCCGCCGGACAGGGTGGCGGGGTCGCGGTCCACGCCGGTCCAGCCGTCCAGGACGCGCAGGCCGAGCCCGCCGCCGGAGCGCTTGCGGCTGCCCGCGGTCTTGCGCACGTCGTACTGCAGCAGGTAGCGCCCGCCCGACATGTGGTCCAGGCGGTCGTTGGCGGCGTCCACGACCTGGCGCAGCCGCTCGCCGAGCACGTACGACGACAGGCGCATGTCGAGCGTGTTGTCGGCGGAGGTGCCGCCGGCCAGCTCCGCCAGCCGCCGGGCGAGCCGGTGGCGTTCGCGGGCGGGCCGCCAGCGGGCCAGGCTCCCGGTCAGCTCGGCGGCCAGGGCGGTGAGCCGGTCATGCCGGTCGCGGGCCTGGTCGCGGCGCGAGGAGCAGGCGGCGTGGACGCGTTCGGCGGCATCGTGGCGTTCGGTCAGGGCGGGCAGGTCGGGGTCGGGCGCCTCGGCCGCCGCGCGTAGCTCGGAGTCGGCCAGCAGCGCCGCGACGGCGGCCGACTCGGCGTCCAGCGCGCGCAGCCGTTCGGTCAGCTCCTCCAGCTCGGCGGCCGGGCGTACGGCGGCGCGGACCTCGTCAAGGCCGCCGAACCCGGCCTCCGCCGCCGCCTCCCCCGCCTCGGCGCGCGCGGCGGCGGCCTCGGCCGTGGCGGTGCGGGCGAGCCCGGCGGCCTCGGCGGCATCAAGCAGCAGCGCGGCCTCGGCGGCCAGCCGGTCCAGCCGCGCGGCCAGGCTGGGGTCCTCGCCCCTGGCCTCGTCGATCAGCGCGCCGAGCCGGTCGGCCTCGGCGGCTGATCTGTCCCGGCGGGCGCGGGCGGCGGCCAGCTCCGCGGCGGTCCGCCTGCTCTCCTCCTCCGCCGCGGTGCGCTGCGCGGCCAGTCGTTCCGCCAGCGCGCCCGCCTCGGGCGCGGCGGCGGCCAGCGCCCGCAACCGGGCCGGTTCGGCCTCGGCGGCGCGTACGGCCTCCTCGGCCTCCTCGGCGGTCAGCTCCGGGTCCGGTACGGCGGCGCGGGCCTCGGCGAGCGTCACGGTCAGCTCGGCGACCCGTCCGGCGGCCTCCGCGGCGTCGCGCAGCAGCGCGCATTCGGCGGTCAGCCGGTCGCGGCGCTCGGGCAGCGAGGCGTCCTCGCCACGGGCGGCCTCCAGCCGGGCGGTGAGCCGTTCCAGCTCGGCCCGCGCCCCGGCGAGGGCGGCGGCGGCCTCGGCGATGGCGCCTGCGGACTCGGCGGCGCGGTCGCGGGCCTCGTCGAGATCGGCCTGCGCGCGGGCCGCCTCCTCGGCCAGGGCGGCCTCCTGATCAGCGGCCTCGGCCAGCTCGGCGAGCCGCAGTTCGGCATCGGCCAGGACGGCGGCGGCCTCTTCGGTGGTGGCGCCCTCAGCCCGGTCCGTGGCCTCCCTGAGGCGGTCGGCGAGTACGGCGGCGTGGCTCTCGGCGGCCTGCCTGGCGTCCTGGGCCTCCTGGTGGCGGAGTTCGGCCTCGGCCTCCTCCTCAGGGGCGAAAGCCTGTTCCTCGGCGGGGCGGGGGTGATCCGGGGAGCCGCACACCGCGCAGGGCTCGCCGGGGACGAGGCTGCGGGCCAGCTCGGCCGCCATGCCGTCGATCCTGGCCTGGCGGGCGGTGAGCAGGCGGTCGCGGAGGTCTTGGGCGGTGTCGGTGGCCAGCAGCCTGGCCCGGTGGGCGGCCTCGGCCTCGGGGATGAGGGAGTCGCGCAGGCCGGCCGCCTCCAGCAGGTGACGGGCCGCGTCGCGGGCGGCGTCGGCGGCGGGGATGGCGGCGGTACGCGCGCGCAGGTCATCAAGGCGGGCGGTGGCCTCGGCCAGGCGTAGGGGGAGGTCGGCGAGCGCGGCGCGGGCCGCGGCCTCGCGCTGCGTCAGCTCCTCGTACTCGGCGGCCAGCGCGCTGATCTGCTCGCCCAGCTCATGGACCCGCGCCTCGTCGCCGCGCAGCGCCTCAAGTCCGGCCAGCTCATCGCGTACGGCCCGCTCCTGCCCCGCCAGCCGCTCCCGC
>NZ_POUA01000152.1 GCF_003236385.1 Spongiactinospora gelatinilytica
GGGTGTCCCCGTCCTGGGGGCGGGGGCTCGGCGCCGGAACCCTGATGAGCCGCATGAGCAAGGCGTTACCCTGGGTGGTGATCGCCATCTGGGTGGGCCTGATCGCTGGAGCCCTGCCGCTGGCGGCCCAGCTCGACGGGGTCAAGAGCGACAGCGTCGTGGACTACCTGCCGTCGAGCGCCCAGTCCACCCAGGTGACCGAGCTGGAGAGCAAGCTCCCGCGCGGGCACGACTACGAGTTCGTGGTCGTCTACGTCCGGCAGAGCGGGCTGACCCAGGCCGACCAGGACACCGCGACGCGGCACCTCGCCATGCTCGTCGCGAAGTTCGGCAAGCCCGGGGTCGCCCCGCCGAACGAGGGCAAGGTCGATCTCGCCCCCGACGGGAAGGCGGCCTACACGGTCGCCTCGGTTCCGGTCGAGCGCGGCGCGCCCGCGACGTACGTCGAGGACTTCCGCGCCGTGGTGGCCGACCGCCCGGCCGGGCTCGACGTCTGGGTGACCGGCCCCGGCGGGATCGAGGCCGACATCGACACCGTCTTCGACGGCATCGACGAGACCCTGTTGATCGCGGCCGCGCTCGTGGTGGCCGTGATCCTGATGCTCACCTACCGCAGCCCGCTGCTGTGGCTGATCCCGCTGCTGTGCGCGGGCGCGGCCGTCGTGCTCTCGCAGGCCGGGGCGTACCTGCTGGTCAAGGCGTTCGGCCTGACGGTGAGCGACCAGAACTCGGCGATCCTGATCATCCTGGTCTTCGGGGTGGCGACCGACTACGCCCTGCTGCTCGTCGCGAGATACCGCGAGGAGCTGCGCCGCGACCACCGGCCGCGGACGGCGATGGCCGTCGCCTGGCGGCGCAGCGCGCCCGCCATCGTGGCCTCCGCCGGCACCGTGATCGCGGGCCTGATCTGCCTGCTGGCCGCCGACATGAACAGCCTCAAGGGCCTCGGCCCGGTCGCCACGGTGGCCATCCTCGCCGCGCTCCTGGCGATGCTGACCCTGTTCCCGGCCATCCTGGTCCTGCTGGGCCGGCCCGCGTTCTGGCCGCGGATCCCCCGCTACGGCGACCCCGGGCCCGGCGCCTCCAGCCTCTGGTCCCGCATCGCCGGCCTGGTGGAGCGCCGCCGGGTCCCGGCGGTGGCCGGTTCGCTGCTGGTACTCGGCGTGATGGCCCTCGGCCTGCTGACTCCCACGAGCCCGCTGCGCCAGATGGACCAGTTCCGCGACACGCCCGAGTCGATCAGCGGGCTGAAGGTCATCCCCGACCACTTCCCGGACATCGGCGGCCAGCCCATCATCGTGATCGGCGACGCCGCCAAGACCGACCCGCTCCGGGCCGCCGCGCAGACCGTGCAGGGCGTCACCCAGCTGACCAAGGGGCAGGTCGGCAACGGCCTGGTCGAGTTCACCGTGCTGCTGCGCCAGAAGCCGGACACGCCGGCCGAGTACGCCGCCATCAAGGAGCTGCGGTCCAAGCTCGGCGCGGTCGATCCCACCGCCCGGCTGGGCGGTCCGAGCGCGCAGAACCTGGACACCATCGACGCCGCGGCGGCCGACGAGCGCAAGCTCATCCCGCTGATCCTGCTGGTGGTCACCCTGGTGCTCGGCGTGCTGCTGCGTTCGATCGTGGCGCCGCTGCTGCTGATCTTGACGGTGGTGGTGTCCTTCGCCGCCGCGCTGGGCGTGATGATGTTCCTGTTCACCCAGGTGCTCGGGCTGCCTGGGCTGGACCCCACGCTGGTCGTGCTGGGCTTCCTGTTCCTGGTGGCGCTCGGAGTCGACTACAACATCTTCCTGATGAGCCGGGCCCGTGAGGAGAGCACGCAGGTCGGCACGGCGAGCGGCGTCATCAAGGCACTGGTGACGACCGGCGGCGTGATCACTTCCGCGGGCGTGGTGCTCGCCGCGACCTTCGGGGCCATGGCCACGCTGCCGCTGGTCTTCATGATCGAGCTGGGGCTGCTGGTGGCCTTCGGCGTGCTGCTCGACACGCTGCTGGTCCGGTCCGTGCTCGTACCCGGCCTTGCGCTGCTGCTGAAGGGGCGCATCTGGTGGCCGGCCAGGCTCGACCCGGCCCCGCGATCGGCCTCGGCCCCCTCGGAGGACCGCCCCGTACACGCCTGATCCCGGACCCCCTCCGCCGCGCCCCCCGGCGAGGGATCGGCAGGCGCGCGCCTGCCGGGCCGTCGCGCGTTCAGCGGGGCTCGGCCGTGAGGAGCGAACGCGTCCGCGCCGGGACCCATTCGGGGATCGAGGCGATGATGTCGGCCAGGGTGACACCGGCCAGGCTCCCCCGCCACGCCTCGTGCGCCTCGGCCATCTTGGCGGCGATGACGCAGGTCTCCTGGCACTGCTCGGGGGACAGCGCGCCGCGCCCCTGCCGGCGGATCTCCCGGCACTCGTACGGGGCCGACGCCCCATCGACCGCCTCCACGATCTGCAGCAGCGTGACCTCCGAGGCCGCCCTGGCGAGCCGGAAGCCGCCCCTCGGCCCGGTGGTGGCGGCCAGCACCCCCGCTTTGACCAGCGACTGGAGCTGCTTGGCGAGGTAGGGAGCGGGCAGGTCGTAGTAGTCGGCGAGCTGCGCCGCCGAGGCGGTGGCCCCGGGCTCCAACTGCGCCAGTGACGCGGCGCAGTGCAACAACCATTCGGTGCTAACGGGCAGCTTCACGCGTCCCAGTCTATCGCAGATATTGAGGATCTATTAAGTCCGAGATAGGGTCGGGGTGCATCGAGGAGAAGGAGAGATCATCATGCGTGTCGCAGTGGCCGGAGCGACCGGCAACATCGGCTCCCTGACCGCGGACATCCTGCGGCGGGACGGGCACGAGGTCGTGGGCATCAGCCGTTCGCTGGGCGTGGACCTGCTGACCGGCGACGGGCTCGACGACGCCCTCACCGGGGTGGACGCCGTCATCGACGCCATCAGCTCCCCGCCGATCAGCGCGGATGAGACGGTGGCCTTCTTCGGCACCACCACCGCCAACCTGCTCGCCGCCGAGCAGCGGGCCGGTGTCCGGCATCACGTGCTGCTCTCGATCATCGGCATCGACCGGGTCGAGGGCAACGCGCACTACCATGGCAAGCGCGAGCAGGAACGGCTCGTGGCCGAGGGGCCGGTGCCGTGGACGATCGTCCCGGTCGCCCAGTTCCACGACTTCGCCGCGATGGTGGCGTCCTGGTTCGAGCAGGACGGCGTGGCCACCGTCCCGCCGCTGCTCATGCAGCCGATCGCCCCCGCCGACGTGGCCGAGGTGCTGGCCGAGATCGGCACGGGCGAGCCGCAGGGCCGCTACGCCGACGTCGCCGGGCCCGACCGGCACGACCTGGTGGACATGGCCCGGCGCACCTACCAGGCCCGCGGCCGGGAGGTGAAGCTCGTGCCGACGTGGTCGGGGCCGTTCGGCCCGTCGATGGCGGGCGAGGTGCTGCTGCCCGGCGAGCGCGTCCGGATCGCGCCGACCACCTTCGAGCAGTGGCTCGCCGGGCAGCACCCCTAGGCCCGCGGCCCTGGCGCCCGCTCAGCGTAGGAGCACGGCGAGCTGGAACAGCAGGATGAGCGCCGACAGGCCCGCCAGGGCCAGCCAGCGCGGGTCCAGCCACGGCGATCGCTCCGGCTCGCGCCGCACCGGCGGCTGCGGCTCGCCGGAGCGCAGCAGCGAGCGAAGGGCGTGGTAGCCCGCGTAGGTGGACAGCGGGTGGCGCAGCTCGGGGGCGCGGTCGAGCATCCACTCCCGGAACTCGATCAGGATCAGGCGCTCCTGCTCCCGCGTGGTGGCATCGCGCATCCACGCCTCGTACTCGGCCACCATGTCGTGCACGGCCGCGCTCGCGGGCGGCCTCTGGGCCTCGGCGTGTTGGGGCGCCGGCTCCGGTATCACGCCGGGCTCCTCCGCCCGGTCATCCGGATCGGGTGCTTCGGCGGGCTCCGGCGACGCGCGCGGCCCGGCCTCCGGCGGCTCGGGATGATCCGACGGGTGCGCCGGGCCGGCGAGAGCCGGGACGGGTGTGGACAGCGCCGCCCGGAGCAGGGCGAGCCGTTCGCCCCACGGCATGTCCTCGGTCATGCCGGCCCGCACGGTCAGCCCCTCGAGAGTCCCCGCCGAGTACGCCGCCACCAGGCACTCGGCCAGCTCGCCGTCGGCGTGGTCGCCGACCGGCTCCCGCAGGTCCACCCGCAACCGGCGGGGCGCGCGCGAGGACGGGCCCGGCCACGCCGGCAGAAAGACGATCTCCGGGCCCGGTCTGAAGTCTTCGCTCTCATAGGTGGAGAAGGTCTCCGGGGCCACGCCCAGCGCGCTTCGCAGGATGTCGGCCAGCGCCCACATCTGAGCCGCCGGATCGCCCTGGGAGACGACCGCGAGCCGCATGCCGGGGTGGCGCAGCGCGGTGAAGACGATCGGCGCGAGCGTACCGGCCCCTTCGCGGGCCCGCACCTCCAGCGCCTCGCCGTACTCGGCGAAGTGGCCGGTCAGCTCGGCCAGATCGACCGGTTCGTGATCCGTCGGCGGCGGCTCGCCCACCCACAGCGGCGCCAGCGCCAGCGCCTCCCGCATGGTGGGCCACGGCATGCGCACGGCATCGCCGCCCAGGTAGGCCACGACCCGCAGGCCGCGCCTGCTGTCGGCGCCCGCGCGGGACCGGGCCAGCACCACCACCCGCCCGTCGACCACCAACCGGCACACGCTCACGCCCGGCCTGCTGCCCGGGTCCAGCCAGGGCACCAGCTTGTGATCCCAGCCACGCGTATCGCTCAACGATGTCCGCACCGGGCCGACCACCCCCCGGTGTTCGTCCCATTCGTACTGGATCCAGTCCACGGGCGACCAGGAACTCATCAGCGTCCCACCTCCGGATGGCCACGCAGCACGCCGGTCATCGCGAACAGCGAGACCAGAGGCTGGAGAACTCGTCGCGGCCGGACGCCTCTGGGGAAACGTCCCTCGGTCGCCGCGCCACCGGTCGCCGAGACGAAGTGCAGGGTGCACTGACGGCACTTGTCGTAGGGCGACAGCCACGCCTGCGCGCCCCTGCGCCACAGAAAGGCGTACGCGTCGCGGCTCTCCGCGAGCACGGCCTGCGGATCGAGGCCCTCGACCTCGCCGTACAGCCAGGTGTCCACCGGCGAGTGAAACCGCACGGCGTCGCTCTTGGTCACGACGACGGCCGCCGGGACGTCCAGCCGCCCGCCGGTCTTGGGCAGCCGGTCGAGCACCGCGCGGAAGGACTCATCCCCCATCCGGCCCTGCCCGGCCTCTGCGTCCACCACGAACAGCAGCGCGCCGACCGCGGGGACGAACCTGGTCGCCTCGTGCGCGATGCCGCGCAGAAGTTCGCCGGCGATGTCGAAGAACGCCACGGCGGTGGTGTGCTCCCCGTCGTTGATCAGCAGCGCGTCGGACAGCTCGGCGCTCTCGTTCTCGGGGGTGCGCGGGAGCGCCTGGTGCCCGGCCAGCAGCGGGCGTACGAAGGATTCGACGTATTCGGCGTGGCGCTCGATGTCCACGGCGTCGGCGGTCAGGCCGTAGGGACGCAGCCCGCCCTGCTCGATGGCCCCGATCATGGCCGCCAGCAGGTGGGACTTGCCCGTCTCGGGCCCGCCGACCAGCCCGATCACCAGTGGCCTGCCGTGCCGCACGTAGGAGTAGGGCAGGTGGTGCTCCAGGCTGGGGTCGTCCACCGGGGCGGGGCAGCGTATGTGGGCGGCGCGCAGCAGGTCGGTGCGCCGGACCACGGAGGTCTCACGTAGATCGAGCGGCCGGTACGCGCCCGAGGGCGTCCGCTCGAAGAGGTCGTCCTCCTGCCAGGAGAACTCGTGCAGGCAGATCGGACAAAGGATCATCAGCTCACCACCCGGATCAACAGGGCCACGACCAACACGACCAGCACGATCGCCGCGAACAGCGGCAACCGGCGTTCCCACCAGCGCGTCGGCAGCGCCCGCCACGCCCGCGGCGCGGCCGGCGGTTCGGGGGACGGCGGGGCGGCGGGTTCCGGTCGGTCCACAGGCTGGGAGACAGGTTGGGACACAGGCTGGGGTACGGGCTCGCCGCCGGTCTTGAGCCGGCGCGCCCGGTCGAACGCGGCACGTGCCTCCGCCAACCCCGGATCGGGCTCGACCGGCGCGCCCTGGAGCGGGTCCGGCATCCGCAGCCTGGCCAGCACCTCCGCCGCGCTCGGCGGATCGGCGGAGAAGACGTCCTGGATCGGCTGGAGCGCGGGCACCGGCCCGAGGTCTGGCCGGTCGGAGACCTCCCGCCCGGTGACCGTCCGGTAGACCACCATGGCCGCGCTCCACAGGTCGTCGGCCGCGGCGACCCGGCCATGGCCCTCGCGCTGGGCGGGCGCGGCGTAGGGGGCCTCGCCGAGCCGGGTGCGCCGATCGCCGACCAGTGCGGCCTGACCGAACCCGGTGAGCTGCACGGCGGCGCCGTCCCAGCGCACGGTGCCCGGTTCGATCCGCCGGTGCACGATGCCGCAGGCCGACAGGATGCGCACCGCGCGGAACAGCCCGGCCGCGAGCTCCCGCTGCTCGGCGAGGAGCAACCGGCCGGCGTATCGGCCGACCGGCTCGCCCCGGTGGTCGGACCACAGCACGATCGGCTCGGCGACGTCCAGGTTGTAACCGATCAGCCGGGGCAACTCGGCCGGGTAGCCGCGCCGCAGCAGGGCCAGCAGCCGCGCGCCCATCCGGGCCTCGTTCTCCAGCAGGTCGTAGAGGTGGTCGTGGCCCTCGGACCGCGGCACCCGGCGCTCGATGAGCCTCGTGCCGTCCACGACGGTGGTGATCCGCCGCTCGAACGGGTCGGTGTACGGCTCGGCCTCGACCTCCCAGGTCACCTCGTGACCTTCTGGGCTGAAGAAGCGCAACGGCTCAGACCCCATCGTCCACCGCCCCCGGGCGCAACGGCACCAGGCGCAGGGTGCCCGCGTACTGGCCCGATTCCGTCCAGATCACCCCCGGCGGGGCGTTGCCGCCGCGCACCGCCCTGGGCGCGAACCGCACGGCATGGGCCTGGTGCAGCAGCAGCGCCAGGTCCCGGTCACCGCACAGTTGCAGCATGGGCCCGCCGGATGGGGCCCGTAGCGCCCGGTCGACCTGCTGAGACTGCCGCCACACCGCGTCGATGAGGTCCTGGCGGCCGGTGTCGCCGGTGGCGAAGTCGGGGCGCTCCTGCACGCCCCGGTGGGCCAGGTGGTGACGGTACTGCCGCAGCGTCTCCTCCACGCGGTCCGCGAGGCCGTCGCGCACCTCCCGGTAGACGCCCTGCTCCAGCGAGATCCACGCGGGTTCGAGCCAGCGGCCGACCGCGTCGTGCAGGTCGCCGGTGATGATCTCGCGCAGCCGGCCGGCGCGGTCGCGCAGTCGTACCACGACCTCCTCCGCGAGCACCGGGGCCGCGGCCCCGAGGCCGGTCTCCTGCGCGTTCCACCGCCGCAGCGTGCCCGCGACCCGCTCGGCCAGCTCGCCCAGCGCGTCGGCCAGGGTGCGCGCGGAGTCGGAGGCGTGCGCCCGCGCCCGGCCGAGCCGCCATTCGCTGACCGCCACCGCGCCCAGCTTGGCGCGCAGGCCCTCCAGCGCGACACGGGCCGGGCCGAGCGCGAGCGCCGTGCGCCACCGCAGCATCGAGCGCCGCCAGAAGATCCATCGCTCCAGCGGGCGTTCGGGGAACCGCTCGGGCTCGTGCAGCACGTCGAGCAGCACGTCGGGGCAGATCTGGCCGGGATCCAGGATGAAGGCGGCGCTGCCGATGGGCGCGCTCTGGTCGGCCAGCGCGAGCAGCCGCGCGATCAGCCTGCCCGGACTCCTGCGCTCGGCGAGCGCCGTCTCCACCTCGGCGCGCAGCTCGCCGACGATCTCACGGTCGTCCATTCCCGCCGGGACGGTGTACTTGATCCCGTGCCCGGCGAGCTTGTCGGCGGTGTCCTCCTCGGCGGGGTCGATCTCCTGGAACAGCCGCACGATGGCGTCGCGGAACTCCGCCAGCGCCTGCCCGGCCGCCATCACCTTGTCCAGGACGGCGGCGCGGGCCGGGGCGGGGCTGAAGTACCGCAGCGCGCCCAGCGCCCGCTCCGCCGCGTCGATCCGGGCGGCTGCCCGCTGGTAGAGCCCCTCCATCCGGCCGCCCGCGACCAGCGCGTCGCCCGGCGCGGCCGGAAGCTCGGCCGCGCCGGTCAGCACCGGCAGCGCGATGGCCCCCGGCGGGCCCGAGCCGATCGGACCGGCCTGCTGGGGAGCGGCGAAGATCTCGGCCACCTCGCGGAACACCTGGGCGAGCGTCGCGGGATCGACGCGGCCGGCCACGATGCGCCACCCGGGCGAGGCGGTGCCGTACGGGATCTCGCGCAGCGCCCCGGCCACCGCGTCGAACAGCTCCGGCTGGGTGAGCAGATCGAGCAGCACCGGCTCGGCGCTGGCGCCCGGGCCGCTCGCGGCCTCGCCGGTCTCAACGCCCCACACGATGCCGCGCGGATCGCCCACCCACAGCACCCTGCGGGTCTCGCCGTACAGCGCCGGGGGCAGGCGCAGGTCGGGTCCCATCGCGACCACCAGGACCGAGCGGACCATGCGGGAGCCCAGCACCTGCTGGAGCTCCGGCTGCGCGGTGGCCAGCCGATCGGTGTCGGCGACCACGAGCATGCGCGCGGCCAGCCGTTCAGGTGCGCCCTTGCGCAGGTCGAGAACCTCGACCATGGTCAGCCCTCCACCATCGTGGTCAGCTCGCGCAGGTTGTAGGCGACCGCGTCGGACACCCGCTCGAAGGGGAGGTCGAGCGCCGCCGGAAGGGTGTGCGCCCAGAAGGCGGTCAGTTGCTCGGCGCGGCTGCGGGCCCCGGACGGCAGCTTCGGCATCATGATCTCCAGCAGCCCGAGCTGGTCCGCCGCCATGCCGGTGACCAGGGTGTAGAGCGGGTCGGGGCGGATGGGCGTGGCGGCCAGGCCGTTCGGTGTGGAGTTCATGATCCGCTCGCTGAGCAGCGCCCGGAACTCCTCGTCGCCGCCGATCACCCACTGCTCGTAGGCGCGCAGCATGCTCGCCCAGGACGACGCCCTGGCGTACCCGGTCAGCGGCAACGTCATCGAGCCGCCCTCCACGGTGATCCGGATGCGCGACGGCGATTCCGGCTCGCCCTCGGCCACGTCGACCTGCCCGTTCCACAGCAGGGCCAGCAGCCGGTGCAGGATGCGGACCCGGTGGCGTTCGGTGGTGGCCAGGTAGCCGAAGTCGTAGCCGAGCCGCTGCCGCCACTTGAGGTTGTCCTGGGGCTGTTCGTCGCGCAGCGCGTCGGCCCAGCTGTGCAGTACTTCGCGCAGCTCGCGCACCTGGGTGACGCTCATCGAGGTGCGCACCTGCACGACGGTGACCGAGTCGGCGTCGATGTTGCGGAAGTCGGCCACGCCGGGCAGGTAGACGCGCTCCTTGAGGTAGCGCTCCAGCTCCGGATCCTTGGCCGCGGCCGGGTAGGAGACCAGGACCTTAAGGTCGCCGGTGCCGTCGGGGGTGAAGCCGCCGGGCACCAGGTCGGCCAGCTTGAGCTGGAACTGCCGCACGTGCGGGTCGTCGGCCTCGCCCGCGGCCGCCCGGGCCAGCAGGTCGGCCAGCGGCGGCAGCAGCGGCCCCTCGCCGAGGGCCGCCGCCTCGTCCTGGTCCTTGAAGTACTTCTTGACCTCCAACTTGAGCCGGTCGCGCACCCAGGAGAGGGCTTCGGCGGGCTTGCCGGCCCGCCGGGCCACCGTGCAGGCGTCCTGCCAGCCCTCGGGGCCGAGCAGCACCCTGACCACGGCGGCCTCCCCATCGGTCGGGCGCAGGATCTGGCGCGCGACGAAGATGTCGACCAGCCGCCGCAGCACCGCGTCGTAGAAGGCGTCCGCGCCCGCGGGGGGCAGCAGGTGGTAGACGCCCACCCGGGTCTCGTACAGCTCGGCCGCGCGCTGCGGGAAGCGGTCGGCGTCGGTGGCCGCGTGCTCCACGAAGACCTCGGCGAACTCCCGCACCTCGCGGATGAGGCGCTGGCGCTGCGTCTCCCAGCGCGCCACCTGGTCCGACCACGCCTTGTGCCACAGCACCCGGCTGCGCCAGCGGTACCACTCGTCCTGGTCGTTGATCGACGCCCGCACGGCCGGGTCGGACCACTGCACCTTGCGCAGCAGCCTGTCCCGCATGGGCCTGGGGTGCGGCGGGGCCTCGGTCATGTTCTCGTACGGCCTGACGGGCTGGGCCCTGCGCTGGTCGATCAGCCCGGCGAAGCCGATCCGCTCCACCTCGTGAACGTCGCCGCCCCGGCCCATCACCACCCGGCGCAACCGCAGCGGGTCCACCTCGCCCAGCGCTTCGAGCATCCCGCGCCGCACGTCCATCTGGTCGGCCATCTCCGGAACGGTGCGTGCCAGCCGCCGCTCCAGCGAGGCCAGGTTGTCCTCCATCGCGCGGAGCCGGTTGCCGAGCGCCTTCTGGATCTCCGTGACGCCGTTGGCCGGGCGGGGCTCGGGCGTGGGCAGCGGCTCGCGCGTGTAGAGCTCCTCCAGGTTGGTCGTGGTGAACAACCGTCGGATGTGCTCGATGTTGCTCTCCGAGGGCACCGACTCCAACTGCGTCACCGCGCGGGCCAGCAGGCGCGAGGCGACCAGGTCGGCCAGTTCCTCCACGGGGACCGTCATCGAGGAGACGTAGGAGGTGGACACGCCCCGGTTGCCGATGCCGGAGGCGGCCTGGACCTCGCGCTCGACCGCCCGGTTGATGAAGTCGTCGGCGAAGGAGGAGTCGCCGCGGTCTTCGGTGCCGTCGCCGGGCAGCCGGGGCTGGGTGCCCGCGAGGGACACGACCAAAGACGCGATCGAGCGGTGCAGGTCTTCGCGTTCGACGCCGGGCGGCAGGGTGAACAGGAAGGCGGTCTGGACGGTGCCGGTGCGCAGCCGCGTGTCCCCGCGCACCGGGTAGCGGACGCCGAGTTCGCCGGCGATGCCCATCTCGTCGACGTGGGTGCCGGCGTGCGGCGCGTTCTGGTCGTCCACCAGGCGGAACAGGTCGAGCAGCGCCGCGCCGGCGTTCAGCCTGGCCCGCCTGCCGCCGCCCTTGCCCTCGGTGAAGGCCGACGGCATCACGACCAGCGGGTAGATCCTGGCCTGGAAGCCGCTGCGGGCGAAGGCGTCGCCGATGAGGTGCAGGTAGTCGTAGAACAGGCCGGTTCCTGTGCCCCCCGCGACGGAGAAGGCCACGAACACGTCGCAGGCGCGGCGCAGCCGCCCGCCCAGCGCGGCCAGCTCGCTGGCGGAGTTGGCGATCGCTCCGATCGCGTCGTCGAGGCCCCGCACCACGGGCTGCACGCCCTGCCGCATCCGCTCGAACAGCGCCGCCCGCGCGACCGTCGGCAACTGCCCGGCCCCGCGCATCAGCGGCGCGAGCTGCGGCTCGCCCTCGTGCGGCGGCAGCCACTCCTTGACGTAGTCGCCGAGCGTCGCCCGCAGGCTGCGCGCGACCTCCGGGTAGGAGTCGAACCTCGGCACCACGTCGTGGATCAGATGGGCGGTACGCCCGGCCGCGGCGAAGTCCTTCTCCGACGGCACCACCCTGCGCCGGGTGCGGCCCAGTTCGTCCTCGTTGAGATCGACGTAGGCGAACTGGAGGCAGGAGGGCAGCTCGTAGGGCTGGTAGTTCTGCCACCTCAGGTTTTTGATCAGATCCATGCCGTCCGGACCGCACAGCTCGTCGCGCAGCCGGCGCTCCAGCTCGACTCCCACTCGGCAGCCGGTGCCGCCGAGCCCCACGAACATAATCGGATCGAAGATCCTCACAACAGATCATCTCCTGGCATCGGTCGTCGCCGGCTTGTGGTCTCGGTGGGCTGGGTCATGCCGTACGCGGGGCGCTCCGGCGCGCCGCCGGCCGCGCCGCCGCCCCTGGCGTCGTCCACGCCGAGCAGCAGCCCGCCCGGCAGTTCCAGCCGGCGGCCGGGACGCAGCGCCGGCTCCAGCGGGCGGCCGGCCGGGTCGGTCACCACCACGGACTGGCCGCCCCCGCGGCGTACGGCGTAGCCACGGCCGTCGTGGGTGCGGGTCATGTGGTCACCGCTGATGACGAAGGTGAACTCCGGGCCCTCATCGACCGGGGCGCGCAGTTGGGAGCGCCTGACGCCGTCCGGGCCGTAGAGGTGGAGGGTCAGGTCGCTGGGGTCGGCCGCGCGGCGCGCGGCGCGCCGCTTGCCCCAGAGCAACGCGCCGATCGCGGCCGCGAGGACCAGCACGACCGCCGCGGCGATCAGCAGCCACTGCCAGAGCGGCATCGGCCGCCGGAGGGTGACGCGCAGGAAATCCTCCGCTACGGGCCGCCCCGTCGGGTCCAGGACCTGCACCATGCCGCCTATCGGGCCGTCGGCGGACACGCCGGGACGCCCCGCGCGCAGCGTGAAGGTGTGCTCGGACTCCCCCGCCGGCACGGTGAGCCCGGCCCGGCCGATCGTGGCCTCCGGCGCGTCGAGCAGGCGCAGTGTGAGCCGGGTGGGCGCGCCGTCGTTGGTCACCTGGACCGCTCCGGAGACCTCTCCCCCGGGCTCCACCGTCGCCTCCCGCAGGACCAGCTTGGCGCGCAGCGTGTCCGCCGGGCCGGGGATGACCACATGGTAGGGACGCTCGTCGCTGGTCACTCCGGGGCCGGAGACCCGGCCGAGGAAGGAGAGCCTGCCTGTGGCCGTGGTGGGGACGATGACGTCGCCGGAGTACTCGCCGTCCTGGGCGGCCCGGTCCGGCTTGGTGCCGCCATCGGACAGTTCAACCGGAATCATGCCGAAGCCATCGCCGGACATCTGGGCGGAGAACCGCAGCGGCTTGAGCGCCGCGGGGTCGGTGATCACGGCGGACCTGGTCTGGAGGCGGAGTCGCACGGTGACCCGCTCGCCCGGGCGCGGGCTCGGGTTGCTCAGCCCGATCGAGGCGCGCAGCGCGCCCTGCCACATCACGGTCGTGCTGACCTCCTGGCGCCGGACCCCGGCCGGGGAGGTGAGCCGTACCGTCCACCTGCCGGGCAGCGGGTTGCGTATCCGCAGCGACTCCACGGGACCGGACTCCCCGGCCGCCTGGAAGACGGACTCGTGGCGTTCGCCCTGCTTGGGGACCGGCTCGCCATTCGGGTCCAGGTAGGCCACCTGGACCCGCTTGTCGCGCTTGACCACCACGATCGAGCCGTCGGTGGCCACGATCGGGATGTTCACGTGCAGGTCGGTGGTGCCGCCCTCCTCCAGCGAGCCGGTGTCGGCATGGGAGATCTCCGCGCAGCGGGCGTAGGCGAACGCCTCCAGCAGGGACCGTTCCACATCGGCGGAAGTCCTGGCCACCCTGGCCTTCGGCCGGGCCGACTCCTGCTCCCCGCACGGCTGCCGCCACCCGCCGGCCGCGAAGGCGTCCAGCGCGGCCTTGTCCGCCTGCCCGAACCCCAGCGGCCAGACCTGCACCCGTGCGGTCTGGGCCTCCTTCAGGGTGGCCTCGATCTCGCGCTGCGCGTTGCTGTTGCGCGCCTGCGGGTCCGGCCCGTGCCGCACGCTCTCCGCCACATCGAGCCTGCCGTCGGTGAGCAGGAACACGATCTTGGCCCGCTCCCGGTCGTCGGGCTCGTTCATGATCGCCATCGCCTGGTCGAGCGCCGCGGCGTGGTCGGTGTCGTTGCCCTCCTGCTCGGTACGGCGGTGCAGCTTGTCCACGCACCTGCCCAGGGACTCGCGGTCCTGCGCGGTCGCCACCTCCGCGAGCGGGCAGACGAGGGTCACGGGCGCCTGACCGGGCCCGTTGGAGCTTCCGAACCCGACGACCGCCACCTGGGACAGCGGCGACAGCTCACTCAGCGCGATGGTCCGCGCCGCGTCGCGCTCCCGGAGGACGTCCTTGTCGGTGAGGCTGCCCGATTCGTCGACCAGGACGACGGCCCGCACCGGCCTGACCTCGGAGTCCGGGTCGGCGACGGCGGAACCGGGCATAATGGCGATGGGGAGCAGGGTAAGAACGAACATCACTAGCAGCGCACAAAGGGCCCTAACATGCACTTTTCCTCGCAGGTGTAGCGTTGCTATTCGCAAAACTCACAAGTGGCCTTGAAATCTTCCTCATCCGTACGGCCGCCTCTTGAAACCCACCGGACATGCCCTTGACGGGACGTCCCCCCGTGTAAAGAGATCCTAGGGGCGGCAAAGTCACTTTGAGCGCCGAAGTCCCTTACATCTACGCAACTATCCCAGTCAGCTCCGGGACCCCTCACACGCAATTTGCGAATCGCAATCTCCGCCGCACCGGACATCTCACTAGTAACAACGCATTGGAGACTTATCATACGGCGACCAGAGAAATGATCATTCGGAATGGCCGTCTATTCGATCATGCGTAATCTTATTGAAGCGGCATCAGTCACTCGCCGCACATTTATCCGGATTTGTACACACTTCACCGGACGAAGCCCGCGCCCACGCCCGCCCATCAGCGACGCCCGCGAACCGCCACCATCCAGGTACACCGGGTCAGCGATAGGTCCCAGTGCTGGAACGGCGGGCCACCATGACACCCGCGAAACCCGGCCACCGGGGCGCCACCGGCGACGGCGGACGGCGAGCGGGACGCCCCGCCGTACCTGAACCGCCGCCCGCCCTCAGGCGCCGCTCCTGCGCCGGTCGAACTCTTCGGGCGTGCGGACCCCTTCGTCCAGCACCGCCAGATAGATCTCGTAGCCGCTCACACGCGGCCCGCCACGCGCGGCAAGGGCGCGCTTGATCCGCAGGATCGCGACCCGGGTCTCGCCGGTCAGGCGGGGCCGGATCGTGCGCAGATGGACCGTACTCGGCTGGCGGCCCGGTTCGTCAATGAACCAGATGTCCAGATTCCAGTCGTTCCCGTCCGGGCATCGATACCGCACACCGAGATAGACACCGTCGGGATACAGCGGATCGACGTTCCACGCCTTCCGTGTCGTCGCGGATCTGCACCTGCCGCACCCGGGGATGCCTGAGGAGGCCCGCCCCGAGGCGCGTGATGCCGGCAAAGGCCCGATCGTCCAGCGCCGCGCAGGCCACATCGATGTCCAGATCATGGGTGACCATCACGCCCAGCGCCACGCCGCCCACCCGCGTCGGCGCGCCGATCTCCGCCAAGGCCGCGGCCAGCCCCAGATCGTCATAGACGGCATCCGCCGCCGCCTGGAGCGCCTCTTGTTCTCGCAGCAGTTCGCGGCTCACCGAGGCAGGCTACCGGCCCAAAGTTTTCCACTGATCCGGAAGGGCGCGCCCTGAGGGATTCGAACCCCCGACCGTCGGATTAGAAGTCCGATGCTCTATCCGGCTGAGCTAAGGGCGCTGGGATTTAGCCGCTGACCGGAGGTTCCGGTGACCACCTGAGACGGTAGCATATCCGCACACCGGGCGTACAGCATCGGATTTTGCGGAGGCGTGCCGTGGCCAAGGCAGGCGGACGGGCGGCGCAGGCGCCGCTTCTGCTCGACGTGGCCGCTTCGTGGGAGCTTCGGTTGCGGGCGGACGGCAAGGCGGACGGCACCGTGCGGAGCTATGTCGACTCGGTACGCGTCCTTTCCCATTATCTCGCCGAACATGACATGCCGGTGGACGTCGAAGGCGTGCAGGCCCGGCACGTCGGGGCGTTTTTGGCGGCGAGCGCGGCGGCGACCAGCGCGGGCAACGCGCACAAGCACTTCCGCAACCTGCGGGTGTTCTTCGGCTGGCTGGTGGCGGACGGCGAGCGGGCGGCCGGGTCGCCGATGGCGCAGCTCACCGGGCCGGTGGTCGCGCGGGCGCGGGCGCGCACGCGGGCGCTGGACGATGACGAGCTGGCCGCGTTGCTGGCGGTGTGCTCGGGTGACACCTTCGAGTGCCGCCGCGACACCGCGATCGTGCGCATCCTGATCGACAACGGGATGCGGCTGTCCTGGCTGGCCGGGCTGCGCTACAGCAGAGACGACGCCGAGGCCAACGACGTGTGGCCGGCCGAGCACCGGCTGCGGGTCCCGCTCAAGGACGACGACGTGCTGCACGCGCCGATCGGCCACAAGGCCGCGGCGGCGGTGGACCGCTATGTGCGGGCCAGGGCGCGGCATCCGCACGCCGGGTCGCCGTGGCTGTGGCTGCCGATCCGCGGGGGCACGGCGGCCGGCGAGCGCCGGCTGACCTCCACGGGGATCCAGC
>NZ_POUA01000153.1 GCF_003236385.1 Spongiactinospora gelatinilytica
CACGTTGACTTCGAGGAAGTGGGGATGGCCGTCACCGCCCACACCGCCCTACGCCTCCGCGACCTCTCCCGCACCGACCTCATCGTGGACTCCGACGGCCACCCCCACTTCCTCGAAGTCAACGTGGCCCCCGGCATGACCGAGACGTCCCTCTTCCCCATGTCCGTCGAAGCCTCCGGCCAAGACCTCGGAACCCTCTGCCGCACCCTCCTCGAATCCGCTGCCTCCCGCCCTCGAGGTTCCACGTGAAACATCGAGGCAGCCACTAGCCAAGCAAGCCCTCAAAGCTTCCCTACAGCGGCTTCAACATAGTGGAGCCGACCCCTTCAGCGATAGCAATCATCTGCGCACCAGATCCCCCGGCCGGGTTGAGATCGGGCGCATACGAAGGAAGCCGGTAGACCGTCAGCCGGTCCCGCTCGGCAATGTAACGGCGCATCCCGGCGGCCAGACGGGTGTTCACGTCGTCCCACACCAGCACGATCGGCCCAACGAACTGCTGATGCGCCGCTGCAATCAGGTCGCGGCAATCGGTCCAGGCAAAGCTCTTGCGCCCATCGGCGCGGGGATACGACAGTTCGCCAACTCCAATCGCCCAGCCACGCCGTGTATGCCCGAGCCCCGCGCACCTGCCCTCACGGCTCAACGCCGTAGGTGTGGGCACGCCCGCAGCGGGAAGGGCACCCGAGGGATAGACGACCTCCTGCGGCCTGACCTACCGCACGGCTCGCAACGCCGACGCGATCTGGACGACATCCAGGTCGACGACGACCTCCTCTGTCTCCCACACGCCACGCGAGGAGATCGCCAGGCCGATCAAGGCCAGCTCAGCAGCATGACCACGCAGCTCGCACTCTTCGCGACTCTCTTCACCGACCTCGGCCAGTTCCTCCCGCTCCCAGGCAGCAACCGCCAACTCAGCCATGGACCGCGGCAGCCGCACGGCAATCCGGCTGATCTGAGGATCGAGATGAGCCCCGACCACCGCCAGCACAGTCCGATCCTGCCGGTACCTCACGTACTGCTCGCGTTTTTCCACAAGCCGAAGATGCTCAGGCCTGAACGAGGCGCCGGTTCCAAAGCCGGCGAACGTACGCGATCAGAGCACCACAGAGTTGAAAGGCCAGGGTTCATTGCGGGCTTTGGCGACGACCAAGCCTGTGTGAGCGAAGAAGGCGTCCAACAGGCTGGATCGGTACTGCATCCGCTTGAGCCGGATGCGGACTGCGCGGCGAGCTGATCAAGGGAGCCGGGGTGAGGTTGCCCAGGCCGCGTTTGAGGTGGGACCACACGCCCTCGGCCGGGTGAGCTCGGGCGCATAAGTGGGCAGGTAGAACACGGTCAGCCAGAGGCGGGAGTCGATCAGGCGGCGCATCAACGCGTCCCAGTGGGTGGTCAGATTGTCCCAGATGAGCACGATCGGCCTGCCTAGTTGCCGATGGGCGGCATCGAGCAGGCGAGCGTAGTCGGCCTCGCGAAAGCCCTTCTCCCCGCCTCGGCCTCGATACCGCCGCATGCGATAACCAGTAGATGCGGTATCCGGGGTTGAGTCATAACAGGGCGGCAATCGAGACGCGCCCAGAGCCTTTGCCGGTGACGGTGATGACCGGGTGGATCCCCTGCGGGACCAGGTACGGGCGGGCCTTGGGTGGCCTGGGCAAGTGGTCTGCCTCGTGTTCGAAGCAGATCCACGCGGTCCGGTCCCGATGCCAGCGCTCGCCGCACCGAGTTCCGGGAGATCCCCAGCCGCCGGACGATGGCCTTGATCGGCATCCCTTCAGCCCGGCGAGCAAACGGCGTATTTCCGCCCAATCCTCCACTCTCAGCACCCTCCTAGAATCGAGAAGGGAACTTCCAACGGCCTATGGGGGTCAGTTTTCAGGAAGCGGCGGCAGGACCCCACTGCGGCCCTCGTACCGCCACCAAGAGCCCTGCCCCATGCCGGGGAGATCCTCAATGAACTGCACGGCGGCTACATCATTGCCGACGTGTCCCCCTGCACCCCTCAGCGCATTTCTCGCGCTGCCCACCGCCCTGTGGCACAAGCGCCCTACCGGCCACCCGATCCAGGCTTACGGTCTGCTCCTCTGGACCTTGGACACACACTCAAGACGAACGAGGGTCGATCTCAGTCCCAGAAGAGCCAGATAGTGGCCCTGCTAAGCATCAACCACACGCCCCGGATCCTGCGCAGCCCACCGGCCCCGAGGACAACCCTCACGATGTTTCACGTGAAACATCGTGGCGTGAGGCAGGAGTACCTATCGCACGCCGGGCCTACGGGCCGCAGTGAGCATCACTGGCTACGGTTGCAAGATGGACGAAATACCCCGAGCAGAGCCGGGGACTCGGCCGGCCCACAGGTTACGTCCACCGAAGGGAGGTACGGGTTTGGCCACGTCACAAGCGCGGCTCCGGTGCTCGAGAACGGCCATCGTGTGATCGCTCGAATGCGCAGTTCAAGATCGAAGGAGACCAGGCGATGGCCGCAGGCAGCAGCGCGCCCGGCGGCGAGCCGCTCGCGCAGCAACTGCAGGCTGACGCCCCTGACATTTTTGCGCCGCATGCGTGAGGCGATGACCGAGCCGCTGATGTCGACCGCGACCGGCAGCCTGCGCGGCGGCCCCTTACGGCGAACGCAACACTGAGCAGACCAACCAACGCAACGGCCACCACACCCGAGCGGGACACCCGCGCTGGCATCATCGACCTGGCGCTCCACAACCCGCGAGCCAGCCCCCACAGTAGGGCCTGCCCTGTAGACCAGGTGATCAAATCGCGGGACAGCAGGTGGCCCAGGGCACGCCAGGCCACCTCGACGGCTCGAAACTCAGTTGCGGCCCCTACCCGGTTGACCCATGCTGGCGACCATGCTGATCAGAGAGGCGACCCCGCACGACTGGCCCAGGATGTGGGCGTTCATGGAGGGCATCGTGCGGGCCGGTGAGACGTTCTCATGGGATCGGGACATCCCCGAACCCCTGGCCAGACAGATGTGGTTCCCGAAGCCACCGGGCCGCACCTTCATCGCCGTAGACGCGGACGGAACCGTCCTGGGCACCGCTAACAGCGTCCGTAACCACCGTGGCGGCGCTGCGCATATCTCCAGCGCGAGTTTCATGGTCGATCCGACCCACTCGGGCCAGGGAGTCGGCCGGGCCCTCGGCGAGCATGTCCTGGAGCAGGCGCGTAGGGACGGCTTTCGAGCGATGCAGTTCAACGCCGTCGTGGAGACCAACACCAGAGCGGTCGCACTATGGAGGTCACTCGGCTTCGAGGTGATGGCCACCCTCCCTGAAGGCTTCCACCATCCGATCCACGGCTACGTCGGACTGCACATCATGTACCAGCAGCTTTGAGTCACCTCGCACCTGGGGCCGGTCCAACTTCCGGCTTTCGCTGATCCAGACACGTGTTGCGGGAAGCGGTCTCGGGATCACCTGACAGTAGCCGCAGAGCCGGATGCGGATCGGGGCGACATCGAGGGTGTCTTCGTAAATGACCTTACGCATGTCGGTCGACAGGACCACCACAGGTTGGAGCTTGGCACTCACCACAGCGACACCATTCTGAACGAGTGCCGGATCTCCCATGCAGAGATCGCCATCTTCGTTGTCGCGCGGTGATGGCCCCAAGGCCCTCCCCCCGTGGAGGGGCCTGAAGCACGGGCGCCAAAGCGTGCTTCTCGGATCGAGGGTTGATCTGACCTTCGGTCCGGCCTTTCCACAAGACATGGGCAGGCGCTTCGAGCTGACCGATGACGAATGGGACGTGGTCGCGACGATGTCTCCTCAGCCTTGCTGCCGCCGACGCGATCATCGGCAGACCCTGAACGGGATCGTCTGGCGGGTACGGACCGGCGCCCCCTGGTGGGATGCGCCCGAGCACTACGGCCCCTGGCTGACCCTGTACGAGCGGTTCGCCGCTGGGACATCGACGGCACCTGGGCCCGGAGCGAGCAACACCTGCAGATCCGCACCGATACGGCCCGCACCCTGGACTACGACGCCTAGATCGACTCCACCGTGCTGCGGGCCCACCAGCACGCGGCGGTCGCACGAAAGAGGCAGGGTTGCGTCCACGGAAGTGGTGTACGAGTTTGACTAGGTCACAAGCGTGGCGGCAAGACACGAAGACGGCCACCGCGTGATCCTTCGAATGCACAGTCCAAGATCGAAGGAGACCAGGCGATGGCCGCAGACAACAGTGTGCCGCCGGCGCAGGTGGCCCGGGCGCAAGCACTCGCGTACGCGCGAGGTGGGCTGACCACGAAGATCTATGCCATCACCGACGGCCGGGGCCGCAACCTGGCCACCGGTCGTGCCCGGGGCCAGGACACCGGCCCCGGCAGCTGCTTCCAGTCCTGCTCGGCTGCATCCACATCCCCCAGCCCTGTGGCATCGCCCGCTGCGTACCTCGCCGGGCAGCCTGACCGGCGACAAGGCCTACGGTTCCGGCCGCCAACCGGGCGCTGCTGCACCGCCGCCACATCTAGCCAGTCCGGATAGTAGGACCCCGCCCGCAGCTTGGGCACCGCCAACTCGATGGTGCCGGCACGGGTGTCCCACTCCCGCATCCAGTAGCCGTTGCGGGAGTTGACCCGCTCGGTGCTGCGTTCGCCGTAGGGGGCTCCGCACAGGTTGTCGGCGTCGGCCGACATCAACACCTCGGCCATGGTCTTCATCATGGTCGGGGTCACTGGCCTGGAGTTGCTGCGCGAGCCACTGCGGGCTGGGCACACTGCTGTCTGCGGCCATCGCCGGTCTCCTTCGATCTTGATCTTGTCCTTTCGGAGGATCACGCGATGGCCGCCTTCATGCCTCGCCGCCACGCTTGTGACCAGGTCAAACTCGTCCACCACTTCCGTGGACGCAACCCACCGGCTGGGGCGAGCCAAAGGCCGATGCGGTGGCAGGCCGCCCACCTTCGACCGCGCCCGCTACCGATGCCGCAACCAGGTCGAACGCCAGATGAACCGGCGCAAGCAGTACCGTGCTCTGCACACCCGCTACCGAACCGCGATCCATGTCGCCGACATCATGATCTGGTTACGCGCCCGACCGGACCGGACCCCTAATCCAGGAAACACCCCTACCGGTCACCTACCCGGAACCCGGCAGGTCGTCCTCACCAACCACACCACACACCAGAACCAGCTTCGCCTCCAGACAGGATCGCGAGGCCCTTAGCCCATCGCTCCAACAGCTCAGGCGCAGCCCGCTACGCCCCCGGAAGCAGCAGCGGCAAACGTTAGGCGGGCTTTCGGCTCAAGAGGCACGCCTAGGGATCGCACCTCGTCTCCTGGCTAGATCCGCCCCGCGTGCTGCGATGTGATCTCGTCGCCGTAGCCTAGCGACGTGGCGATCGGATCTGTTTATCCCAAGAGCTTCGCCAGCGACAACCACGCTGGCGTTCACCCCGATGTACTAGCGGCGATCTCCGAGGCGAATGTTGGCGATGCCCCTGCCTATGGGGTCGACCGGTGGACCCACGACTTCGAGGAACGGGTCAAGGATGCGTTCGGAGGCGATGCGGTCGGGTTTCCCGTCCTCAACGGGGCCGGGGCGAACATGGTGGGCCTGGCCGAGATGGTGGGACGCTATGACGCCATCATCTGCCCCGACACCGCGCACATCGTCACCCATGAGACCGGGGCGAGTGAACGCCTACTGGGAGTCAAGCTGCTCACCGTTCCCACCGAAGACGGCAAGCTCGTTGCCAGCGACATCGAGGCCCGCCTCGGTGCCGTCGGGATGGCACATGAGCCACAGCCTCGGGTGGTGTCGATCTCAGAAGTCAGCGAGCTCGGCACCTGCTACAGCCCCGACGAGATCGCCGCACTCGCGGAGGTGGCGCACGGCAACAGCCTCCTGCTTCATATGGACGGTGCCAGGCTGGCCAACGCCGCCGCCTATCTCGGTTGCTCGCTCCAAGCGATCACCACGGACGTCGGCGTGGACATGGTGAGCCTCGGGGGAACCAAGAACGGCGCCCTGGCGGCCGAAGCGGTGGTGGTACTGCGACCGTCGCTCGCCACCGGGATACCCTTCCTCTGGCGGCAGTCTCTACAGTTGGCGTCGAAGACCCGATTCATCTCGGTACAGCTTTCCACGTTGCTCTCCGACAACCTGTGGCAAACGAATGCCGCCCACGCGAACGCGATGTCCCGCCGCCTGGCCGACGGAGTCGCCGATGTCCCAGGGATCAGCATCCGCTACCCGGTGCAGTCCAATGCGGTCTTCGCAACACTGCCAGAGCACGCGATCACATCGCTACAGGAACAGTTCGCCTTCCACGTCTGGGACGCCTCCGAGAGCGTCGTTCGGTGGATGACCGCCTTTGACACAACCCCCGACCACGTGGATGACTTCCTAGCGGCCATCCGCAAGGCCATGAGCGTCTGACATCGAGCCCAATGTTCCACGTGAAACAACGAACACCTAGACGAGTAAGTCCTAATACTGCAACGGCACTTAGGTGAGTGGGTATCCGCGTCGTTTGTAGTGACTGAGTCTGGCCTGATGCTGGCGGCGTCTGCGCCAGCGTGACCAGGACCAGACGTGTTCGGGGTCGGGGAGGTAACGCTGGATGAGGTTGATCAGAATGCGGCGGATCTCGGGTAATGTGTAGGCGATCATGCCCGGGTCGCCGGTACCAGCTCCCCCTTTACCGCCAGGGCCTTCGTGGTGGCGAGCCAGGCCAGCGCCAGCATGGACAAGGTGATGTGGGCATACCAGGCCCGCCAGGTGCGAACCTGGTAGTGATCCAGCCCGGCCTCGTTCTTGGCCTGCTGGAAGCACTCCTCCACCCGCCACCGGGACCCGGCGATCCAGGCCAGGTCCAGCAGGGTGGCGCGGCGCGGCCCGAAACACAGGTAGTAGGCGATCTCCATGGGGTCACTGATCGAGCGCCGGGCCACCAGCCAGTGTCCCCGGCCTTTGCGCCACCGGGTGCCGATCGCGATACGCGCCCAGTCGTACTCGCGGGGTCCATGCGCGCCCGCGCCGACCGACAGCCGCTGCCACGACCGCCCCGGCAGGGCCGCGATCAGCTCATCACCTCGCGCCTGGCCGCCCCCGGTGCTCTCCATGGGGTCGTTGCACCGGGTGGCCAGTACGTACCAGGCGTCCCGGTCCTCCAGCCAGGACCGCAAGTACGGCGCCTGCCCATAGGCCTCATCCGCGGTCACCCACGAGAACGGCACACCCGCGTCCATCGCCCGTCCCAGCATGGCCATCAGCAGGCGTGGCTTGGTCGCGAACCCGATCTCGTCCGGAATCCCGGCCGCCCGGCACCGCTCCCGGTCCGAGGTCCAGGATTCGGGCACGTACAACTCCCGATCGATCAACGCGTGCCCATGCGCCGAGGCGTAGGCCAGGAACACCCCGATCTGGCTGTTCTCGATCCGCCCCGCCGTCCCGGAGTACTGGCGCTGCACCCCGGCCGAGCGCACGCCCTTCTTCAGGAAGCCGGTCTCATCCCCGATCAGCACCCCCTGCCGGTCGCCCAGGTGCTCGACCACGTAATCGCGCACATCGTCGCGGACTCCGTCGATGTCCCAGTCCGCCCTGCGCAGCAACCTCTGCATCCCATCCGGGGCGACCTCGCCGGCCCGCCCGGCCAGCGTCCACCCGTTCTTCCGCTCCAGCCCCGCGACCAGCCCCGACACATACTCCCGCGCCCGAGCCCGGGGTTCAGAGCGGGTGAACCGGCCTCCGATCCGCTCACACAGTCTGTCAAGCTCTGCCGCGACAAGGTCCATCACCATACCGACCATGATCCCCGACAGATCGGGCAAGTGCCGTTGCAGTACTAGGCGCAGCTGGGTATGAGCGATGAGCAGGAGCCAGGTCCAGCGGTCGGCGGCCTGGGCGGCGCGGAGCTTGGGCCGGGTCCAGCCCAGGGTCTGTTTCCAGAAACGGTAGGTGTGCTCCAGGTCGAATCTGCGCAGGAACGCCTGCCAGCAGCGGTCCACGTCCGTGCCGGTGGCGCCGGTCTGGGAGGACCAGAGCCAGACCGGCGGGGCGTCTCTATCGCCAGGCAAGTGCTCCACCTTCAACCGGATCAGGGTGCCCTCGATGATGGGCAACTCGCCTTCGTGATCGAGCCAGGCTGCGCGGTGGGTGAGCCGGGGGTGAAGCCGGTCCCAGGCACTGGTCTCGGCTTTGCCGTAGTGGGTGGTCTCGGTCATGGTCGTAACCGCGGGCTCGGGCCAGGTGGCGGGGTCGGCCAAGGCGAACTCGCCGCCGTGCTTGGGGGGACGGCCACCTGTCGGATCGTAGCGTCGAGGTGGCGCGGGCAGGCGCAGCACCCGGTCGGATCGGATGCGCCCGAGGAGTTCGACCGGGAGATCACGCAGGACGTGGGCCAGGCGGGTGATGTCGTAGCCGGCGTCGGTCACGATGAGCACGTCCGGGTCGCCGCTGCGCCATTGCCCAGCGGCGATCAATCGTTCGATGACCCCGCGCAGCTGGGCGGCGGTGACGGCGGTGGCGTCATCGGCCGGTCCCAGCCGCACCACGTCCAGCGGCGCCGTCCATGACGTGCGGCCCATCTCCAGCGCCGCAACGAACGAGTACGGCCGGCCCGGGATGAACTGCGACGTGCTCTTGGCCCGGCCGTACACGTGACAGAACAGCCGCTCGGCCGAGCAGGCGGCATCCGAGCGCAGCCACGGCGACACATCCACCGCCAGCACGATCCGCCCATCCGGCCAGCGCGGTAACGGCAACCTGGCCAGTACCTCACGCAGCTGTTCCACGTCGATCCGGCCGTGGCTGAGCCCGCCGTACAAGGCGCCGTGCCCCCGCCGATACTCCGCCGACAAGGACAGGTCCACTGGTGAGCGCACCGGCCCCGGCTCACACAACAGCGCGTCGGTCAGCTCGAACAACGCATCGGCCCGCCTGGTCAGGCAGGCGTAGACATCGTTTCGGAACCGGGACAACACCCTGAAGGACTCGACACAGGCGGCATCGTTCAGCAGACTCACCCTCACGGCCTTGTAGTGATCGGCAGCGACTCGACACCGCACATGATCACTCAAGGCCGTCTTGCTGTCCGCGAAACGATCAACTCACCGCGCAGCACAACAATCCGGAGGATAAAGAACAAGCTCAGCGGTCAGGCTGCCGCTATTAGGACACCTCATGTTCTGGATGTACCACCACAACGACCGGCTGCCAGCTCACGCCCAGGTCAGGCCATAGAGCCTTCACTATTGAAAGCCTCAAAGGTGCAGCCCAGGCACTTATTGTGTGCGCATTGTGTCTGAAAGGACGCATTCCGTCGCGCTGATTCCTTGTTGCCTAGATGGTTGACTCGCCCTGCCGCAACTATTTACGCTGCCGTTCGCACCACAGGTCGAATAGATGGGAGTGATTTCCGAGAGAGCTCATTCCGCCGACATTGTCAAGTCGGTCAAGAAATTAACTTGCCGCTAAGGCGGGTTCGGAAAACGTAGCCAAGAGATGAGGGATATAGCTATGCTCAAGCGCTTCTTAGCTGCCTGGGTTGCGATCATGGCCATCGTGGGTACGATCGGCATCCTGGCAACTCCGGCCCAGGCGTCCATCTCCGATCCCATCCAGGGAAAGGGCGCCTACGCAACTGTCAAGCAGGTCGACGGGCGAACCACGTACACAGTCACGGCTACCGAGGAGCTCGGGGTCGTGTTCATCCCCGGCGAGTTCGCCACACCATTCGATGCGTACGGCTGTAGCGGCAACGTTTGCATTCGCCTCGACTCGGAACCCAATAACTCCAACTACGTCGCGACGTGGGAGACCACTGCTACTACGAGCTACGCCCGATGCTCGAAGCCCTACTATCTCATCAACGACAATGTCGTGAAGGAGGGCGGCACCGAGTGCGGGGAGGGAGCTGGCGTCTTCTTCGCAGTCTGGAAGGCCAGAAGGTACTTCCCGTCGCCTAGCTGGGCCTGTAACGAATGGTCCGGATTCCCCTCTCCTGCGAACAAGCCCTGCGAGACGATCAGCAACTAAGCTGAAGATTTCCCTGTAGGCTTGCTGTGGCGGCCATGTCAGACGACGGCCGCCGCAGCAAGGCGTGCTGAAGGAGGTCGCGTGGATATACCTGCACCTGGGGCTCGGCGTAGCATAGCAGAGGGCGGAACGCCCGAAGGGGCAGTATGGCGCCTGGAAATATTCGGCGATACAGCAGGCCCGTCCGTTGCCCTCACAACGGTCTTCCCTGACGGCCGCAGCAAGAGCGGAGGCATGGGCAGTGGTCACATGCCGGAGGATGTCGTTATGGCGGTGTATCATGGCGGAGCAGAAGGCACGCCTTTGTCGATTCTTTGCCGTACCAAACCGTTCGTGTCCAGCGTGGTGGTCGTGGCCTCGGATCGGCGCCGCGTTCTTGAACCTGTTGCATCGCTTCCCGGCCTTTCTGAGAAGCTTTTTGTCGCAATCTTGCCTCCTGACATAGATTTTATCGACGCGTATGCGCTAGACGCTGCGGGAAACATCCTCGATCGGCATCAGCCTCGCCGACCATTGTCAGGGAGCGAATAGTCGGATAACTGCAACGGCCAGAGCGCTCAGGGACGTCGTTAATACAGGCTCGCGGATCATGCTCACCAGCCCGATCCCTAAGCCGGCGAGTACAGCCATGGCACCGATCACGCTGGCTAATTGATCAGGGGCGCCCGCCCCTTCCATTACGGCGTGGACGAGTAGGCCCAGCGCGGCCGCACCCAGAATCAACCCGATCGACCATTTCTGACGCTGTCCCTTATGCCGTTTTGCCATTATATGAATCATGGCGCACCGCTGGACTCGACGTCAGCGTTCCTCCGCGCTTACAAGCCGATAAGGCGCGACTCTAATCTCTTTATCCATAGTGTTCGCCACGGCCACGACGCCCGGCCACCCCCGTGCCGGGTGGCCGGGCCTTTTGCTGTGCCGAAGGGGCAGAGTGCGGCCTATCTGCGGATGAAACCGTTGACCAGCATCGGCAGGCTGGCGTCGATGCCCGCGATGTTGAGCACGCCTGGGTCGGCCGGGTCGCCGATGGTGTAACCCGCCGCCGTCATGGACGCCACGATCACCCGTGCGCCGGGCGCGACCGTGCGCCGATAGCCCTCCATGGCCTGGCTCGCGTGCTGGCGGCCCGCCCAGGTCTCGTTGTCGGTGAACACCACGATGCCGTCCACCTCCATCCGCTGCTCTGTGGCCCAGACGAAAGGCAGACTCAGGTCGGTGCCACCGCCGGACGGCGACCACTGGCCGATCTCCCGCAGGTTCGTCCTGGCCGTGATCTTCGACTCGTGCACACGGGTGTCCACGTCGATCACGTGGACGTTGCCACGCTCGATACGGGCCAGGATGACCGCCATCGCGCAGCCGACCTCGTACGGGGTGCCCAGTGGTGACCCGCACGCCTGCCGCCGCCCGCCCGCGCCCTTCTTCGCGTCGGACATGACGCTGCCCCAGCTCATCGAGCCGGAGGAGTCCACCGCGATCAGCAGCCGCCTGCCGGTCGGTTCGACCGCGCCGAAGGCGGCGTCGAACGTCTCCTCCAGCGCGTCCTGCACGGCCGGGACCGGCCGCCAGGTCTGCTCGGCCGCCTGGAGGCTCGGCTGGGAGCGGCCCGAACCGTACACGCGCAGCGCCAGCCACGCGTCCATGGGGTGGATGCGGGCGGCCACCACGGCGTCGCGGTCGGTCAGCCGCGCCACGACGCGCCCGGTCGCCCCCTTCATGGGGGCCAGGGTGCCGATGCGCGTCATGCGCGCCAGGTTGCGGATCAGCGCGGTCATGCCGACCGTGTCGATCAGCGCGTCCCAGACCTTCGGCTCGCGCAGCATGGCGTCCGGCAGGAACTCCCACGGCACGCCCCGCTCGATGACCACTGCCACGGCCTGCTCGGCGGTGGTGACGGCCTTGGCGGTGAGGTAGGCGTCCACGCTCGGCAACACCTCACGGGCGACGTCGTCGGCGACCGTCCCGGCGATCCAGCCGAGCATCGTGCGCCGGGCCACGTCGTCCAGGCGCTCGCGCACGCCCGCGCCGAGCGCGGGGGAGATGTGCGCGATCCGCAGCGCGTCACGCAACGCGAAGCCCTCGCCCTGGGGCGTCTTGCGCTGCATCGCCTTGGCCGCCTTGAACGCAATGCGGTCCGGCGTGTCCGCCAGGAACCAGGAGGCCAGCGCCCGGCGCAACGACGCGCCGCCGACCGGTGCCGTGCCGCTCGCCGTCGCCTTGCCGTGCAGGCTCTTGCGGTAGCCCCACCACGCGGACAGGTGGTTAGTGGTGCGCGCCACCCGTGACAGTGCCCGGCGGGCCGCGTACTTGGTCGCCTCGTCACCGAGCGCGTGACAGGCTGCGAGAGCGAACAAGGCCGGGTACGGCTTGGGCGCGCGGGCCGGGCGGGCGGTGCTGACCTCAGTGATCAGCGCGACGACGCGGGAGCCGTCGAGCCTGATCGCCTCGAACACCACGTCGGCGTTGGCGGCGGTCAGGTCGTCCTCGCCGACGTAGTAGGTGCCGCCGACCGTGCCCAGGATCAGGAAGTCGGTCAGCTTGCGCCAGATGTCCTTCTTCCAGACGTAGCCCCCGGCGGCGTTCTGCACCTGGTCGGCACGGCCGGGAAGCGGCCGGTTCTGCGGGGTGGCGACACTGCCGATGCGGGCCAGCGGATCACGGCGTGCGTTCATGGACCCTCCAAGGGGAATTCGGCCCGCCGCATGGTGATCGCGGCGGAAGAGGAAAAGGGGGAGGGCGGATGGGGGTGGCCCGGCCGATGCCAGGACCGGCGCTCTCGCGTTCGTTCTCCGCGCGGCGCGGCCGTGGCCCCATGGTGAACCCCACGGCGCGGCCCTTGCCGAGACGCCGACCGGCATCCGCCCTCCCGGAGGGGCGCTTGCCAGCCCTGCCGGTGGCACGGTCAGGACGGGAGCCGACCTGGCGAATGGTCGGCCTCGGCGTCGTCCCCGAAGCGAGCCGCGTGGTCGAAACCGCGCCACCGGGAGAGCTGGCAAGCGGGTGGCTCGCCGGTCCGTTGCGCGGACGCGACTCGATCGCGCCACGCGGACCGGCCAGCCTGTGCGGGGGGATGGGGAGGGAACGCGGATATGGGAGATGTCCACCGGCGTTTAAGCGCTCTACCGA
This sequence comes from Spongiactinospora gelatinilytica, assembly GCF_003236385.1. Classification (GTDB taxonomy): domain Bacteria; phylum Actinomycetota; class Actinomycetes; order Streptosporangiales; family Streptosporangiaceae; genus Spongiactinospora; species Spongiactinospora gelatinilytica. The sequence goes on from NZ_POUA01000153.1 coordinate 13,134, forward strand.
TTGAGCTACCGGGACCGAGGTCCCGGACTGGACTCGAACCAGCACCACTCGCTTACAAGGCGATAACCGGCGAACTTTCGACCCGTGTCCCCACCGCATCCCCCCGCCGCCGGTTCGCCAGGCCCGGAGCGGGCGCGGATGTGGGGGTGACGCCGGGTGTCATTCCCTGTATGAGATAACCGGCGTCATTCGACCCGCGCCCGCACCGAGCCGGGCGAGCCGGGTGGTGAGGGGTGAAGCGTTTTGAACGATTTGAACGCTACTTGACTCGATGCGCGCAAAGCAAGTCTTTTCGCTTACTTCATAAGGGCACCTAGCGAATGCGCACGTCGAAGCGCAGATACCCGATCCGGTCGGTGATCAAAGACCGTGGGCGACCATGACCCTGTGGCCGTTGGCCACTCGCATGAGCAGCTCGCCGGGCCGCCCCTCGTGATCCCGGACGACGCGTCTCACCTCCAGGATGGGCCCGCCCCGCTGCACCCTCAGCGCCGCCGCCTCTTGTGCCCCTGCCGTGCGCGCGGTGGCCGTCCACGCCACCGTGGGGGAGCCCGGCCCCACGGTCTCGTCCTCAACGCAGCGATACACCTCGTCCAGCATCATCGGCGTATCGCCCAGCAGCGCGCGGCTGCGGTGCAGCAGCACCGGCTCCCCAGGGCGCAGCCCCAGCGCCTCGGCCACGGCGGTGGTCGCGGCGAGATGCTCCGGCGCAAGCACTGCGAGCGTGCCGCGCAGCCCCGCGCGGCGGCATGCCTCCTCCCAGGAGGGTGCGCCGAACCCCATGTCCACGATGACCTTGCGCCGGTCCATCACCACCAGCCGGCCCCGCTGCGCCGAGCGGCTGATCAGCCCCTCCTCGCGCAGCTCGCGTACGGCCGAGGCCAGCGTGCCCCTGGACGCACCGAACCGCCGCATCAGTTCCTCACCGGTCGGCAGCAGGTCGCCCGGCCGGAAGTCCTCCCGCTCGATCGCCTGGCGGAGTTCGTCGGCGATCAGCCGATAGCGGACGGCGGCGGCCACATGCTCTCCAGCTCGGTTATGGGTCATGGTGCTGTGAGCTGAGGCTATCGCTGTTCGTGATCAGTGTCTCGGCGGTGTGCCGGTCAACCGGGTTGACACGGCGCACCGGGGCGATGCATCCTGCCCAAGGATCAGTCAGTTTTCTAGATAACTGTGAACCAGCTCGACAGGCGTCGCACACAGCAAAGGGCGGCCCCGGCACTGCCGCGAGCCGCCCAGATCCCACCCGAATGGGACCGCCTCACCACGGCCGAAGGCCGCCGAGGACACGCCCATTATCACATATGCGCCCATATGACCATCATGGCACCTGCATGTGAGGTAAGCACAAACGCATGCGTCAGCCGGGAGGTCGGGTGAGCTGGCTTTACTGGATCAGCGGCCTGCTGCTCGGCGGAGCCCTCGCCCTCGCCGGAATCCGCCCGCACGGCAGGAGCCTCGGCGCGGGCCTGCTGTCCACCATCGTCGTGCTCGCATTCCTCGCAGGGGCGATCTTTCTCACCGCCACACCGCTCGGTGCGTACGCCGCCGCCCTGGGTGCATGGATGGCCAGCGGCGACCTGATCGGCGCGCTCGTCGGCCTGGTGCTGGCCGTCTCCTTCGGCTGGCTCGTCATCGCCGTGATCTACGAGGTGCGAAAGAGCGCCCGCCCCGACAACTTCAGTTACATGGCCGCCGTCGCGACACCCGTGGTGTTCCTGGCCATGCTCGGCGCGATCAACGGTGAGGCCGAGACCCCGCACCGCGACTACGTGCAGACCGTCCGCAACATCCAGATGGCGGTGACGCACCGATGAGCGCCGGGGCGCTGCTGGTGCTGCTGGTGGCGCTCTCCATCGCCACGCCGAGCTTCCTGGCCTACCGGCATGCCCGGCGAGATGAGACGTCCGTGCCCGCGATCGTCGCCCGGAGCTGGAAGCAGAGCCGGGCGGCCGTCACCCACCTTGCGGCGACGATGCGCTCCGCAGCGAGGGCGGCGGCCCGTGACGGCGCGCAGGGGGCCGCCGCCCTTACCCCGCCCGATCCCGCACGGCCACCCGCTCCGGCCGGGCCTCAGCCGCCGGAGCCCGCCCGCGAAAAGACGGGGGCCGTCCCGCCGCCCGGGAACCAGACCACGCGCCCGCCATCGACGCTTCCCCCGATGACGGACGCGCAGACCGCCCCGGCGCTGCCGGCGGCCCCGGCCGGGTCCGGGGCGTCGTACGGCGCCCCGGCCGCCGGTGCGATGTTCGCCCTGGTGACCGCCATCGCCGACAGCCTCGCGTCGCTGTCCCTCATCCGCCACGGGCGCGACATCCGCAACCCCGTCGCCCACCTGCTCGCCTACGCCACGCTGCTTTCCCACGTGGCCACCAGCATGCAGGCCGTGCACAACCGCATGATCGACGCCCGGCACGACCCGATGGTGCTCGATGCCTTCACCGCCATGCAGGCCGCCGCCTACGGTGCCTCCCTTCAGGGCACCCAGGCCGCCCAGACCGCGATCAACCGCTACCGGGGCGCGATCGAGGACGCCGCCCACCCCCGCCTCAACGACGACTAGGAGGATCGATGAACGCCACGGGCGCCCCCTCTCGTGAGGAGGGGCCGCTGTGGAAGTGCCCGCCGGTGCTGTCCGTCCCGGCGCGCGGCGGGCTCTGGCTGGTGGTCCGCGCCTGGCGGCACCGCCGGGTGCTCGCACCGGCCTATGCCGCCGCGCTCATCGCCGCCGCCGCATGGCTCACCCAAATTCGGGCCTGGCCGTGGCCGATCTCCGTCGCGGCGACCGTCGCGGTCATCGCCGCCGTTTACCTTGCGGGCCGTATCGGCGAGGTCCCGTTCCTGCGTCAGGCATACCGCACCGGTTGCGCCGCCATCGCGGGTGCCTGGTGCCTCACGCTGGCACTGACCGGCCCGTCCTGGCCGCTCGCCGCCGCCTGGCTCACCGGTGCCGCAGCGGCCGTCTTCGCCCGCCGGTACGTCACGAGCCGGTTGCGGCCACCCCCGCCCCGGCCGCCCGT
>NZ_POUA01000154.1 GCF_003236385.1 Spongiactinospora gelatinilytica
GGGCCGGTCTGGGCGCGGGCCGGATGAGGCCGGCGTCGGGTTCTTCCGGACGCCCGAGCACCGGCTGCTCCGCCCTGTCGATCGTCAGGGCCGCGGCGACCGGGGCGGGCAGCGGCGGCCCGTCGCCCCCGGCGCCCTCGGCGCGCAGGATATGCCGCCGCCGGATGAAGTAGGCGATGGCCAGCCCGGCGATCACGCAGAACACGAACGTCGCGGCGGCGATCTGGAGCTTGGTGGACGTGGACTCCTCGGGAGCGCTCGGCGGGACGACATCGACGACGACGATGTAGGTGGAGCGGGGGGCGTTCAGCTCGCGCTGCCGGTCGACGAGCTCCTGGCGGAGCAGCCGCTGGGCCCGCGCGGTGGTGTCCTTCGCCTTCTTGGCGGATCTGCTGGTGGTCTCCACGTAGACGAACGGCCCGCTCACGCTGGCGGCCAGCAGTTCGGCGTTGCTGCGCCCGTCGTTGATGACGATCGAGGTGTCGCCCCCCTCGACGATCCCCAGCTCGGCCAGCGTCTCCGGGGAGTTCATCGTCGCGATGATCACGCCCGCGGTGACCCGCAGCCCTTCGCTGAACTGGAGCAGCGGGTTGGTCAGGCCGCCCTGCCGTTCGGGGTCGGGGGTCAGCGTGCCGCCGTTCGGGGAGGTGGTCAGCACCATCGACACGCTGGACACGTAGGTGGACGGCACCAGCAGGTAGGCGGCGGAGGCCAGGATCAGGGACACGAGGACCACCGGAGGGCCGACGAGCTTCCTCCGGGCAAGATCAAATATGGTCTTCCAGAACTCCATTATTTCCCGCCCTCTATGTGCGCCAGGGCGCCGGCAACCCTGGGACACCGTCGTTGGCCATCGTCCGCGGCAGCCTGCCTGTTACCAGGTGTAGCGCTCCACCCACATATGAAACCGTCAACCTTTGGGTTGTCAAGGCATGAAACATCAGCACACTCAAGCATAAAACGGCACAAAACGCCGCATCTGGAACGATCCCATGATCTTTCATCTCTTCGGATTCATGTTACGCAGAGAGCCTTTCATTCGATTAACAGCCGAGGGCCGAACCCCCCGTGCGACCACTCCATCGTCGCCAGCCCGCTTCGCCCGGTAGTGCCGCCAAATGACACATCGGCGACTGGAGTCACCTGAATGCAACGTTCTGTGCCGGCCGCGGACGGCCGCGCCCGGCTCGCCGGGCTCGACGGAATTCGTGGGCTCGCGGCGCTCTTCGTCGTCCTGCACCACTGCCGGCTGCTGTCCTACACCGGTTTTCCGGCCGACACGGGCCCGTGGTGGTCCGGCTGGCTGCTGTACGGGCACTTCGCGGTGGGCGTCTTCATCGTGCTGTCCGGCTTCTCCCTCGCCGTCGCCCCGGCGCGGGCCGGCTGGCGGCTCGGCGGCCTGCGGAGGTTCGCCCACCGGCGGTTGTGGCGCATCCTGCCGCCCTACTGGCCTGCCCTGGCGATGAGCCTGGTCATCGCCTGGACGCTGGTCCCCCAGCCGGGCGAGGAGGTACCGACCCTCAAATCGGTGCTGATCTACGGCCTGCTGTTGCAGGACGTCTTCGGTTCGCCCAGCCCGAACGGCGCGCTGTGGTCGATCGCCGTGGAAGCCCAGCTCTACCTGGTCTTCCCGCTCCTGATTCTGGTCGTGCGCAGGGCCGGGGCCGCCGTCATGCTGGGCGCGGTGACCGTGGTCGTGGCCGCGGTCGGGGCGCTGGCCCCGAGCGTGCCCGCCGTGGACGCGCTGATGCGGCTCACGCCGCAGTTCGCCGCGCTGTTCGCAATCGGTGTCGTGGCGGCGGGCGTCGTGTCCGCCGGGGAGCGGACGCGCCGGCTGCCCTGGCACTGGCTGGCGCTGCTCGCCTTCCTGCCGGTGCTCGCGCTGATCCTGGTCAAGGGCTCGGTGTGGACGGTCGGCAACTTCTTCTGGGCCGACCTCGCGATCGGCCCGTCGGTCGGCCTGCTGCTCGCCGCGGTGGCGACCGGACGACCGCGGTGGTTCCTGCGGTTCTTGGACACCCGGCCGGTACGCGCGCTCGGGTCGTTCTCCTACAGCCTCTACCTGACCCACGCGCCGCTGGTCGTCGTGGTGAGCCTGTTGGTGGTCGAGCCGTTCGCCGCGCCGGGCACCGGGAAGTTCCTGGCCACGCTGGCGCTCGCGGTTCCGCTCACGCTCGTGGTGGCGCGACTGTTCGCGGCGGCCTTCGAGTGGCCGTTCCAGCGGCACCGAACCTGGCCCGCGCTGCGGGAGGCCGTGCGCTCGGCCGTCTCGCGCCGGCGGGATGGTAGGCGTTCGGTTCACCACACTGACCTGGATGAGAAGGGTGAGGGTTCAGCCGTGGGCCGTTCCGCGTGACGCCGCCACCGAGGCGGCCATGCGGGCCAGCTTGCGGGTGCGGTGGGCCAGCGTGCGGCGGTGGCGGGTGCCGTACATGCGCAGCACCGCCGCGCGGGCGCGGCGGTGCTGGGCGGGGGTGAGACCGGCCAGCGGCAGCCAGCGCAGCATCTCGCGGCACTGGAGCAGCGTGGCGAACCTGGCCTGCCAGGCGGGCACGTCGAGGCGGCGGGCCAGCTTGGGCAGCCGGTCGTGCTTCCAGTTGCGGTGCGCCAGCACCTCGGGGACGTGCGCCCACGGCCCGGCCAGGGCCAGTTTGGTGGCGAACACCTCGTCCTCGCGGAGCATGTTGCGGCGCGGTATCGCCCGCACCGGCTCCCGCCTGACCATCCCGTACAGCGGGTCGATCAGCAGGTGGCTCTGGTTGAGCAGGCGCAGCATCTCGGCGAACCGCTCGACCGGGTCGGCCGAGCCCAGCGCGGTGCCCTCGTAGGCGGCGGTCTCGACGGCGCCGTCCGGGCCGATGTAGGCGACCTGCGTGGTGACCAGGACGATCCGCTCATCGCGCAGGAAGGGCTCCAGCGAGCGGGTCACGCACTGCGGTTCCAGCCGGTCGTCGTCGCCGACCCAGCGGAAGTACTCGCCCCTGGCCAGGTCGATCGCCGAGATGAAGTTGTTGAGCAGGCCCAGGTTGCGCGGGTGGCGGTGATAGACGATCCGCTCGTCGAGCGCGGCCAGCCGTCTGCACACCTCCTCGGTGTCGTCGGTCGAGCCGTTGTCGCAGATCACCAGTTCCAGGTTGGCGTGGTCCTGGGCGAGAACCGAACGGACCACTCCGGGCACCCGGCCGGCCCCGTTGTAGACGGGCAGCCCGATGGAGACCAGTGGCATGGTGTCAGGCATCGGATTCCTTCCTCAGGGCGGGGCGCAGCCCGGCCTTGACGGCCATCGAGACCATCACGGCCCGGGGCACGACGACGAGGGCGAAGGCCAGCAGCCCGCCCCCGCCCGCCACACAGAGCTGAACGAACGGGGATTCGCCCACCACGCCGGCGAGCAGGGTCATCACGACCGCCGCCACGGCCCCGCCCAGCAGCGGGCGCAGCAGGCCGAGCGCGACGGGGGGCAGCCGGACCCCCGCGCGGTGCATGACGAGGACCATCACCGGCAGCGCGTACAGCACGGCGACGCAGGCGTGCGCGATGGCCGCGCCCCTGATGCCGTCCAGCCGCCCCCCGATGAGCAGGGCCGGCACGAGCATGCCGACCCAGGAGAGGTTCAGCCACATGGTGGCCTTGGTGCTGCCGAGCGCGGCCAGGATGTCGGTGACCAGTGCGCTGAGCATGCGCACGGTCATCACGATGGCCAGGAAGCGCAGCGCCTCGGCGGCGGGCGCCCACTCGGGGCCGTACAGGAAGGTGACCAGGGCGGGCGCGAGCACGCCCATCAGCACCGCGACCGGGAGCACCACGGAGGCCAGCATGGGGATGGCCCGCCGGGCCCCTTCGGAGACCGCGTCGGCGGAGGAGTCCTCGGCCAGCCGGGAGAAGCTGGGCAGGGCCACGTAGCGTACGGCGGTGCCGATCAGCCCCGGCACCCATGCCGAGATGTTGAACGCCATCAGGTACAGGCCCAGCGCGCGCTCGTCCACGGCGCTGCCGACCAGCAGCAGGTCCACGTTGAGCAGCAGGCCCTCGATGCCCATCGTCACGCACAGCGGCAGGCCGAAGACGAGCAGACTGCGGGCCACCGCGCGGTCCAGGCCGATGCGGATGCGCACCCGCGCGAACACGATCACCAGAATGCCGGTGATCACGGCCTGGAGGAGCTGGCCGTAGGCGAAGCTCATCGCCCCCGTGCCGTGCGCGGCCAGGGTGATGGCCAGGGCCGCGTTGCCGCAGAAGCCGATCAGGTTGGCCAGCGCCAGTTTGCCGTGCTCGAAGCGGCGCATCAGCGCCGCGCTGCGCACCGCCGACAGGCCGTAGACCACGTTGGTCAGCATGAGCACCCGCATCACCCCGACCGCGTCCTCGCTCCCCACGAAGAGCGCGTAGAGCGGGGCGGCGGTCCAGAAGATCGCGTACAGGGTGACGCTGGAGACGATCGCCATCACGGTGGCCGTCGGCGCGATCTCCGAAAGCCGCCCGCGCCACTGCACGGTCGCCGCGATGATCCCGGCGTCGTTGATGTGCAGCATGAGCTGGCTGGCGGCCAGCGCGACCGCGAAGACGCCGAACTGGTCGGCGTCGATCAGCCGCGCCAGCACCAGGCTCATGACGAACGAGCCCGCCTTCATCACCACGTTGCCGAGCAGGCTCCAGCCCAGCCCGCGACCGGCCTTGCGGCCGATGTCGGCGAGGCCGTCAGTGGTGTCCGGCGGTTGTTCCTTCATCCGCTAACAGGCTCCTTGACCGGGCCAACGGCCGCGGGGACGCGCTCCAGCCAGATCTCCCGCCAGAACGGCACGAACTCCCTGGGGCAGTTGGCGTTGTACACACCCGCGCAGACGATGTCCTCAAGGATGATGCACGGGTTCTTCATCGTCAGCAGGCGGCCGGTCTTCTCGTCGATGCACCGCTCGACCCGGGCGCGCACGCGCGCCGTCCGGCCGCAGTAGCGGGCCATCTCCTCCTCGAAGCCCATGCCGCGGTTGAGCAGGTCGGCGTTGAGGGTGGCCATGATCTCGGCCTTGGATTTGATCCTGACGACCTCGCCCGGCTGGAGGCCGAGCGTGGCGGTCGGGGTCTTGCCCTCGGTGACGCCGCCCTTGACGAATCCCCAGCGCAGGCCGTCCTTGATCCACAGCCACCGGGGCAGGTACCGCTTGGCGCGGTCCTGGAAGCGGTTGAACAGCCCCACCAGGAAGGTGCGGACGCTCCCCGCCACCCCGACGTTCCCGCTGCGCACGTCGTCGGCGTACTGCCGCAGTGAGCCGAACGGCAGGCAGGTGGGCGCGGCCCGGAGGAGTTCGGTGGCCTGGCAGCGGTACCGGGCCTCGCCGTCCTCGCCGTCCTCCCGGCGGGTACTGATCGTAAGGAGCGGCAGGCTGCGCGGCGGTTCCTCGGTGGGCGGCGGGCCGGAGGCCGGCTTGAGCCACGCCTCCTTCCAGTACAGCGAGCAGGCGGTCTGGCAGCCGCCATGAGCGGCGCCGTCACAGCGCGCCCCGGTCAGGTGGACGGCCCGTTCCATCCGGCGGATGCCGCTGCGGCTGATCGTGTCGCACAGCTTGTGCGCGACCTTGTGCACGGTCATCCGCTGCCCGCAAAAGCGCAGCATCTCCGGCATGAACGGGAGGTTCTCCAGTTCGCCGTTCTCGTCGAGGGTGGCCAGGATCTCGTCCGCGCTGCGGACCTCGACCACGTCGCCGACCCGTAAGTTGGTACTCATCGGATCTCCTTCAGCAGCCCGGCCTCGGCCAGCGCCCGCGCTGCTTCCGCGACGGCGTCGAACGGCAGACCGGACTTTTCCGCGATGTCGAGCAGAGCGCAGTCCGGCGAGACGCCGTCGGACTGATTGAGCACCCACAGCATTGCCATCTGGAGTCGCTGGGTGTCGCTACGCCCGCCCAGCGAGCCGTACAGGCCGCGCCTGCCGAGTTGCGGCTCGCCGTACGGGCTGAGGTTGAGGTAGCGCCGGTTGCGTTCGAGCACCTGGAAGACCTCCCAGCAGGTCTCCAGGGTGTCGCTCATCGCCTCCGCGGAGACGAAGTCAGGGTCGTCGCCGGAGGTGTGATACTCCGGGTAGCCCGCATACGTGCTGCGGGTCATGCACCCGACCGGCAGGTTGAAGCCGGGCGAGCAGTACTGCCTCTCGTCGTAGCCGTAGGGCGAGAAGGGCAGGACGGTGTGCTCGCGCCCGGAGGCGCGCAGCACGTGGGCGGCGGCCCGGTCGATCTCGGCGTCGCCGCGCCTGCTGTGCTTGTAGGTGAGCGAGCCGCGGTCGCCCGCGCAGGCCAGTACCAGCCCGTGCGCGATCTTGTGGGCGGCCCGTTCCCGGTTGCGGGCGAGCCAGGTGATGGACCCGATCGTGCCGGGCGCGAAGACGAACCGGTAGGTGTGGTAGGGGTCCTTGAGCCGGAGCGCCAGCGACACCGCCACCGCGATGCCGGCCAGGTTGTCGTTGGCCAGCGACGGGTGGCACACGTGGCAGGAGACCAGCACCTCGCGGTCGGTACGGCCGGGCACCACGTGCTCGGCGTAGGTGAGGTGCCCGTCGGCGAGCGTTGAGTCGATCATGACCTCGTAGTCGCCCTCGGGCAGCCCCGCCAGCGTCTCGTGCCGCAGGCAGAACCCCCAGGTCTCCTTGTAGTAGCTGGTCCGGTAGGGGATCAGGTCCGGCTGCTCGGGCAACGTGTGCAGCCGGCCGCGCAGTTCGGCAAGGCTCAGCACGGTCGGCGGCACGGGCACGCTGTAGCCGACCACGTGCAGGTTGGACTCGTTGAAGTCGACGACCCTGCGGCCGGTCGCGACGTCCTTGATGTAGGCGTCACGGATGTTCCACTCCTTGGGCACGATCCAGTCGAGCACCTCGGTGCCGGTCGGCACCTCGCTCACGTCGAGCGGGATCGACTCGCCGACGATCTCAAGGGTGCGCCGCACCCCGTCGCCGGTGATGCTGCGGCACAGGGGGTACAGCCGCCGCACCAACTCGTGCATGTCGAGGGTCACAGTCCGACGGCCTCCGGCGAGCGGGAGCCGCGCAGGCCCTCGCGGGGGCGCAGCTCGGCGTCGATGGTGCCGTCCTCGCGCCGCTGGGCCAGCCGGACCAGGCGGGTGAAGCGCGGCTGGAAGTCGGCCTCGCGCAGGCCGTACCTGGTGTAGGCGTCCAGTAGTTCGGTCGCGCCGGCGGCCACCGTCCAGGTCGCCTCGAACCCGGGTACGGCGGCGCGCAGCGCCGAGAAGTCCACCCGGTAGGAGCGCGGGTCGGGCCCAGCCTCGCCGGTGATCACCAGCTTGGCCCCCGGCACCGCGTCCACGACGTGCGCGGCGATCTCCGCCACGGTGACGTTGTTGACCTCGGTGCCGATGTTGAACGGCTTGGCGTGTACGGCCTCGCGCGGGGCGGCGAGCAGCGCCATGACGGCCCGCGCGATGTCCTCGGCGTGGACCAGCGGCCGCCACGGCGTGCCGTCGGAGAGCACCCGCACCTCGCCGGTCAGGTAGGCGTGCGCGACCAGGTTGTTCAGCACGATGTCGGCACGCAGCCGGGGCGAGTAGCCGAACGCGGTGGCGTTGCGCAGGAACACCGGGGTGAAGTCGCCGTCGGCCAGCGCGACCAGGTCCTCCTCCACCCGCACCTTGGACTCGGCATAAGGGGTGACCGGCCGCAGCGGCGCGGTCTCGTCCACCAGTTCATCGCCGCCGGAGGCCCCATAGACCGAGCAGGTGGAGGCGTACATGAACCGCTTGACGCCCGCGTCCCGAGCCATCCGGGCCAGCCGTACCGAAGCGTGATGGTTGATCTCATAGGTCAGCTCGGGGGCCAGCGACCCGAGCGGGTCGTTGGACAGTGCGGCCAGATGGATCACGGCGTCGATGCCGGTCAGCAGGTCGGGCGTGACATCGCGCAGATCAACGGCGTGCCCGGACGGGTCGGGCGGCGGCGGGCCGAGCACGCAGTCGGCGAACAACCCCGAGTCCAGCCCGACCACCTCGTGCCCGGCCGCCGTGAGCACCGGGGCCATCACGCTCCCCAGATAGCCCTGGTGACCGGTGAGCAATATGCGCATCCGAATCTCAGCCTCCAGCCAGATTCAAGGTCAGTTTGTTCACGTGGAAAGCCTCCGCGTAGCGCTCGTGGCACTCGATCCCGCGGATGCGGGCCAGGCCCAGGAACGCCTCGCGGTCATACCAGGGACGCCCCCACTGCGAGGGGTAGTGACGCATCAGCAGGGCCACCTTGGCGGCGGCCACGGCCGAGGTGAGCGGCTGGTAGACCGAGGGCCGCCCCATGTCGCCGTCCCATTTGACGATCTCGTAGCCGAGCATCAGGTGGTCGCGGAAGGCCGTGGGGACCAGCTCGGCCAGGCCGCGGTGGTCCTGGTGGGCGTCGTGCGGGCTGGGCGCGATGAGCAGGTGCGGCTCGGTCTCGGCGCGCAGCCCCTCCAGGGCGTCCTTGGCCTCGTCCCAGTGCGCGGGCAGCCGCCCGTCGGGCAGCTTGAGCACCTTGACCCGGAGGTCGGCGCCCGGGCAGAAGTCGGCGAGCGCGGCCCGCTCCTCGTCCTCACGAGGGGTACCGCCGCCGGACAGCACCAGCACGTCCACCCGCACACCGGGGCGGGCCGAGCAGATCGTGAGCAGCGTGCCGCCGGCGCCGATCGGGACGTCGTCGCAGTGCGCGGCCAGCGCCACGATCCGGTCGGCCCCGGTGGGCAGCAGTCCGATCACGCCGGACGCTCCCATACCGCCCAGGGCCGGTCGCCGCGCGAGTACGCCTCGTCCAGTGCCAGCCGTTCCTTGACGGTGTCGGTGGGCCGCCAGTAGCCGCGGTGCGGGTAGGCCAGCAGCCGCCCGCTCTTGGCCAGCGCGAAGCAGCCGTCGGCGACCAGGTCGCCGCCGGACGGGATGTGGTCGAAGATCTCCTGGCGGAGCACGAAGTAGCCGCCGTTGACCCACAGCGGCATCTCGCTGACCGGCGTCACGCCGCCGACCTGGCCGTTCTCCCCCACCTCGATGCAGTGGAAGGTGGCGGGCGGCGGGACCACCATCATCGAGGCGCCCACGTCGCCGCCGTTGAACCGGTCGATGATGTCCGGCAGCGGGGCGTCGGTCAGCACGTCGGCGTAGTTGGCCAGGAACACCTCTTCGCCCTCCAGGTGCTCGCGGACCCGGCGCAGCCGTTCGCCGATCGGCGACTCGATCCCGGTCTGCACGAAGGTGATCGACCAGTCGGAGATGTCGGTGGACAGCAGTTCCACCTGGCCGCCGCGCAGCACGAAGTCGTTGGAGGTGGTCTCCTGGTAGTTCAGGAAGAACTCCTTGATGTGGTGCGCGCCGTAGCCGAGACATAACACGAAGTCAGTGTGGCCGAAGTGCGCGTAATAGCGCATCACATGCCAGATCAGCGGGCGTGGTCCGACGAGTTGCATGGGCTTGGGCACGTCGCCGGGTGTCCCGCTGCGCATGCGCGTGCCGTACCCGCCGCAGAACAATACGACCTTCACTAGACCATCTCCAGGCTCGGGATCGGGAAGACCAGGCGGCCTCCCCACTCGTGGACATAGGAAAGCTGGGCGGTCAGCTCCTCCCGCAGGTTCCACGGGAGGATCAGCACGTAGTCGGGGCGGTCTTCGGCGATCCGCTCCGGCGGCAGGATCGGGATGCGGGCTCCCGGGGTGTACTTGCCGTGCTTGTAGGGGTTCATGTCGACGGTGTAGGGCAGCAGGTCGGGCCGGATGCCGCAGTGGTTGAGCAGCGTGTTGCCCTTGCCCGGCGCGCCGTACCCCGCGACCTTCTTGCCCTGGTCGGCGGCGTGGATCAGGAACCGCAGCAGGTCCCGCCGCACCTTGCCGACCCGCGCGGCGAACTCCGCGTAGCCGGACAGTTCGGTGAGCCCGGCGGCCTTCTCTCGGGCCAGCACGTCGAGTACGGCCGGCGACGGCTCGCCCGCGTGCTCGGCCGGGGCGGCCCACAGCCGGATCGATCCACCGTGGGTCGGCAGCAGCTCGACGTCCACCAGCGCGAGCCCGCCGGTGGCCAGCGCCCGCTGCGCGGCGGCGACCGAGTAGTACTGGAAGTGCTCGTGGTAGATCGTGTCGTACTGGTTCAGCTCGATGAGCGTGAGCAGGTGCTGCACCTCGATGGACACCCTGCCGTCGTCGGCGACCAGCGCCCGCAGACCGCGGGTGAACCCCACGATGTCCGGGATGTGCGCGTAGACGTTGTTGGCCACGACCACCGAGGCGGGCCCGTGCTCGGCCCGTACGGCGGCGCCCGTCTCCGGCGTCAGGAACGCCGTCCGCGTCGGCACGCCGCGCTCCCTGGCGGCCATGCCGACGTTCTCCGACGGCTCGATGCCCAGGCAGCGCACCCCCCGCTCGACGACGTGCTGGAGCAGGTAGCCGTCGTTGCTGGCGACCTCCACCACGAACGCGTCACGTTCCAGCGCGAGCCCGTCCACGAACCTGCGGGCGTGCTCCACCCAGGAGGTCGAAAAGGAGGAGAAGTAGGCATACTCGGTGAACGTCTCCTCCGGCGTGATCAGCGGCGGGATCTGCGCCAGCCAGCACGATGTGCACACGCGCAGATGCAGCGGGTAGGCGGGTTCAGGGGCGTCCAGCTCGGCCGCGGCGAGGATCCGCTCGCAAGGCGGCGTGGCCCCCAGATCGACGACGGACGCAAGGGTCGCCGAGCCGCACAGGCGGCAGGTTCTCATTGGATGTCTCCCTTATGGCCGTGCTGGCCGACAGCTAGTTCGCTGGATCCGACGTACGCGTTACAGCACACTTCTCGAAGACGCCTTTCGCCGCTCAGGCGTGGCATGCTCTGCCCCATGGATCCCCTCAGCATCGAAGGCGCCTGGTGCCACACTCCGCGCGTCCACGCCGACGACCGCGGCCGGTTCATGGAGACCTACTCGGAACCCGCCTTGCGGGCGGCGGCCGGGCACGGGCTGCGTCTCGCGCAGGCCAACTGCTCGGTCTCCCGGCGCGGCGTGCTCCGCGGCGTCCACTTCGCCGACGTGCCGCCCGGACAGGCCAAGTACGTCACCTGCGTGTCCGGAGCGGTGCTCGACGTGGTGGTGGACCTGCGCGTGGGCTCGCCCGGGTTCGGGCGCTGGGAGGCGGTGCGCCTGGACGATGAGTCGCGGCGCTGCCTGTACGTCGCAGAAGGGCTCGGGCACGCGTTCATGGCCCTGTCCGAGCAGGCCACGGTGGTGTACCTGTGCTCGGAGGGGTACGCGCCGCAGCGCGAGCACGGCGTCCACCCGCTGGACCCGGAACTCGGCATCGAATGGCCCGCCGACATCACGCCGGTGCTGTCCGGCAAGGACGACGCCGCCCCGTCGCTGGGCGAGGCCCGCGCGAGCGGCCTCCTTCCCGACTACCAGACCTGCCTCGCCTACTACGACAAGCTGAAGAGTCACTGAACCTTCCCGAGCATCGAGGGCCAGGCGTCGCGAAACGCCGTGCGCCAGTCGCGCATGGGGGACAGCCCGGCCCTCGCCCAGCCCTCGTGCCCGAGCACGCTGTAGGCGGGCCGCCTGGCGGGCAGCGGGTAGCGCGCGGTCGGGACGGGGGTCACCCGTCCCGGGTCCGCGCCGAGCGCGGCGAAGATCTCCCTGGCGAAGCCGTGCCAGGTCGTCCGGCCCCCGTTGGTGCCGTGGTAGACGCCGCTCGGGGCCTCGGTACGGGCCAGCCGGAGCACCTGCGCCGCGAGGTCGCCGGTCCAGGTGGGCTGGCCGGTCTGGTCGTCCACGACCGCGATGGTGTCCCGTTCGGCGGCCAGCCGGATCATGGTCCGCACGAAGTTGCGGCCGCGCGGCCCGTAGAGCCACGCCGTGCGCACGACCAGGTGGCCGTACGCGAGCGCGGCGGTCTCCCCCGCCAGCTTGCCGCGCCCATAGGCGTTGACCGGGTTCACCGGGTGGTCCTCGGCGTACGGCACGCGCGCGGTCCCGTCGAACACGTAGTCCGTGGAGATCTGGACCAGCCGCGCGCCGTACCCGGCGCAGACCGCCGCGAGCGACTCCACGGCCGCGCCGTTGACCACTGTGGCCTCGGCCTCGTGCTCCTCGGCGGCGTCCACGGCGGTCCATCCGGCGCAGTTGACCACCACGTCGGGCTTGTGCTCCTCCATGGCCGCGGCGACGGCGTGCGGGTCGCGCACGTCCAGCTCGGCGTGGCCGGGCGCGGCCACCGTCTCGGGCACCGGCCCGCGGCGCAGCGCCGCCACCACGTCGGTGCCCAACATGCCCTGACCACCGGTCACCAGCCACCTCACGGCGTGCCCTCCTTCAGGGGTTTCCACCAGGCGGGGTTCTCCGCGTACCAGCGCACGGTGGCGGCCAGGCCGTCCTCGAAGCCGATCCGCGGGGTGTAGCCGAGCGCGCGCAGCTTGGCGTCGTCCAGGGAGTAGCGCCGGTCGTGGCCCTTGCGGTCGGGGACCCGCTGGACCATGTCCCAGTCCGCGTCGCAGGCGGCCAGCAGCCTGCCGGTCAGCTCGACGTTGGTCAACTCCGCGGTACCGGCGATGTGGTAGACCTCGCCGGGCTCGCCGCGCTCGGCGACCAGGCGGATGCCCGCGCAGTGGTCCTCGACGTGGATCCAGTCGCGGACGTTGCCGCCGTCGCCGTACAGGGGGACCTTGCGGCCCTGGAGCAGGTTGGTGACGAACAGCGGGATGACCTTCTCCGGGTACTGGTTGGGCCCGTAGTTGTTGCCGCACCGGGTGATCGACACCGGCAGGCCGTGGGTCACCGCGTAGGCGCGGGCGATCAGGTCGCCGCCCGCCTTGGCCGCCGAGTACGGCGAGCGCGGCGCGAGCGGGGCGTCCTCGGCCCATGAGCCGGACTCGATCGACCCGTAGACCTCGTCGGTGGACACCTGGACCACGCGCGGCGTACCGGCCGCAAGGCACGCCTGCATGAGCGTCTGGGTACCGAGCACGTTGGTCCGCACGAAGTCGGCGGCCCCGTCGATAGATCGGTCCACATGGGACTCCGCGGCGAAGTTGACCACCACGTCGTGCCCCGGGACCACGTCGGCGAGGAGCCGCGCGTCGCAGATGTCGCCGCGCACGAAGTCGTGCGGTGTCCCGTCCAGGTTGGCGGGATTACCGGCATACGTGAGCTTGTCCAGGACCGTGACCGTGACCCCGGCGGCGGCGAGCGCCCGCACATAGTGCGAGCCGATGAACCCGGCGCCGCCGGTCACGAGTACGCGCCCCTGGTCACCAGGGGGGTTCAGCAACTGATCTGCACCTTGCTGTGGTCGCCGAGCACCAGGCGGTGGGCTCGGGGCGTGGCGGGAGCGGGCGTGACCTCGACGTCATGTCCGATCAGCGACGCCTCGATGCGTCCCACGCCGGAGATCGACGCCCGCGGGAGCACGATCGAGTACTCGATCTCGCTGTGGCTGATCGAGCAGCCGGCCGCGATCGAGGTGAACGGGCCGACGTAGCTGCCGGTGATCACGGCCCCGGCGCCGATCACGGCCGGGCCGACGATGCGCGAACGGGTGACCATCGCGCCCGGCTCCACCACCACCCGGCCGATCAGCTCGCTGCCCGGATCGACCGTGCCCTCGACCCGCGCGGGCAGCGACTCCAGCACGAGCCGGTTGACCTCCAGCATGTCGGTGACGTTGCCGGTGTCCTTCCAGTAGCCGGTGACCATGGTGGACTCCACCCGGTGCCCCGCGTCGATCAGCCACTGGATCGCATCGGTGATCTCCAGCTCACCGCGCCCCGACGGCTTCAGCTCCGCCACCGCGTCGTGGATCGCGGCGGTGAACATGTAGACGCCGACCAGGGCCAGGTCGCTCTTGGGATGGCGGGGCTTCTCCTCAAGGCCGACCACGCGACCTTCGGAGTCGAGTTCGGCGACGCCGAACTGCCCGGGGTCGGCGACCTGGGTCAGCATGATCTGGGCGGCGGGCCGGTCATGCGCGAACCGGTCCACCAGCCCGTTGATCCCGCCGACGATGAAGTTGTCGCCGAGGTACATGACGAAGTCGTCGTCGGCGAGGTAGTCGCGAGCGATCGCGACCGCGTGCGCCAGCCCGAGCGGGGCGTGCTGGCGCAGGTAGGTGACCTGGAGGCCGAACGCGGAACCGTCGCCGACGGCCGCCTCGATCTCCGCGTGCGTGTCGCCGACCACGATCCCGGTCTCCCTGACGCCCGCCGCGGCGACCGCTTCGAGACCGTAGAACAGCACCGGCTTGTTGGCGACCGGCACGAGCTGCTTGGCCGACGTGTGGGTGATCGGCCGCAGCCGTGTCCCCGCCCCGCCGGCCAGCACCAGAGCTTTCACGGTCAGTAGGCTCCTTCTCCGCTTATCACGGCGGCCCAGGTCTTCCAGAGGATCTGGAGATCGAGCACGAGCGACCAGTTCTCCACGTAGCGCAGGTCGAGCCGGACCGACTCCTCCCAGGACAGGTCGGATCGGCCGCTGACCTGCCACAGGCCGGTCATGCCCGGCTTGACGACGAGGCGGCGGCGGACGTCCTCGCCGTACTTGCGCACCTCGTCGGGGAGCGGCGGACGTGGGCCGACGAGGGACATCTCGCCACGGATCACGTTGAGCAGTTGCGGGAGTTCGTCCAGCGAGTAGCGGCGCAGGAAACCTCCCACGCGGGTGATCCGCGGGTCCTTGCGCATCTTGAACAGCACGCCGTCGAACTCGTTTTCGCCGAGCAGTTCGAGCTTGCGCCGTTCGGCGTCGGCGACCATGGTGCGGAACTTGAAGACCTGGAACTCACTCCCGTCCTTGCCCACCCTGGACTGCCGGAACAGCGCGGGCCCGTCGCTGGTCGCGCGGATGATCACCGCGATGACCAGCATGGGCACGGCCAGTACGGTCAGCGCCGCCCCGGCCACGACGCGGTCGAAGGCGTTCTTCACCAGCCGCCTGGCCCCGTCGAACTCCGGGTGCTCAACGTGCAGCAGCGGCATCCCCGCCATCGGCCGGATGCTGATCCGCGGACCTGCGACGTCCAGCAGCGCCGGGGCGACGTACAACTCGGTGCGGGCGTCCTCCAGGCTCCAGGCCAGCCGGCGCAGGGCCGCGCCGTCCAGCTCGGGGCAGGCCAGGATGGCCACGGAGTCGGCTTTAGCACGTGCCACAGCCTCTGGAACGCTACCGAAGTCGCCGAGGACCTGGACACCGTCCACGTCCATCACCGGATCCGGAGCCCCGTCGGGCAGGCACGCGGCGACGATCTGCATGCCGTGGTGCGGCTGGCGGCGAAACTGCATCACCAGGTCGAGGACGGCCTCGCGATGACCTACAGCCACCATCTGTCTTACGTAATCGCCTTGCTTTCGTAGCCGATGCAGCCTTTTGCGCATCCGGTAGCGGAAGAACAACGTCAGCAGCAACGCCAGCGGGAACATCGCCATCACAAAGCTGCGCGCGATGCTCGTCTGGGTCGCGTAGGCGCCGATCGCCACCGCGGCGGTGAGCGCTAGACCGCCATTGAAGACCACCCGGAACTCCTCGGTGCCCTCGCCGTGCAGCCGCTTGCGGTAGGCGCCCCCCAGCGCCATCGCCACAGGCCAGGCCAGTGCGAGTGCCAGCCCGAGAAGTGCCTCGGTGCCGGGTACGTAGGCGCCCAGCCACAGCCGGGTGCCTACGACGATTTCGCAGGCGATCACCGCGCAAGCGAGATCGCCCGCCATCAGGATCCGAGCGTAGGACCTTGTCCAGATGCTTGGAGCCGTGCGCGCGACATCATCGAGGAGCGCCACACTGCGCTCCTCAACCCCCACCCTCATTCCACCCCACCCTGCTGCCTCTGTCTAAGCAGAAACGAGACGTGCGGCCCGTCCCTCTGGTTGACACATATCCTGGATGTATCAGGAGCGGTGGGTACCCATGGAAATCCTAAAGATCAACCACCTTGAGGGGAATAAGGCTGGATGTCCACAATCGGACGAATCATGGGGGGCGCAGGGCCTTGACGGAACGGTCCAAATGGTGTGGACCGGGCAAGGTGCGGGGGCGTCCCGTGGAGGGCGTACCGCCTGGTGATCGGGCCGAGGGCCATTCGGAGGCCGGCACGTAGCCGGTCGGCGGCTCGCCGGGAGCCCGCTGGGGCTCGTCGGGGG
>NZ_POUA01000155.1 GCF_003236385.1 Spongiactinospora gelatinilytica
CCATGGGGGTGCAGACGCGGGCCACACCGGCCGTCGGCCGCCTCTCGGCGGACATCGCACGACACCGGGTCCCGGAGTGGCGGGTGGGTCCTGGTCAGCGGTGCAGCTTCGGGCCTTCGCTGCTCACGGTGCTCGGGCCCGTCGCCGGAGAGGTTCCGGGGGGCCTCGGGGATGAGGCGGCGGTGAACAACGCCAGCGTCGTGCTCCACGTGCGCTGGGCCGCCGGATCGGCCCTGCTGAGCGGTGACCTCGAGACCGAGGCGCAGGCCGCGCTGCTGCGCGGCGGGCTTCCCCGGGCCGATGTGCTCAAGGTCCCTCACCACGGGTCGGCGCGCCAGGACCCGGCCTTCCTGTCGTCCGTCGGTGCGCGTGCCGCCCTGATCAGCGTGGGCGCGGACAACGGCTACGGCCACCCGGCGGCGCTGACGGTCTCCCGGCTCACCCGGGCGGGCATGCGGGTCTATCGCACCGACCGCTCCGGCGACCTCGCAGTGATCGCCACGGCCTCAGGGTCCCTCTCCGTCCTGCCCCGTGGGCCCCCTGCCCGCTAGCCCGCCCGGCGAGACGATCGCATGTGGGATGCTCTGAGCATGGCCGCGACTAGTCCTGCCCCTGTGACCTTGGTGCTCGGCGATGAGGAACTGCTCGCCGACCGTGCCGTGAGCGCCGTGGTGGCCGCGGCGCGAGAGGTGGATCCGGGGCTGGAGTTGCACGATCTCGTGGGGGCCAAGGTCGAGCCCGGGCAGGTGTCGGGGCTGACGTCGCCGTCGCTGTTCGGGGACGGGGCGGCGATCGTGATCAGGTCCGCGCAGGATCTCGGCAAGGACGTGATCGCCGAGGTGGTCAAGTACACCGCCAGGCCCGCCGAGGGGATCGTGCTCGTGCTCGCCCATCCGGGAGGGGTCAAGGGCAAGGCGCTCGTGGACGGGGTGAAGAAGGCGGGCGCCCAGGTCCTCACGGTCAGCAAGATCACCAAGTCGGGGGAGCGGCTGGACTTCGTCAAGGGCGAGATCAGGCGTGCGGGCCGGACCATCGCGCCGGACGCGGCGCAGGCATTGGTGGACGCGGTCGGGAGCGACCTGCGGGAGCTCGCGGCGGCGTGCAGCCAGCTCGCGTTCGACACGCCTGCCGATCGCAAGGGCATCGACGCGGCGGCGGTCGCCCGCTACTACCGGGGGCGGGCAGAGGTGACCGGGTTCACGGTGGCCGACGCGGCCGTCGAGGGCCGGCTCGCCGACGCGCTTGAGCAGCTCCGGTGGGCGCTGGGCACGGGGGTGGCCCCGGTGCTGCTCGTGAGCGCGCTCGCAGGCGGGCTGCGGTCCCTCGCGAAGGTCGGCGGGGCCCCGCGCAACCTGCGCGGCGGGCAGCTCGCCTCGCATCTCGGCATGCCGCCGTGGAAGGTGGACCGCGTCAGGCGTCAGCTCGGCGGCTGGCGAGCGGACGGCATCGCCCGGGCGATCCAGGCCGTCGCGGATGCCGACGAACAGGTCAAGGGCGGCGGCGCCGACCCCGCGTACGCCTTGGAGCACGCCGTCCAGACCATCGTGGCGTGCCGCGCCATGACCCGCTGAGGCGAATCCGCCCGGTACCTGAGTTGCGACAGCCTTTGCAGGTCGGCCGCGACAACAGTCGTGCAGGCCGCGGGGCTGTGCTGCCGAGCAGCGGGTTCAGCCGTCCGAGTCGGCAAAGACGGTGGGTACCTCGAAGACGAAGGACAGGAAGGCGGGCTTGCTCGGAAGGTCATGGAAGTCGTCGGGGAACAGCTCACGGGCGGCCGGGCCGGGCTGCGGCTCGCTGCGCTGTCATTCTCACTAACACCCACATGCTTGCCGGTGGCCGCTGGGGTCAGGTTTTGGCGGGTTCGGGGGTGGTGAGCGCGCCGTCGTGCATTTCCAGGACGCGGTCGGCCAAGGTCATCAGGCTGGGGTCGTGGGTGGCGACGAGGGCCGTGACACCCTCGGTGCGTACCAGGGCGCGCAGGAGTTCCATGATCTGGCGGCCGGTCTGGGAGTCGAGCTGTCCCGTGGGCTCGTCGGCGATGAGCAGGCGCGGGCGGTTGGCCAGGGAGCGGGCGATGGCGACGCGCTGTTGCTGGCCGCCGGACAGTTCGTAAGGGCGCTGGTTGGCGTGCCGTTCCAGGCCGACGAGGGCCAGCAGCATGGCGGTGCGCCGGTCGCGTTCGGCGGCGGGCAGTTTGGCCAGGCGCATCGGCACGCCGACGTTCTCCGCCGCCGACAGTACCGGGATCAGCCCGAACGACTGGAACACGAAGCCGATCACGTCGCGGCGCAGCGCGAGCAGGCCGTCCTCGGGCATGGCGGTGACCTCGTGCCCCACGACCATGACACGGCCCGCGTCCGGGCGGTCGAGGCCGCCCACCTGGTTGAGCAGGGTGGTCTTGCCGGAGCCCGAACGGCCGCGTACGGCGATCAGTTCGCCGGGAAACGCCTGAAAGGAGACCTTTTTGAGGGCGACGACCTCATTCGGGCCGTTCCGGTAGACCTTGCGGACGCCCTCCACGACGACCAGCGGATCACTCATCCTCGCCACCCCCCGACGCTTCCGGCCACACTCCGATGTGGTCCCGTTCCAGCTCCAGCCGCACCCGGCGTTCCATGTTCAGCGCGTTGATGAAGTCGCGGGGAAGCTGCAACCGCCCCACGCGGTCCAGCACCGCGTACTCCTCGGCGATCAGCCCGCCGTCCCCCGACTCGCGGCGCAGCGTCTCACTGCTGGTCCGCCCGTCGCGGATGCCCACGGTACGGTCCACCTGCTCCGAGACCAGGTCGTCGTGGGTGACGATCACCGCGGTGACCCCCAGCTCCCGGTTCGCGCCGCGCAGCGCGGCGAAGACCTCCTCGGAGTTGTCGCTGTCCAGTTCACCGGTGGGCTCGTCGGCCAGGATGACCTCGGGAGAGTTGGCCAGCGCGACCGCGATGGCGACCCGCTGCTGCTCGCCGCCGGACATCTCGCCGGGACGGCGGGTCGCGCAGTGCGGCACGCCGAGCAGCTCCAGCAGCTCGGCCGCCCTGGACTGGGAGGCGCGCTTGCCCGCCAGCCGCATGGGCAGCGTCACGTTCTCCTGGCCGTTCAGGTAGGGGAGCAGGTTGCGGGCCGTCTGCTGCCAGATGAACCCGACCACCTCCCTGCGGTATCTGAGCCGGTCCTTCGGTTTCATCGAGAGCAGGTCCATGCCGGCCACCCTGGACACGCCCGCCGTCGGCACGTCGAGCCCGGACAGCACGTTGAGCAGGGTGGACTTGCCCGACCCCGACGCGCCGACCACGGCGATCAGCTCGCCCTTCTCCACCAGCAGGTCAAGGCCCTGCAGGGCGACCACTTCGACGCCCTCGGTCTTGTAGATGCGCACCAGGTTGTCGCACAGGATGTGGGCGTGCTCGCCGAAGGCGGGACGGGCGCGGGTGGCCTGGGCCTCAAGATCCGACAGCGACGGGGTTTCGGTCGTCATTCAGTCACCTACTCTGAGCGCGGAGCCGAGCGAGCGGCGGCGGGCGATGGCGGCGTGCGCGAACGCGCCGGCCATCGCCACTCCCGCCAGGCCGATGGCCAGCAGGGAGGGGGTCAGCACATCGACGGGGTAACCCTCGATCCGGACGTCGCCCGCGTAGACGCTGAGGTCGATGCCGGGCCCGAGGGCGGCGGGCAGGGCCAGCCCGAGCAGCAGCCCCACCAGCGCGGTCAGCACGATCATAGGGGCGATCTCCAGTACGGTCAGGCCGCGGGCCTGCCGTTCGGACATGCCGAGGGTGCGCAGGTAGGTCAGCGCGGTGCTCCGCTCGGCACCGGTGATCACCAGCACGATGATCACCGCGAGCAGCGCGTAGCCGCCCAGGGCCAGGGTGACCACCAGCAGGGTGGTCTGGACGGTCCCGGCCAGCGGGGTGGAGGTGATCCGGCTCAGCTCGCCGCTCACGGTGGTCACGCTGGGCGGCACCGACAGCCCGGCGGCGGCCGTCAGGCGCGCCGGGTCCAGGTTCGTGCCGCCGATCAGCAGCGTGTTGATCTCGGTGCGCGAACCGGCCCGCTCGTTGGCGTCCAGCGGCACGACGATGAGGCCGCGCGGCTCGCCGTACACGCCGGGCAGGGCCGTCACGGTGCCCTTGGGCACCACGGTCAGCCGTGCCTTCCAGCCGATCTGGAGCGTGGCGTTGCCGATCAGTTCGGGGCTCACCAGGGCCGGTACGGCCGGCGCGGGCACCGCCTCAGGCGGCGCGGGCATCGACAGCGGCGTCCCGGCCAGGATCTTCCGGTAGGCCGCCAGATCCACGGCGAAACCGATGCCGAACACCCCGCCGCTGCCGATCTGCACCGACTCCTTGGCGGCCGGTACGACCTCACGGACGCCGGGCACCCGCCGTACCCGCTCGATCGCCTCGGGCGGGATGGCCACGGCGCTGTCGATCCGCGCGTCGGCGCCGGCCCGCTGCCAGGCCGCCTCCCGCTGGGTCGAGGTCAGGCCGTTGGAGATCACCGCCGCGAAGACCGAGACGGTGAGCGCGGGCAGCAGGATGAGCACCGGCAGCGCGCTGAACGACCTGGCCCGCGCCGCCAGCGTGAACCCCAGGAACGGCACCGCCCGTGGCCGCCGGTCCACCAGCGCGGAGATCGCCCGCAGCGGATACGGGTAGCACCGCACGGTGATCAGCGCGCCGGCCACGGTCAGCGCCACCGGCATGGCCATCAGGAACGGGTCGGCCCCGCGCTCGGCGACCGACGTGGTCAGCCCGCGGGTGCGCAGCAGGTAGGCCCCGCCGAGGGCGAGCACGACGACCACCAGTTCCAGCATGAGCCGCCGCGGCGACGGACGGCGGCTCACCACGTCGTCGCGCCGGTCGTGCAGCGGCTTGCGATGGACGAGCGCCGTCCGCCCGGCGGCGAACAGCACCGCCGCCAGCGCGAGCACCACGGGCCCGATGTGCGAGATCGGCGTGAGCGGCCCCGGCACCAGGTACGACAGCAGGTACCCGGCGAGCGCGGCGGGCACCGCGACCGCGGCGGCCACTCCCGCGCCCGTGCCCACCACCTGGCCCAGGGAGCCGCCGCGGGCGCGCATCAGGCCGAGCGTCGGCCGGACGCGCTCGGTCAGCAGTTGCACGGCGAGCGCGATCACGCCCAGCGCGACGGCGGCCAGCCCGGCCAGGAGGAGCAGCAGCAGCGACTCGGCGTTGCCCAGCCGGACCAGGTAGTCGCCGAGCAGCGTGGCAAGGCCCGTGGTGGCCCGGCCGGGCGAGCCGCCGCCGGGCAGTACGCCCTGGCCGACGGTCTGGCCCATGGCCAGCGTGCCCGCCTTGTCGACGAACACCGACGTGGCGTCGATCACCTGGCGGGCGTTGCGCGCGTCGATCGCGGCGGAGTCCACCCCGATGATCCACTGATAGGTGAGCCGGCGGGCCCGCCCGTCCAGTTTGGCCAGGGTCGCGGCGGAGGTCAGTGCGGTGATGTAGGTGTCGTTGTTGTCGCTGCCCGGCTGTGACTCGATCCTGACGGCGAGCATGTCGCGGTTGTGGTCCCAGTACCGGTCGCGGGGGGCGACCGGCTCGAAGATCGCGGTGACCCGGGCGGCGATCATGTCGCTGTGCCCGAGTACCAGTGTGGTACCGACCGGGATGTCCATCCGCTGCGACGCCTCCCTGGTGAGGGCGATGTCGAACTGCGGAGTCCGCTCCCCGCCGGGCCGCTCGGCGGTGGTGACCGGCCCCGGTGCGGTCCCCTCCACATAGCGGACCCGGCGGTCGGCGTCGGACAGCCAGCCGATGTTGACGTACTGGTGCTTCTGGTGACCGGGGCCGATGCGCCCGGAGACGGGGGTCTGCGCGGTCTTGGCGGCGGCGTGCGTCCGTGATCCGGGCCCGAGGTCGGCGACGGCGCGCAGGTCCGGCGGCAGCAGCCGCTGCCAGCGGTCCATCGCGGCGGCGAACCCCTCGGCGTCGCCGATGACGTCCGCGTCGACCGACTGGAGTACGGCCAGGTCGGTCCGGTGCGCCGGGACGGAGTTCATGACCTCGTGCAGGGCGTTGTCGTAGGCGCCCTGCACGGCGCGGGGCAGCCCGCCGATCAGCAGCGACGCGGTCAGCGTCAGTACGGCGAGCACCGCCGCCGCCCCGCGATGCACGCGGGTGGCGAGCACGAGCACGTTCACCGGTCCTCCCCGGCCCGAAGCGCACCGCCGAGGGCCTGCCTGCGCAGGGTCCTGGCGAGTCCGGCGACGATCAAGAACAGTAGCGCGGCCACCACCGCCAGCAGCCCGGCCGTGGGCAGCCACGGGATGTCCAGCGTGACGGCGGGCGTGACCGCCGTCGCCTGGCCGGTCACCACGATGTGCGGGACGACCAGGAGGGCGACCGTGACCGCGAGCCCGGTCCCGGCGGCCAGCGACAGCCCGATCAAAAACGCCTGCTCGACCGCGAGCAGGCCGAGGACCTGCCGGAAGTTCATGCCGAGCGCGCGCAGGATGGCGAACTCCGCCGCTCGCTCGCGTGCCGCGACCGCCGCGTTGACCATGAAGCCGAGCAGCGCGAACACCAGCGCCGCGGCGAACCCGAGGATCAGCGCCCCCTGCAGTCCGCTGGCCAGCGGGTCATCGCGCAGCTCGCGGGTGAGCGCCGCGCGGTCCACCACCGTCCGGTCCCACTCGGGGTGGCGGGCCAGGTCCGCGGCGGCGGGCGCGGTGTCGCCGCCGCGGGCGTCCAGCCACCATTCGGTGGCCGGCCGGGACGGCGCCCCGGCGATCATGTCGCGCGCCTGCACGGTCGCCCAGTCGGCCAGTACGGCGGGCCGCCCCGCCGCCCCCGGCAGCGTGTCCACGATGCCCGCCACCGAGATCGGGGTGGGACGCTGGTCCAGGGTCACCGTCGTCTGCTGTCCGGTGGCCAGCCGCTCGCTGACCGCGAGGTCCCGGGTGACCAGCACCGGCAACGGCCGGGCCGCCATCGCGCCGAGGTCGGCGCCGTCCGGGCCGACGGGCAGCAGCGTCACCCGCTCGACGCCCGGCTCGGCCGAGACGCTGAACAGGCCCTTGTCCGCGGCGACGGTGAGACCGTCGGCGGCCTGGTGGCCCCACCGGTGTCCGGCGGGCAGCGCGACCGCGCCGCCGTCGCCGGTGCGGACGCCCGCCAGGGTGACCTGCCCGCCGCCCTGCGGCACCGAGATCGTGAACCCGCGCACCGACAGGGGATGGCCGAGCTTTCCGGTACGCCCTGCCAGCGCGGCGAGGTCGGCCTTCATCGCGTTGTCCCCGGCGCGCAGCGGGCCGAGCCGTAGGTCGTGCCGTACGCCGAGCGCGTCCTCGATCGTCAGCCGCGCCTCGGCGGGGCCGGAGGCGGCCTCCACGCGGAAGTCCAGGAGCAGTTCCCGCGGCTCGCCGGGGATGGGCAGCGCCGCCGTCGCGGGCCGGTTCGCGGTCAGCCGGGCGGCGATCGTGGGGAGCGGGTCGGCCGAAAGGTCGGGGCGCAGGTTGAGCAGCGCGGGCAGCCGGTCGCCCCGCAGCGCCAGCATGGTCACCTGGTTGCCGCCGAACTCGCCGCTGCTGCGGTAGGCGGGGCTGAGCGCCGCGACGCCGGGCAGCGCGGCGTAGGCGGTGCCGCGGCCGAGCGGCCCCAGTTCGGCGGCCTCGGCGGGACCGGCCACCCGCAGGTCGGCCCCGGCCTGGTGCCGGGCCTGGTCCTCCTGGGAGCCGCGCCAGGTGGCGGCGGTCGCCATGGACACCACGCCGATGGCCACGGCCATGGTGAGCAGCAGCGCGGGCCCGGAGTAACGCATCGGACGCCTGCTGACCTGCCACGCGCCGAGCGCGGGGGCGAGGCCGGCGCGTCGCGAGGTGATCCGCTCGGCCAGCGCCGACACCCGGGGGACCAGGCGCAGGCCCAGCATCCCCCCGCACAGCAGGGCGAGCGCGGGGCCGGTGACGATCAGCGGGTCGATGCCAAGGCCCCCGCCCGCCGTCTGGGTGACCGGCGCGCCGTACCGCTGGAGCTGCCAGATGGCCAGCGCCGCGACGCCCAGCAGCGCCACGTCCGCCCCGGCCCGCTGGAACAGGCCGCTGCGGTCGCCGCGACCCCGCGCCGACTGCTCCTCGATGTACGTACGGCGCGCGCCCCGTACGGCGGGCAGTGCGAGCAGTGCCGCGCAGGCCAGCGCGACCACCCCGGACACCAGGAACCCGGCGGCCTCGGCGGCCGAGGACGGCTGCACGCCCGACGCCCTGATCCACGGGATCGAGGCGACCAGCCGGAGCAGCGGGGCGGCCAGGAACGGCGCGGCGATCGCGCACGGCAGCGCGACCAGCAGCGCCTCGCCCCCGGCCAGCCCGGCCAGCCGTACCGTGCCCGCGCCGCGCGAACGCAGCAGCGCGACCTCCATGCGGCGGTGGTCGGCGAGCAGCCGCGCGGTCAGCATCAGGGCGTACGCGGCCGGCAACAGCAGTTGCAGGATGGGCACCAGCATGGTGGAGCGGGCCACCAGGCCGGCCGTGGTGAGCTGGGCCGACATCACCGGCAGGTTCGTGGTGACCGCGCAGTCGGCGCAGCCGGGCAGCGCCGCGTCGTCGATCCGGGTCAGCGCGCCGACCGAGGCGGCGAGCGGGCCGAGCCGGTCAGGGGCGAGCGTGCGCAGGTCCGGCTCGCCGAGCCAGGTCGCCGCCACGCTGGTGGTGAAGCGGCCGGCGAAGGTCTCCCTGGGCACCACGAGCGGGCCGTACGTCGTGTACTCCCCGGCCTCGATACCGGCGGAGAGCAGGCGTTCGGCGGCCCAGCGCTCGTCGGCGGGGTCGTTGAGCGCGAACACGCCCGCGATCCGCACCCGGATCGGCTCGCGCCCGCGCAGCCGGGAGGCGACGGTGATCTCGTCGCTCGCGCCGAGGCCCATGCCCCGGGCGGCGGTCTGGGAGAGCGCGGCCTCGACGACGGGCGCGCCCTCGGGCGCGGGGGAGGGCCAGCGGCCCGATTCGATCCGGGCGTGCCGGTCGATGCCCTCGAACACCCCGAACCTGGTCAGATCCGGCGTCTCCCGCTTCTCCTGGCCGGGCATGGCGTAGGAGTCCGACAGTGCGTTGATCGTGACGGTGACCGGGAGCCCGCCGTAGGCGCGGGTCACCCGGTCCCTGACGGCCGCGTCGAGGGCGGGGAAGCCGTCCTTGGTGACGGTGGAGGTGAGCCGGGTGGCGGTGGTGAGCGAGGAGGCGTTCTGTACGGCGCGGCGTACGCCCATGTCGACCACGGACGACGCGTACGTGCTCAGCGCGACCAGGGTGGTGGTCGCCAGCAGGATCGACCCGAGCGCGGCGAGCAGCAGCAACGGTTCGCTGAACGCGCGTCGCAGGACGAGCGGCGCCCTCCCCCGCATGAGATCCGCCTTCCCATGGTGCTCGCTTGCTTCACGTTCCGTATGCACCATTGAGGAGCAGGACAGGATCGGGCAATAGGGCGGATATCACGGTTGCTCAGCCGATACCCCCTGGCTATGCGGATGTGATATCGAAACTGTGACAAACCTATGACGAGCGGGGGTTATCCATCCGCTACGGAGATGTCGCACCGGCCTGCGGGAACGCGAAAACGCCGCACCCCCGACATGATGGGGAGTGCGGCGTGCGGCCGGGATCGGCGGCGGGTCGCTCAGCCGGCGGCGCTGAGCTCGGCGGCGCGCTTGGCGATCGCCGACTTGCGGTTGGCCGCCTGGTTCTTGTGGATGACGCCCTTGCTGGCCGCCTTGTCGAGCTGCCGGGAGGCGCTGCGCATGTGCACCACGGCCTCCTCGGTCCTGCCCTCGTCGGCGGCCTCGCGGAACTTGCGGATCGCCGTCTTCAGGGACGACTTGACAGCCTTGTTGCGCATCCGGCGCTTTTCGTTCTGCCGGTTGCGCTTGATCTGGGACTTGATGTTCGCCACGAAGGAGCCTCGGTCTGCAGGTCGGTTGGATGGGGCGCGCGGGCAGATGAGAGGGCGCGCCACACGCAGTTGAACAGGTTACCAACCGGATGGTGCGCAGCTCAAATCAGCGGCCTGGGTCTTCGGATTCGCCTGGGATCTCCTGGACCTGCCGTCGCTGGGGACCGGCCAGGGATCTTCCAGGACATCTCCAGGTCACAGTCTAGCCGGTGCGCAGCCAGTGCCGCCGGTATTCGGCCCAATCCTGCTCGGTCGCGGCGAAATCGACGTACAGCGCCAGCCCGAACCGCTCCCTGCGCCGGCCGTACTCGGTGAGCGCGATCCGCGCCCCCTCCGCGGCGCCGGCGACGCTCTCGGCGGCGTCCAGGAGCGGCACGCCGTGGTCGTGGTAGGCCGGGGCCCCGATGAGGACGCTCGCGCCGCCTTCGGGGATGAGGTCCAGGGCGATGGCGGCCTGCCGGACGACGTGGCCGCCATAGAGGCCGCGGGTGGGCGCGAAGGCGTCGTAGGTCATGATCGCGATCTGGTCCGTGCGGGCGGTGACCTGGGCCAGGTAGCCGCGTGACCAGTACTTGTCGTGGCCGAGCAGGGCGCGGGCGATCGGGCGCAGGCCGGAGTACGGCTCGACCTGGGGGACCGACGTCGTCAGCAGGCCGCGCTCGCCGACGATCGCACGGGTGCGGGTGAGCAGGTCGAGGAACTCGGCGTCGCCGTCGCCGATCGGCTCGAAGTTGTAGTGGACGCCGTCGAAACCGGTGGCCATGATGTCGCGGGCGCCGTCCAGCACCCGCCGCCGGGCGCCGGGGTCGTCGAGGTCGAGGCCGTTCTTGACGGCCTGGCCGAGCCAGGCGGAGACGCGGACGTGGGGGAGGTGGTCCCGCCACCACTTCAGGAAATTTCGTGCGTTGGGGTACTTGGCGGGGTTCAGTGTGCCGTCGAAGTCGAACGGGCCGGAGTGGACGTACACGTCCCGGATGCCGGTACCGCGCAGCCGTACGGCCAGCGCCTCCACGTCGCGCTCGGTGCGCCGGCCGTCCACCCACGCGTGCCCCAGCCACATCGCGTCATGGCCGGTCGTGGCGGCCCAGTCGGCCGATGCCTTGGAGTACTGTGTCCCCAGCGCCGCGGCGAACGCGGCCACCAGGATGAGCAGCACGGTCAGCAGCCAGGCCAGGAGGCGTAACGCGCGGCGCGCCACGATTGTCACTCGCATTGCGCATTATCAGCGCTGTCCGGCGATTCCCGTCAAAGCGGGTATCCGGCGCGTATCCGGCGACATGGGGTGGGCGGAGCGCGCCGAGCCCGTCGCTAGACTTGCAGGGGGGCCGGGCAGATCCCGGGCATCCCCGCTCTCAGCAGCCCAGCCGAAACGGACTCCGGTGCGCATCCAGCCAGGCCAGACCGATCCCGCGGTGATCAGAAACTTCTGCATCATCGCGCACATCGACCACGGCAAGTCGACGCTTGCCGACCGCATGCTGCAGCTCACCGGTGTGGTCGACGAACGCCAGATGCGCGCCCAGTATCTCGATCGGATGGACATCGAGCGCGAGCGCGGCATCACCATCAAGTCGCAGGCCGTGCGACTGCCGTGGCACGTCGACGGCGCCGAGTACGTGCTGAACATGATCGACACCCCCGGCCACGTCGACTTCACCTACGAGGTGTCGCGCTCGCTGGCCGCCTGTGAGGGCGCGATCCTGCTGGTCGACGCGGCGCAGGGCATCGAGGCCCAGACGCTCGCCAACCTCTACCTGGCGATGAACGCCGACCTGCACATCATCCCGGTGCTCAACAAGATCGACCTGCCCGCGGCCCAGCCCGACAAGTACGCCGAGGAGCTCGCCCACCTGATCGGCTGCGAGCCCGGCGACGTGCTGCGGGTGTCCGGCAAGACCGGCGCGGGCGTGCGCGAGCTGCTGGACAAGGTCGTCGCCGAGGTGCCCGCCCCCGTCGGCCGGGCCGACCTGCCCGCCCGCGCGCTCATCTTCGACTCCGTCTACGACACCTACCGGGGCGTGGTCACCTACGTCCGGGTCATCGACGGCCACCTGGGCAAGCGCGAGCGACTGCTGATGATGTCCACCACGGCCCAGCACGAGACGCTGGAGATCGGCGTCATCGCGCCGGAGCCCGCAGTGTCGGCCGGAGGGCTCGGCGTGGGCGAGGTGGGCTACCTGATCACCGGCGTGAAGGACGTCCGCCAGTCGCGCGTGGGCGACACCGTCACCTCCGCGGCCCGCCCGGCGCAGGTGATGCTCGGCGGCTATGACAACCCGCGGCCGATGGTCTACTCCGGCCTCTACCCGATCGACGGCGACGACTACCCCGAGCTGCGCGAGGCCCTGGACAAGCTGCGGCTCAACGACGCCGCCCTGGTCTATGAGCCGGAGACCTCCGCGGCGCTCGGCTTCGGCTTCCGCTGCGGGTTCCTCGGGCTGTTGCACATGGAGATCGTGCGCGAACGCCTGGAGCGCGAGTTCAACCTCTCGCTGATCTCGACCGCGCCCAACGTGATCTACCGGGTGGTGATGGAGGACGGCAAGGAGATGACCGTCACCAACCCGTCGGAGTTCCCGGCCGGCAAGATCGCCTTGATCTACGAGCCCGTGGTCAGGGCCACCATCCTGGCCCCCTCCGACCACATCGGCGCGATCATGGAGCTGTGCCAGGGGCGCCGGGGCGCGCTCCTCGGGATGGACTATTTGTCCGAAGACCGCGTCGAGATCCGTTACACGCTGCCGCTGGGTGAGATCATCTTCGACTTCTTCGACCAGCTCAAGTCCCGGACGCGCGGTTACGCCTCGCTCGACTACGAGCCCTCGGGCGAGCAGGAGGCCGACCTGGTGAAGGTCGACATCCTGTTGCAGGGGGAGGCGGTGGACGCCTTCAGCGCCATCGTGCACCGGGAGAAGGCCTACCCGTACGGCGTGGAGATGGCCAAGAAACTGCGTGAGCTGATCCCGCGGCAGCAGTTCGAGGTGCCGATCCAGGCGGCCATCGGGTCCAGGGTGATCGCCAGGGAGAACATCCGGGCGATCAGGAAGGACGTCCTGGCCAAGTGCTACGGCGGCGACATCACGCGTAAGCGGAAGCTGCTGGAGAAGCAGAAGGAGGGCAAGAAGCGGATGAAGATGGTGGGCCGCGTCGAGGTCCCCCAGGAGGCATTCGTGGCCGCGCTCTCCACCGACTCCTCCGCCGTCGACAAGGCCAAGAAGTAGCCCTTCGCCGCTGTCCGTTCCAGGGGGCGGGCGGCGGCTCCGGTACGGCGGGGCGTCCCGCTCGCCGTCCGCCGTCGCCGGTGGCGCCCCGGTGGCCGGGTTTCGCGGGTGTCGTGGTGGCCCGCCGTTCCAGCGCCGGGATCCTCGTGATTCACGGAACTGTCGGTGCCGTGCCGTACCGTCTGATCGAACTTGTGTGCGAACTGGAGGTTCGATTGTGACTGGAGATGGTCAGGCGGCCGAGCGGTTCGTGCGAGCCGCGATGCTGGGCAGCGCGATGGCGGTGGAGATCCAGCGGATACTCAGCGACCACGTGAAGCTAGCCGAGGTCGCCGACGACGGCACGATCCTGGTCGAGGTGCCCTTCCCCGACTCCACGGTGCTGTTCGCCGTGCTCGACGCCGCGGCGTCCTGCTTCGGGCCGGCCGAGCGCGGGGCGGCCGGCACGGAGGAGACGCGGCAGGCGATGGTCGAGCCGGTGCTCCAGCTCGCCTCGCTGATTCCCGAGGGGGGCGAGCCCAGTGCGAGCTGAACCACGGCGGCCGGCCGCACCACCGGGTGACGGCGATGGGCCGGGATGAAGCGGGCGGGGACGGGCACTGACCCCAGGATGCGCGACCCCGCCCGGTCTGAGGGGATTCCTTCTTGCCGGATCTAGTGGATCTAGCGGACCTAGCGGAGGATTCGGTAGAGGGCGGAGGTGAGCGACGCCTTGGCGTCGTCCTGGTCCAGCGACCACATCATCGAGCCGCCGAGCCGCTTGGCGCGGATGTAGAGGGCCTTCTGGGTGAGCGAGGCCGGGTCGTCGTAGGACCAGAACTCATTTCCGTCGTACAGCCAGT
Source organism: Spongiactinospora gelatinilytica (assembly GCF_003236385.1). Lineage (GTDB taxonomy): Bacteria > Actinomycetota > Actinomycetes > Streptosporangiales > Streptosporangiaceae > Spongiactinospora > Spongiactinospora gelatinilytica. Next base: position 13,969 of record NZ_POUA01000155.1, read on the forward strand.
GCGCGCCGGTCCGGAAGTCCCTGAAGTGCTTGCCGGGCTTCTTGACCAGCAGCTTGTAGTCCTCCGTGCCCGCACCCTGGCTGCCGGGGGCCGGTCCCGTGGCGGGCTGCCACAGGCCGTCTCCGCCGGCGGTCACTCCGGTCCAGCCCTGGCCGTACGCCGGGACGCCGACCACGATCTTGTGCCGGGGCGCGCCGCGCTTGAGGTAGTCGCGCACCGTCTGGTCCACGCTGTAACGGACCGGGTAGGGGTCGCGCGGGTCGGTGAACAGGTTGCCGTTGTGCCCGGTCTTGGTGTCCCAGGAGCCGTGCAGGTCGTACCCCTGGACGGTCGCGAAGTCGAGCAGCTTGAAGACCTTGGCCACTTCGAGACCGGGGTCGATCTTGGACGCCGCCGCGGCGAGGAAGGCGGTGATCTGCGAGCGCCGGTCATGTGCGTCCATCTGCTTGCGCAGTTCCGCGATGAACAGCGTGAAGTTCTGCTTGTCCTCGGGACGCACGACGTTGCCCTCGGCCCCGGGTGAGCCCGGCCACTCCCAGTCGAGGTCGATGCCGTCGAAGACGCCGGCCCCGGCGCCCGGCGGGAGCCCGGGGATGTTGCCCTTCAGCCACAGGTCGACGCACGAGGCCGCGAACGCGCTGCGGGATTCGGGGGTCAGGACCGCGTCGGAGAAGTACTTGGAGAGGGTCCAGCCGCCGAGCGAGATAAGGATCTTGAGCTTGGGGTGCTTGGCCTTGAGCTTCTTGAGCTGGTTGAGGTTGCCCTTGAGCACCTGGTCGGGGGCGTCGGCGACGCCGTCCACGCTCAGCTCGGCCGGCACCGGGCGGTCCCAGTCGGCCCACGGGTCGGCGGACGCGCACAGTCCCTTGGCGTTGACGTCGGAGAACGCGTAGTTGATATGGGTCAGCTTGGCGGGAGCGCCGCTCGCCTCCAGGTCTTTGACGTGGTAGTTGCGGGCGTAGATGCCCCACTGGACGAAGTACCCGACGCGCTTGAACTTGTCGTGGTGCCCGTGCCTGTCGTGCCGCAGCGGTTGCGGCTGGGCCTGGGCGGGTAATGCGGCGGCCGCGGCGAGCCCGAGGGCTGCTGCGGCGACGGTGAGGTGCCTGAGGAATCGGACCACGTGAACTCCACGGCTCGGCGGGGGGTGGACGGGCTGCGAGCTGCACAACTTTTAGGAAAGTTTCCTTAAAGTTGTTCCGGATCGTAGAACCGGGGGGCACTCACGTCAACGGCCTTGGCGAAATAATCCACCGCCGGGTGGTCTGCCTCGGCTAGCCTCGGGTTTAGGGAGCGGCCAGAGCTACCAGCTCAGACGTCCCGCAGGTACGGTTACACGGGTGGTTTCATCCCGGTGGGCGGATCATGGGGTCCGGCCATCGCCCGGCTGGGGGGTGGAGCTTCGGAATGGACGAGCAGCAAGCGTGCCGCCGCTGTGGGGTGAACGTCGGGGATCTCGAACGATGTCCCAGGTGCGGCGCTCCTTCGGGCTCGTTATCGGGCGGCGCGCCACCAGGCCCGCCCGGCGGGCACGGCGTGCCGGAGGGCGGCTGGAGGGCGGGCCCTGAGCCGCCGGGCGGCGCGGAGGGGCGGCCGCAGCCGCCCGCCGTACCCCAGAGCTTCGGCTCCTCCACCGATCGACCGGCCGCCGCCGAACGCCCGGCGGCGCCCAGGCACTCCTTCCCGTACGGCAGGCACTCCCGCCCGTCGGCCGATCCCTCCTCTGATCCCTCTGCCGAGGTCGGCAGCCAGTGGACGAGACCGCAGACCCCGGCAGGGGGCCGGCTGCCGCCGCCCGGGTTCCGCAGACCCGGTGACCCGAAGGAGCGGCCCGCGCCTGGCGAGGCGGAGAAGCCGTTACGGTCCATCCGTCCCGCCGAGTGGGAGGGGAGCGGCCCTCCGGGCGGCTCGCCGGCCGGTCAGGAGTCGCAAGGCGGGCCCGGTGCCACCCAGCACCTCGACCCGCCCACCATGCCCGGCGAAGGCGGCGCGACGATCATTCCGATCGGCGGTGAGCCCGGCTCAGATTCCCGCCGTGGCCGCGCCGAAGGTGCGGCCCGGCCGGAGGGCGGGCCGTCAGGCGAAACGAGGGCCCTGGAGCCTGGAGGGCACGCGCAGGGCGATCGGGGT
>NZ_POUA01000156.1 GCF_003236385.1 Spongiactinospora gelatinilytica
CCCCGCAGAGGCCCCGCTGCCCTCGGACCCCACGATGATGGAGTTCGTCGACCCCGCCCGCGTGGACGGCATCGACACCCGCACGATCGCCGGCACCACCGGCAGCCGGATCCACGTCACCTACCCGAGCCTGCCCGGGGCCCCCGCCCTGACGGACCGGCTCCGCGAGGAGGTGGCCCGGCAGGTCCGCGCGTTCACCGGCAAGCGCGGCGAGACCGGTCCGACGCGGGAGTTCAATGTGGAGTGGCAGATCACCGCCCTGTCCTCCGACATGGTCGGCGTGCGGCTGCGGTCCGGGGAGTACGGCGGGCTGAGCTGGCGCAACTCCACCCACACCCTGTGGTACCACCACGCCGGCAAGGACTCGCTCGGCTCGGCCAGGCTGCTCCGCGACCGCGAGGCGCTGTCCACCCTCGCCGGGATGGTCAAGCAGCGGCTCGCCCCACGCTCCCCCCGGGTGAACGTGCAGGCCATCACCCCGACAGAGGCGATGTTCGACTCGATCGCCTTCAACCGGCACGGCGACCTGGTGGTGGAGTTCGACGACGGCCAGGTCGGCCCCGTCTCGCTGGGCCGGGTGGCCGTCGCGGTACCGCGCGAGGAGGCGGACCCGCTGCTGTCCGCGGCGGGCAGGCACGCCCGGCTGGCGACCGAGGAGGCGCCCAGGCGGGCCTGGGACGGGCCGCCCATACGGGCGTTCGCGGAGGCGCCGCCCAAGGCGTTCAGCAACGAGCAGGGGACGGTGGACTGCACCCGCGTCAAGTGCGTCGCGCTGACCTTCAACGACGGCCCCGGCCGCTACACCGCCGACGTGCTGGCCGTGCTGGCCCGGCACGGGGCCAGGGCCACCTTCTTCACGCTGGGCGCCAACGCCGCGGCCCAGCCGGAGGATCTGCGGCGGATGCGGGACGACGGTCATCTCGTCGCGAACCACTCCTGGTCTCACCGCAACCTCAGCTCGCTGGGCACCCCGACGCTCTCGGAGCAGCTCAGCCGTACCCAGAGCGCGGTGGCGTCGGTGGTCGGCCAGGTGCCGACGCTGATGCGCCCGCCGTACGGGTCGATGGGGCCGGAGGTGAGCAGGGTGGCCGAGAAGATGGGGCTGAGCGTGGTGAAGTGGAACGTGGACACCCGCGACCTGCTCGACCGGGACAGCCGGGCGATCGAGCGCCGCGCGGTCGCCGGGGCCGCACCGGGGGCGATCATCCTCATGCACGACGTCTACCGGCCGACGCTGGACGCCCTGCCCGGCATTCTCACCGAACTCGGAAAGCGTGGATACAACTTCGTCACCGTGCCGGAATTGGACGGGCTGGATGCGATGGAGCCGGGACGGACTTACTATGCGGGCAGGACCGTGTCACCAGGCGCCGAGCCCGGTGTGAGCGGCCGGCCGCAGGAGGCGAGCCTCTTCCGGCAGGACGCGCGTGCCCGGCGAAGCGCCGCTCGGTGAACAGCACCACGAGCACCATCCAGAAATGCCAGAGGTCACAACTTCCCACTCAGGGGGGCACCGGTCGGCATAACGGGGGAATTACGGGAGCATAACGGGGTGTGGGCGGCTGATGGCGTACGGCAAGGCACCGGTCCCGTCGCCGCCCATCGCCACGGGGGTCATATAGTTAGGGCTCGTGACCCGAACCGTCCTTTTCGCTCGCCTGCACGTGGACCTGTGCCGGCTCGCGTCGGGGCTGTGTCGCGGCTACTTTCCGCGGTCGTGACAGCTCCGGCGATCCAAAACCCGCCACGATCCGCACAAAACGCACCGACGGCCCTGTTCCGTCATGCGCCACGCCCGAGCGGGACGCCCCCGGGGTTCGCCCCCGCCACGCGCCCGGAGCACGCAAGTTCCGCCCGCTAGCCCCGGGTCAGCGGGCCCGGAGAATCTGCGACGTACGTCACACTCTCCGAGAGTGGTACGCGAACGAGATACGCGCCATCCCAAGGGATCTAGCATGGAACCGAAGAACATGCCACAACCAGCGGCGCCCCTGCGCGTCGAGGAGGACTGAGCTGTGACCAAGCAGGTTCAGCAACTCGACCGCGTGATCATCCGGTTCGCCGGTGACTCGGGCGACGGCATGCAGTTGACGGGCGACCGTTTCACCGCAGAGACCGCGGAGTTCGGCAACGACCTGTCCACGCTGCCCAACTTCCCGGCCGAGATCCGCGCCCCCGCAGGCACGCTGCCCGGAGTCTCCAGCTTCCAACTTCACTTCGCCGACCACGACATCCTCACCCCGGGCGACGCCCCCAACGTCCTCGTCGCGATGAACCCGGCGGCGCTCAAGGCCAACCTGGGCGATCTGCCCAAGGGCGCCGACATCATCGTCAACACCGACGAGTTCACCAAGCGCAATTTGGCCAAGGTCGGCTACGCGGCGAGCCCGCTGGACGACGACTCGCTGGCCGAGTGGCGGGTGCACGCCGTACCGCTCACGTCCCTGACGGTCGGCGCGCTCGACGGCTTCGACATGTCCAAGAAGGACGCCGAGCGGGCCAAGAACATGTTCGCCCTCGGCCTGCTGTCCTGGCTGTACCACCGGCCCACCGAGGCGACCATCCAGTTCTTGGAGACCAAGTTCGCCAAGAAGCCGGTCATCGCCAAGGCCAACATCGCGGCCTTCCAGGCGGGCTGGAACTACGGCGAGACCACCGAGTCGTTCTCGGTCTCCTACGAGGTCAAGCCGGCCAAGCTCGAACCGGGCGTCTACCGCAACATCTCCGGCAACCAGGCTCTCGCCTACGGGCTGGTCGCCGGCTCGGTGCAGTCGGGGCTGCCGCTCTTCCTCGGGTCCTACCCGATCACGCCGGCCTCCGACATCCTGCACGAGCTGTCCAGGCACAAGAACTTCGGGGTGCGCACCTTCCAGGCCGAAGACGAGATCGCCGGCGTGGGCGCCGCGCTCGGCGCGGCGTTCGGCGGGGCGCTCGGCGTCACCACGACCAGCGGCCCGGGCGTGGTGCTGAAGGGCGAGACGGTCGGCCTCGCGGTCACCACGGAGCTGCCGCTCATCCTGGTCGACGTGCAGCGCGCCGGCCCGAGCACCGGCATGCCGACCAAGACCGAGCAGGCCGACCTGCTGATGGCGATGTTCGGCAGGAACGGCGAGTCGCCGGTGCCGATCGTGGCCGCCGCCACCCCGAGCGACTGCTTCCACGCGGCCATCGAGGCGACCAGGATCGCGGTGACCTACCGCACGCCGGTGATCCTGCTGTCCGACGGCTACCTGGCCAACGGCTCCGAGCCGTGGCGGATCCCCGAGGTCTCCGCGCTGCCGGTCATCACCCCCGGCTTCGCCGCCGCGCCCAACGGCGACGACGGCGAGACCTTCCACCCCTTCAAGCGCGACCCGCAGACCCTGGCCAGGCCGTGGGCGGTGCCCGGCACCGCGGGCCTGGAGCACCGCATCGGCGGCATCGAGAAGGCCGACGTCACGGGCAACATCTCCTACGACCCCGGCAACCACGACACGATGGTCCGGCTGCGTCAGTCGAAGATCGACGGCATCGACGTGCCCGACCTCGAAGTCGACGACCCCGACGGCGACGCCCGCGTGCTGGTGCTGGGCTGGGGCTCGACGTACGGCCCGATCGCCGCCGCGGCCCGCAGGGTACGGCGGGCGGGCGGCAAGGTCGCCCAGGCGCATCTGCGGCACCTCAATCCGCTGCCCAAGAACACCGGCGAGGTCCTCAAGTCCTACGACAAGGTGCTCCTGCCGGAGATCAACCTCGGCCAGCTCGCGCTGCTGCTGCGCGGCCGGTTCCTGGTCGATGTCATCAGCTACAACCGAGTGCGCGGCCTGCCGTTCAAGGCGGAGGAGCTGGCGGGAGTGATCCAGGACGTGATCGACAGTGAGTGAGACCACCCTCAACGGCCGCGGGCTGGCGCTGGTGCCCCGGACCGACGCCAAGCAGACCATGAAGGACTACAAGTCCGACCAGGAGGTCCGCTGGTGCCCCGGCTGCGGTGACTACGCCATCCTGGCCGCGGTGCAGAGCTTCGTGCCGGAGCTGGGGCTGCGGCGGGAGAACATGGTGTTCGTCTCGGGCATCGGGTGCTCCTCCCGCTTCCCCTACTACATGAACACCTACGGGTTCCACTCGATCCACGGCCGCGCGCCCGCGATCGCCACGGGCCTGGCCGCCTCGCGGCCCGACCTCAGCGTGTGGGTGATCACCGGTGACGGTGACGCGCTGTCGATCGGCGGCAACCACCTGATCCACGCGCTGCGCCGCAACATCAACCTCAACATCCTGCTGTTCAACAACAGGATCTACGGTCTGACCAAGGGCCAGTACAGCCCGACCTCGGAGGTCGGCAAGATCACCAAGTCCACGCCGATGGGGTCGCTGGACAAGCCGTTCAACCCGATCTCCCTGGCCGTCGGCGCGGAGGCGTCGTTCGTGGCGCGGACCATCGACTCCGACCGCAAGCACCTGCAGTCGGTGCTGCGCGAGGCGGCGACCCACCGCGGCACCTCACTGGTGGAGATCTACCAAAACTGCAACATCTACAACGACAACGCCTTCGAGCAGCTCAAGGACCCTGAGCTGCGCGACGACATCACGCTGCGCCTGGAGCACGGGCAGCCGATCGTGAGCGCGTCCAAGGCGGTACGCCGGACCCCCGGCGGCGGGCTGGAGGTCGTGGACCGCGCCTCGGTGCCGGAGTCGGAGATCCTGGTCCACGACGCCCACCACCCCGACCCGTCGGTGGCGTTCGCGCTGTCCAGGCTGGACGAGCCGGCCTTCGAGCACGTCCCGATCGGGGTCTTCCGCAGCGTGGAGCGGCCCTCCTACGACCAGCTCATGAGCGAGCAGCTTGAGCAGGCGCAGGCCGGCGGGCGAGGCGACCTGCACAAGCTGCTGCACGGCGGAGACACCTGGCGGATCGGCTAGCCAAAACGGATCGGCCGGCGAAGCCAGGTCGGCCGGCGAGAGAGGATTCCCGTGACCGGCATTCCGAAGGTGCTGTCCATCGCCGGCACCGACCCGAGCGGCGGTGCGGGCATCCAGGCCGACCTGAAGACGTTCTCCGCGCTCGGCGCGTACGGCATGACGGTGGTGACCGCGCTCGTCGCGCAGACCACCACCGGCGTGCGCGCCATCCATGAGGTGCCCGCCGAGTTCGTCACCCAGCAGCTCGACACGCTGCTGACCGACGTTCCGGCGGACGCCGTGAAGATCGGCATGCTGAGCGACGCCCGGGTGACCCGGGCGGTCGCCTCGGCGCTGCGGATCTACCGTCCGCCGTACGTCGTGCTCGACCCGGTGATGGTCGCCAAGAGCGGCGACCGGCTGCTCGCCGCCGAGGCGGTGACCTCGCTGCGCGAGGAGCTGCTGCCGCTGGCCGACCTGATCACCCCCAACCTGCCCGAGGCCGCCGACCTGCTCGGCGAGCCGGAGGCCAAGACCCTCGACGAGATGCGCGACCAGGCCCGGCGGCTGCTCGGGCTGGGCGTGCGGCGGGTGCTGCTCAAGGGCGGCCACCTGGACGGCGAGGAGTGCGTGGACCTCCTGCTGACCGGCGAGGAGGAGATCGAGCTGACCGCGCCGCGGGTGCCGACACGCAACACGCACGGCACCGGCTGCACGCTGTCGTCGGCGATCGCCGCACTGCGTCCGCGCCACGAGGGGTGGCCGGACACGGTCCGCGCGGCGAAGGACTATCTGACCGGCGCGCTGCGCGCGGCCGACACGCTCGCGGTCGGGCACGGCCGCGGACCGGTCCACCATTTCCACGCCATCTGGTGACCTGAGTCGCCAACTGGCGACCTGAAAAGACTTCATATCTGAGAAAGAATTCCACGCATTATCTATTTTCGGACGTGGAATTTCGATGATCTCGCCCGAACCCCCGGAGAAACCGGCGCAGGCCGTCCGGATGAGGTCACTACACCGGCGCTGACCTGGATAAACGAATCGATACACCCGAATTCAAGCCGATTCCTGTTCCACCGCCCCAACTACCCGACTAATGTGAGTGCGTTCGCCGATGCCGACCGTGAGGAGGATCCAGATGGCCCCCGCCGAGGGACCATGGGACTGGTACGGCAAGCGGGCGCTCGTCACCGGCGCCACCGGCTTCATCGGTGACCGGCTGATCGCCAGGCTGGCCGCACTGGACGCCGAGGTACACGCTGTCAGCCGCAGACCGCAGGCGCAGGCGGCGGGAGAGGTCTGGCACACCGCCGACCTCACCGATCCGGAGGCCGCGGGCAACCTGATCAGGGCCGCGCGCCCGGATGTGCTCTTCCACCTGGCCAGCGAGGTCACCGGCACCAGAGACCACAACGCGGTGCTGCCCACCCTGCACGCCAACCTGGGCGCCGCGGTCAACCTGATGTCCGCGGTCGCCGGGGCCGGGACGGGGACCAGGGTGGTGCTCGCGGGGTCGGTCGAGGAGGCCCGGGAGGGCGACGCGGTGCCGTGCTCGCCGTACGCGGCGGCCAAGTGGGCCGCCACCGGTTACGCACGGATGTTCCACGGGCTGTGGGACGTCCCGGTGACCGTGCTCCGGGTGGCCATGGTCTACGGGCCGGGCAGGGACGAGCCGCGGCGGCTGGTGCCGTACGTGACCAGGGCGCTGTTGCAAGGGCGCGACCCGGAGCTGTCCAGCGGCACCCGGATGATCGACTGGGTCTATGTGGACGACGTGGCGGACGCGTTCGTCGCGGCGGCGTCCGCGGAGAAGGCCGCCGGGCAGGTCTTCGACATCGGCTCCGGCCGGCGGGTGTCGATCAGGGAGACCGTCGAGCGGATCACGCGGATCGTCGGCGGGGCGGGCCGGCCGAGGTTCGGCGCGCTGCCGGACCGCCCGCTGGACAACCCCCAGATCGCCGACGTCGCCGCCGCCGCCGAAGTGCTCGGCTGGCGTCCGGTCACGCCGCTGGCGGAGGGGCTGCGGGCCACCGTGGCGTGGTACGCGGACCGTTCCAGCTCGGATGGCCTGCCCCCCGATGACGTGTAACGCCGGACGCCGCACAGCCCGATATGACGGTGAGCCGGGGATGCGAGGGTGGGGAAATGGCGGGTTCGATCGTCAACATCACGGTGCACGGAATCGGTCCCGTCGTACGCGAGCTGGATCCCGGGGAGGATCAGGTCTGGGTCGAGGTGGAGCAGTTCGAGCGCATGCTCGACGCGGCCGTCGGCCGCGGCGACGTGCGGATCACCTTCGATGACGGCAACGCCTCCGACGTCGAGATCGCCCTGCCCAGGCTGCTCGAACGCGGGCTGACCGCGGAGTTCTTCGTGTGCGCGGGCCTGCTCGGCGAGCCCGGCAGGGTGGACGCGGGCGGCGTGCGCGAGCTGGCCGCGGCGGGCATGCGGATCGGGTCGCACGGCTGGTCGCACCGCGACTGGCGGCTCCTGAGCCCCGAGGACGTCGAGCGGGAGATGATCGAGGCCGGGCATGTGCTGGCCGACCTGGTCGGGCACCCGGTGTCGCGGGTGGCCGTCCCGTTCGGTTCCTATGACCGTCACGTGCTGCGCAGGATGCGCGATGCGAAGATCACCCGCGCCTACACCAGCGACGGCGGGCGGGCCAGGCCCGGCACATGGCTCCAGACCCGCACCAGCATCGGCCCCGACCTGGACCAGGACTGGCTCGACCGGGTGCTCAACGGCACCCCATCGGTGTACGGCCGCGCGCGCGGGAGCGCGGCGCGCGCCTTCAAACGGTTACGAGGCTGAGGGAGGAGGCCATGTCCGAGCACGTGGCAGCGGATCATGAGGGCCTGCGGATCGCCGTGGTCATCGTGACCTACAACAGCGCCGCCGTCATCGGCGACTGCCTGGCGTCGCTGCCGGCCGGCGCCCATGGCGCGCGGCTCACCAGCGTGGTGGTCGCCGACAACGCCTCCGCCGACGACTCGGTCGCCATCGCCGAGCGGGCGGCCGGCGAGGGCCTGCCGGTCCGCGTCGTGCAGGTCGGCAGGAACGCCGGGTACGCCGCGGCGATCAACGCCGGCGTGGCGGCGCTCGACCTCGGCGCGCTCGACGCCGTGATGGTGCTCAACCCGGACTGCCGGGTGCGCCCCGGCACGGTGACCACCCTGGCGCAGGCCCTCGGCCCGGCCGGGCGCGGGATCACCGCCCCCAAGCTGGTCAACCCGGACGGCTCGCTGCAACACTCGCTGCACCGCACCCCGGCGATCTTCAGGGCGCTGGTCACCGGGCTGATCGGCGGCGGCCGGGCGGGCCGGATCGGCACGCTCGGCGAGATGTCCACCGATCCGCGCGACTACGACGGGCCGCAGGGCGCGGTGTGGCCGTGGGCGACCGGCGCGGCGATGATGATCTCGGTGCGGGCGCTGCGCGAGGTCGGCCCGTGGGACGAGTCGTTCTTCCTCTACAGCGAGGAGACCGAGTACGCCCTGCGCGCCGCCGACAAGGGCTGGACGCTCTGGTACGAGCCGTCGGCGATGGTCGAGCACATCGGCGGCGACTCCGGGACCAGCCCGGCGCTGGCCGCGCTGCTGGTGGTCAACAAGGTGCGGCTGTTCCGCAAACGGCGCGGGGCGCTGCCCGCGGTGCCCTACTACCTGGCGGTGATCCTCGGGGAGTCGCTGCGGGCCGTGGCGGGCCGGCGTACCTCCCGGGCCTGCGTCGCGGCGCTGCTGCGGCCCTCACGCGTCCGCATGCCCTAGCCATGGCCCCAGACGGGAGCACGACCCTGACCACCCTGCGAACGGTCCGCTACGACGCCCTGGGAGCCGAGGAACTGGACGCCTGGCACGCGATCCGGGACGCCGACCCCCGGCTCGACAGTCCCTGCTTCCATCCGGAGTTCGCCGCCGCCGTCCATGCCACCGGCAACGAGGTGCTGGTGGCGGTCGGCCGCGACGCGGCCGGGCGGGTCCGCGGGCTGCTGCCCTACCACCGGGAACGTTCCCTGATCCGGCCGGTGGGCTGGCCGGGCGCCGACTTCCAGGGGCCGATCGCCGAGCCGGGCTTCGCGTTCCCGGTCGCCGGGCTGCTGGCGGGCGGCGTGCGGCAGTACGCCTTCGACCACCTGCGGGACGGCCTCGCCGGGCTGGAGGAGTTCGAGCCGTGGGTGGAGTCGCGGATGGTGTCGCCGTACGTCGACACGACCGGCGGCCTCGAAGGCTATCTGGGCAGGGCCTCGCGCAGCGGCAAGGACAAGATGGCCGAGGCGCGGCGGGGCACCAACAAGGCCGGGCGCGAACTCGGGCCGGTCCGCTTCGAGGCGCAGGCGGTGGACGAGGAGTCCCTGGCGCGGGTGATCGACCGCAAGCGCGAGCAGTACGCCGCGACCGGGGTGCGCGACTACTTCGCGATGCCGGGCCGCCGCGAGCTGATCACCCGGCTGCTGCACACCAGCGGGCCGGGCTTCTCCGGGATGCTGTCCACGGTCCACGCCGGGCCGCGCCTGCTGGCCGCGCACTTCGGGATGCGCTCGGGCGGCGTGCTGCACTGGTGGTTCCCGGTGTACGACCCGGCCTTCGGCACCCTGTCGCCGGGCTGGATCCTGCTGCGCGAGGTACTGGCCGCCGCTCCTGAGCTGGGGCTGACCCGCATCGACCTCGGGCGCGGCGACGACGACTACAAGCGGCGGGCCAAGACCGGCGAGTACACGGTGAGCCAGGGCATGGTGACCAAGGGCGCGACCGGCCGGCTGGCACGGCGGGCGGGCCTCGCGGTACAGGCGGCGGTGAAGCGCTCGCCGCTCGCCCCGGCGCTGCGCCGGGCGGTACGCTCGCTGCGCTCCATCAGCCGGTGAGGCGGGGGCGGCCCAGCCGTCGTTCGAGCGGGCGCTCGACCAGCCGGTAGAGGGCCCACGATCCGAGCAGGGTGAGCGCCAGCATCGCCAGCATGCTCGCCACCTCCAGCGACGGCGGCTGGTCGTGTCCCACGGCCCACACGACCAGCCGGATGACGCCCTGGTGCACCAGGTAGAAGGCGAAGGACACCTCGCCGAGCCAGACCAGCGCCCGGCCCCGCAGCACGGACCGGCTCCCCCGCACGTCGGACACCGCCGCGGCGGCGATCAGCACCGCGTACGGGCCGGTCATCCACGCCACCCACTTCCACGCCTCGGGAGCGTAGGGCACCGCGACGTACGCGACCAGCACCAGCGCGACGGACGGCAGCAGCCCCGGACCGCGCCAGCGACCCTCGCGCACCATCCGCGCCAGGACCATGCCGAGCGCGAACTCCATCGCCCGGGGAACCGGGAAGATCCACACCAGCCAGTAGCCGATGTCCACCGGCAGCACCAGGGTGACCAGCGGCATCAGCCACACCCCGGCCAGCAACAGGGCGGCGACCGTCCACAGCCGGCCCGCCGCGATGCGTTTGACCAGAGGCAGCAGCAGCGGAAACGCCGCGTAGAAGGCGATTTCGCAGGAAAGCGACCAGGCGGGGGTGTTGACCGCGAAGAAGTAGTCGATGTCGGGAATCCACGCCTGCGTCAGGAACAGGCCGGCCACCGCGGGGCCGGTGGAGATCTGCTCGCGCGCCAGCAGGAGCAGCGCGAGCGTGCCGGCCCAGGTGACCATGTGGTTGGGCAGGACGCGGGCGGCGCGCCGCCGCCAGAAGGTGACCGCCGGCGTTCCCTCGCGGGCCGACCAGGTCAGCACCATCCCCGACAGAATAAAGAAAAACGGCACGCCCGACGCGCCCGCCCCGAATAACACAGAGAGGAAGCGGTCGATCACTCGATCGTCGGAAAGCCCGCTGTGGTGTACGTGAAAACCGAAGACAGCAAATGCCGCAAACCACCGCAATCCGGTCAATGACGGGAGCCTGACCGGCGCCTGCCCTGCGGGCGCGGTGCCTGTAACCTGCGGTGATCCGATACTACCCTCTGCCATCAGACCCTCAAGCGATGAACGTCCAGCACGAATGGGGAGCCGATCGCCCGCGAGACCGGATACCGTGCTGAATCCTACTATCAGGGCTTACAATGCTAGGCCCGCATCCCGGGATGCGGCGGCCGTCGCGGCCCCGGCAAACCCTTTCCATTCCCGGCGTAACGACCCGTCACGCTGCGGCGATATATGCGGTGGAGTCGGGGGAACACCGGATATTTCACCTCCCGCTCCGCGGCGGAGTCCGCGAGCAATGGAGGGGCTGGGTTCAGCGTGCGGATCAGCGTTTTCGGACTGGGCTATGTGGGGTCGGTGTCCGCCGCGTGCCTGGCGGCGCGCGGTCACCAGGTCATCGGCATCGACGCCAACCCGGACAAGGTCGCCCTCATCGCGAGCGGCAGGGCCCCCGTGGTCGAGGAGCGGATCGGTGAGCTGACCGCCGAGGTGGTACGTTCCGGAGCGCTGCGGGCGACCACCGACGTGACCGAGGCCATCGCGGCGTCGGACGTCTCGCTCATCTGCGTGGGCACGCCGTCCGCGCCCAACGGGAGCCTGTCCACGCTCTACCTGGAGCGGGTGGCCGAGCAGATCGGCCGGACGCTGGCCGCGCGGGCACCGGGCGAGCCGCGGCACACGGTGGTGTTCCGCAGCACCATGCTGCCGGGCACCTGCGAGGAACTGCTGGTGCCGATCCTGTCCAAGGCGTCGCAGCTCACCCCCGGCATCGACTTCGGCGTGGCGGTGAACCCCGAGTTCCTGCGGGAGGGCACGAGCGTCCGCGACTTCTACGAGCCGCCCAAGACCGTGATCGGCGAGCTGGACGAGGAGAGCGGCGACACCGTCGCCGCGCTGTACGAGGGGTTACCCGGTGAGGTGTTCCGGGTGCCGGTCGCCGTCGCGGAGATGACGAAGTACGTGGACAACACGTTCCACGCGGTGAAGATCGGGTTCGCCAACGAGATCGGCGCCGTCTGCCGCGCCCTCGGCCTGGACTCCCACCAGGTCATGGACGTCTTCCTGGCCGACCGCAAGCTCAACATCAGCCCGGCCTACCTGCGCCCCGGCTTCGCCTTCGGCGGCTCGTGCCTGCCCAAGGACCTGCGCGGCCTGGTCTACGCGGCCCGCCGGGCCGATGTCTCGGTACCGATGCTGTCCAACGTGCTGCCCTCCAACGAGGAGCACCTGCGCCGCGCGTTCGAGCTGATCGCCTCCTACGGCAGGCGCAGGATCGGCCTGTTCGGCCTCTCCTTCAAGCCCGGCACCGACGACCTGCGCGAAAGCCCGCTGGTCGAGCTGGCCGAACGCCTCCTCGGCAAGGGCTACGACCTGCGGATCTACGACGCCAACGTCTCCCTGTCCCGGCTGATGGGCGCCAACCGCGCCTACATCGAAGCCCGGCTCCCCCACCTGGGCGAGCTGCTGACCAGCTCCGCCACCGACGTCCTGGACCACGCGGAGATCTGCGTGGCCGGCTGCGCGGACGCCGACGTGCTGACCGCCCTGGACAAGGCCGGCCCGGACCAGGTGATCATCGATCTCGTACGCCTCCCCGACGCCGCCGTGCGCCGGGCCCGACCTGGGTATGTGGGACTTGGCTGGTAAGGCGTCCTCGCTCGGCAAGGTCCTCATTCTGGTCGAGAACCTCTCGGTGCCCTTCGACCGGCGCGTCTGGCAGGAGAGCCTGGCGCTGCGCGACGCGGGCTGGGAGGTCCACGTCATCTGCCCGCAGGGCACCAAGCGGGACACCGAGCCGGAGGCCGAGATCGACGGGGTGCGGATCCACCGCTACCCGCTGCGCGCCGCGACCGGCGGCCCGCTGGGCTACCTGCGGGAGTACGGGGCGGCGCTGTGGCACACCCGCAGGCTCGCCCGCCGCGTCGGCCGCGTGGACGTCGTACACGCCTGCAACCCGCCCGACCTGTTCTTCCTGCTGGCCGGAGGGCTGCGGCGGCGCGGCGCGAAGTTCGTCTTCGACCAGCACGACCTGGTGCCCGAGCTGTACCTGTCCCGCTTCGACCGCGGCAAGGACCTCCTCTACCGCGTGGTGTGCTTCCTGGAACGCCGGACGTACCGGGCCGCCGACGTCGTGATCGCCACCAACGAGAGCTACCGCCAGGTCGCCCTGACCCGCGGCGGCAAGCGGCCCGAGCAGGTCTTCGTGGTGCGCAGCGCGCCCGCTGTGGAGCGTTTCAGGCAGGTGCCGCAGGAGCCCGACCTGCGAAAGGGCAAGCCGTACCTGCTGTGCTACCTGGGCGTGATGGGACCGCAGGACGGCGTGGACTACGCGCTGCGGGCGCTGGCCAGGCTGCGCGACGAGGTGGGCAGGGACGACTGGCACGCGGTCTTCGTCGGCGCGGGCGACACCTTCGACGACATGGTGGCGCTGGCCCGGCGGCTGGGGCTGGCCGAGCAGGTGGAGTTCACCGGGCGCATCCCCGACGAGGACCTGCTGCGCTACCTGTCCACCGCCGACGTGTGCCTGTCGCCCGACCCGTTCAACCCGCTCAACGACGTCTCCACCATGAACAAGGTCATGGAGTACATGGCGATGGCCCGGCCGATGGTCTCCTTCGAGCTGCGCGAGGCCAGGGTGTCGGCGGGCGAGGCGGCGCTGTACGCGCCCGGCAACGACGAGCTGGAGTTCGCCAAGCTGGTCGCGAGGCTGCTGGACGATCCGGACGAGCGGGCCAGGATGGGCGCGATCGGCCGGGAGCGGGTCGCCGGCCCGCTGTCGTGGGAGCGGTCGCGGGAGGCGCTGATCTCGGCCTACCAGGCCGCCATTGGCGGGGCCGGGCAGACCCGGTCCGAGTGACCTTCCGGCCCGCGCGGCCGGAGGACAAGGAAGGGGAGGGCATGACGGTCCTGCTGGAAGCCGTCGCCGTCGTCGACATGGCCGCGGAGTGCGCGGGCACGGAATCGGTCGGGCTGCTGGCGGCCCGCCGTTCGTGGTCCTGGCTCCGCCGGACCGCCGCCAAGCTGCTGTTCGAGTGGCGGTACGGCGTGCACACCTCCGAGTTCGTCCACCTGGAAGAACTCGGGCTCGCCCACCGCGACCGCGCCTACTACTCGCCCGCCAACTGGATGACGCTGCGCCGCACGCTGGCCAGGCGCGAGGTGGGCCCCGACGACGTCTTCCTCGACCTGGGCTCGGGGATGGGCCGCATGGTCCTGGAGGCGGCGGCCGGGTACCGGTTCAAGACGGTGATCGGCGTCGAGTTGTCCCGGCACCTGAACGAGATCGCCCGTGCGAACCTCAAGAGCACCCGGGTCCGGCTGCGCTGCGGCGATGTCCGGCTGGTCACCTCCGACGCGCTGGACTACGCGATCCCCGACGACGTGAACACGGTGTTCATGAACAACCCGTTCGGCGGCGAGGTGTTCAGCAGGGTGATCGACAACCTCATCGAGTCGGTGGACCGCCGGCCGCGCCAGGTGCGGCTGATCTACTTCAACCCCGTGGAAGAGACCCGCCTGCTGGCCACCGGGAGGTTCCGCCCGGTGCGCACGGTGGCACGCGGGCGCGGCAAGCCGGAGGTGTTCGGGTCGACGCGGGTCTACCTGCTGGAGCCCCGTGCGTGACCGCACCGGGCGGGCCGGGACGCTAGCGCGTGGTGGCGTCGGTCCCCCAGCTCACCTGGCCGCCGCGCTGGGCGCGCAACCTGGTCAGCGCCTTGTCCATGACGAGCACGGCCAGGAAGCACCCGGCGTCCAGCGGGCTCACCCGGCGAGCGCGCAGCAGGCCCCACAGGTCGCCGAGCGACAGCCTGCGCTCGCTGACCGGGCGGCCCAGCTCTTCGAGCTGCCGGTTGCCCATCCGCACCCGGACCCGCCGGTTCAGGTTGGCGCTCAGCGTGCGGGACGGACGCACCAGCGACCGCGCCTCGGACACCACCACCCGCTCGTGGGGCGCGAAGCTGGCGTGGACGTAGCCGTCGTCGGAGATCACGTCGGGCATCGGGAACACCCTGGCGTGGCCCTCCTCGCTCAGCACGTAGACGCCGGTGCCGGCCAGGCCCCTGGTCGGCTCCACCAGCCGCTCCTGGACCTTGTGCAGCCGGCGCGACAGCCAGCCCACCCCGGCCATGTCCAGGTCGGGCACCGGCGCGCAGGCGAGCACGCCGGGCCTGCGCGCCGCCGCGACGAGCGCCCGCGCGGACGCGGCGGAAAGGCGCACGTCCGCGTCGAGGTAGACCCTCGGGAACGATCGGCAGGCGGCGTCGCCCAGCCGCAGCGCGTTGGCCTTGCCCGGCTCCGCCGTCTCGACCACCCGCGCGCCGGCCTTCCTGGCCACCTCGGCGGTACGGTCGGAGCAGGCGTTGGCGACCACGATGACCTCGAACTCACCCGGCTCCGCGCCGTCCAGCAAGGTTTTGACGCCCGCCCCCACGACGGTTTCCTCGTTGTGCGCGGGAATCACTACAGTGGCCATTTTCCCTCCCCGTGGGAAAGGATCTCATATGCGCGTTGAGAAAGCACCGCTTGATGGCGTCTTGTTATTCGTTCCGACCCCGCACCATGACGAGCGGGGGTTGTTCACCCGGACGTTCGACAACGTTCTCGCCAAGGACTCGGGATTGGATCCGCACGCTTTCGTGCAGGACAGCCAGTCGCGTTCGGTGCGGGGCACGATACGCGGAATGCACGGCCGTTCCGGGCGCGGCGAGGCCAAGCTGGTGCGCTGTGCCCGGGGGGCGATCCTCGACGTCCTGGTGGACACGCGGCCGGGTTCGCCGACGTTCGGGCGGCGGCTTTCGGTGCGGCTGGACGACGAGACGTTCACCACGCTTTACGTCCCGCCCGGAATGCTGCACGGTTTTCAGGCGCTCACCGAGCACGCCGACGTGTGCTACAGAATCGACCGGGAACACGATCCGGCGGAGGATCTGTCGGTCCGGTTCGACGACCCTGAATTGTCGATCGAGTGGCCGCTCCCGGTCACCGTGGTAAGCGCTCGTGACCGTGCCGCGGGTTCGTGGGCACAATTGCGCGAACGACTGTAGGAGCTGTCTCTTATACACACCT
>NZ_POUA01000157.1 GCF_003236385.1 Spongiactinospora gelatinilytica
TCGCAAGGGACCCGCCGCCGCGCTCGCGGGCGTGCTGGCCCTGGCCGGCTGCACCGGCAGCGACGCCGCCACCCAGGCCGCCCCCACCTGGTCCAACGGCCAGGTCAACGCGGTGAGCCGGATCGTCACCGCAGGAGGGGTGCTGGCCGCCACCGCGTTGCGGCCCGACGGCGGCATGGAGACCTTCACCGCCGAACTCGCCACCGGGCGGCGCCTGTGGACGGCCCCGGCCACGATGGCGGGCCGGCTGCCCGGCATGGGCGTGGCCCCGCCCGCCGCCGTCACCACCGGCAAGGGCGAGACGGTGGTGGCGTCGCTGGACCC
The DNA here is from genome assembly GCF_003236385.1 of Spongiactinospora gelatinilytica. GTDB lineage: Bacteria > Actinomycetota > Actinomycetes > Streptosporangiales > Streptosporangiaceae > Spongiactinospora > Spongiactinospora gelatinilytica. The sequence goes on from NZ_POUA01000157.1 coordinate 325, forward strand.
GCCCGCCCAAAAAGGCAGGTGGCACGCCACGCTGGTGGCGCGTGACGCGCGCACCGGCGGCCCGCGCTGGAGCCGCCCGGTCCACTCGTCGTTCGGGCCGCAGAGCTGCGGCCCGTACCTGTGCCTGACCGAGCACACCGCGACGGCCGCGGCGCGCACGGTGATGCTCGACCCGGCGACCGGCAGGACCCTGTGGAAGCTGCCGGGCATCGCGGAGGTGGAGTGGTCCGACGCCACGCGGGTGGTGCTGCTGCGGCTGGCCCGCCATCCGGTGCTGGAGAGCTACGACCTGAAGTCCAGGAAGGTCATCTGGCAGCAGCCGGTGGAGCGGGCGCTGGGCGAGGGAGTGGACATGTCGGGCGGATGGGCCTTCGGGGCCGCACAAGACGACCTCGTCGGATATATCGCCCCCTACCCTGACTCGCGCAAGCGGAAGGTCTCCGCCTTCGGCCTCTTCTCCGTCCGGCTGGAGGACGGCTCGATCAACTGGATGCGCCCCAGCGTCGTACGCGTCTATCCGAGCGGCAACCCCGGCTTCGCCCCGATCGTGCGCCCGGTGGACGATCAGGGCCGCTACGGCGGCTTCGCCCGGCTCGACCCGGCGACCGGGCGGGTGCTCGGCCAGGTCGGCGTGGGCGACGCTCCCGGGTCGGGCTGGTGGCTGGCCTTCCCGCCGCGAATGGACCGCATCGGCTTCCTCAAGCACGGCGCGCAGGGCGCCGCCTACGAGCTGGCCACCGGCCGCGCCGCCAAGCAGGAGAAACAGCGCGCCTGGTCGTTCTGCGTGACCGACCCCAAGCCGCTGCCGATCAAGGGCCAGCCGCCGGGGTTCTACTCCGTGGCGGCCCTGTGCGAGTACGACCTCGGCACCGGCAAACGCGCGGAGGGCCAGGCCGCGCCGCCGCCGTGGTTCACCGGCAGCCAGGACGGCTGGCGGCTGTGGCGCGACGAGCGCGGCGCGCTGCACGGCATCAAGGACGGCGCGGTGTCCGCCCCCGGAATGTACGGCTGAGCGCGCCATCCGAGCCGCGCAGTACAATGTTCTGTTCACCGGCCCCCCGGCCGGGACGACCACGGATCCGCGAGGTAATCTCCGCATCAGAGCGCCGAACCACACCAGGAGAGCCCCATGCCCGAGGCAGTCATCGTCGCCACCGCACGCTCGCCCATCGGCCGCGCCTTCAAGGGATCGCTCGCCGGCATCCGCCCGGACGACCTCACCGCGCAGATGGTCACGGCCGCCCTGGCCAAGGTCCCCGAGCTGGACCCGGCCCAGATCGACGACCTGCTGCTCGGCTGCGGGCTGCCCGGCGGCGAGCAGGGGTTCAACATGGCGAGGGTGGTGAGCACCCTGCTGGGCCTGGACGGCGTGCCCGGCACCACGCTGACCCGCTATTGCGCCTCCTCGCTCCAGACCACCCGGATGGCCTTCCACGCCATCAAGGCCGGTGAGGGCGACGTGTTCGTCTCGGCGGGCGTGGAGTGCGTGTCGCGGTTCACCAAGGGCAACTCCGACTCGCTGCCCGACACCCACAACCCGGTCTTCGAGGAGGCGGGCGCGCGTACCTCCAGGTTCGCGCAGGGCGGGCTGACCTGGTCCGACCCGCGCGAGGACGACCAGGTGCCGGACATCTACATCGCCATGGGGCAGACCGCGGAGAACGTCGCCCAGCTCAAGGGCATCACCCGCGAGGAGCAGGACGAGTTCGGCGTCCGTTCCCAGAACCTCGCCGAGAAGGCGCTGGCGAACGGGTTCTGGGAGAGCGACATCACTCCGGCGACGCTGCCCTCCGGCGAGGTCGTGAGCAAGGACGACGGGCCGCGGCCCGGCACGACGTACGAGAAGGTGGCCACGCTCAAGCCGTCCTTCCGCCCGGACGGCACGGTGACCGCGGGCAACTGCTGCCCGCTGAACGACGGCGCGGCGGCGGTGGTCGTGATGAGCGACACCAAGGCGGCCGAGCTGGGCATCACCCCGCTGGCCAGGATCGTGTCCACCGGGCTGACCGGGCTGTCGCCGGAGATCATGGGCCTGGGCCCGGTCGAAGCCTCCCGCAAGGCGCTGGCGAAGGCCGGGATGGCGATCGACGACGTCGATCTGGTGGAGCTCAACGAGGCGTTCGCGGCGCAGGTCATCCCGTCCTACCGGGAGCTGGGGATCGACCTCGACCGGCTCAACGTCAACGGCGGGGCCATCGCGGTGGGCCACCCGTTCGGCATGACCGGGGCCCGGATCACCTCGACCCTGATCAACGGCCTGCGCTTCCACGACAAGACGATCGGCCTGGAGACGATGTGCGTGGGCGGCGGCCAGGGCATGGCGATGATCCTGGAGCGGCTGTCCTAGTGGGATGATCCTGGGGTGCGCGGCCATCCCAGGCGGTTGTTGCTCCGGTTCGGCGCGCTCGGCGCGGCCGGCGCGCTGGGGGCGCTGTTCCCGGCGCCGCCCGCGCACGCCCCGGACACCTCGTTCGTCGCGCTGCGCCGCCGCTGGCTCGCGGTGACGGCGGGGGCGGCGTTCGATCCGGCGGCCGAGCCGTACCGGACCAGGCTGGCCCGGCTCGGCGCGCAGGTGGCGGGGTACCGCGACACGATGGCCCCCGCCGACGGGTGGCTCTGGCCCGACCAGGCGTTCCCGTCGTTCGTCGCCACGCCGACGCGGCTGCGGGCGATGGCCCGCGCCCACGTGCTGCCGGGTACCGGCCTGACCGGTGACGCGGCGCTGGCCGCGGCGGTCGCCGCCGGGATCGACCACTACCGCGCCCGGGTCTACTCCGCCGACGCCGACGAGGTCGGAAACTGGTGGCACTGGCGGATCGGCGTGCCCCGGGCGCTGCTCGACGCGGCCCTGCTGATCGGGCCGCACCTGAGCGCGCGGCAGCGAGCCGGGCTGCGCGACGCGGTGGATCGGTTCGTCCCGGAAAGTGTGCTCGGTCCCTACACCGGCACCAGCACCGCGGCCAACCGGGTCGATCTGTGCACGGTGATGCTGCTGCGCGCGATGCTGGACGACGACCACGGCAAGGCGGCGCTGGCCGCCGCCGCGCTGGCCCCGGTCTTCCCGCTGGTGTCGCAGGGCGACGGGTTCTACCGGGACGGCTCGTTCATCCAGCACACCACCATCCCCTACCAGGGCGCGTACGGCGTGACGCTGCTGACCGGGCTGGCCACGTTGTTCTCGGTGCTGCGCGGCTCCCCGTGGCCGGTCGCCGACCGGCGGGTGTTCGACGCGGTGGAGCGCTCCTTCGCCCCCTTCGTCCACGACGGGTTCGTAATGGACCTGGTGCGCGGACGGTCGATCGCCAGGCAGGCGTTCGGCGACCACCGCAAGGGCAGGGAGATCGCCGCCGCGATCCTGCAGCTCGCCGAGTCGGCGCCGGCGGCCGAGCGTTCGCGCTGGCAGGCGATGGTCAAGGGCTGGGCCGTACGCGACACCGCGCAGCCCATGCTGCCCGCCGCCGAGCGCAGTGACCTGGCCTTCCACGCCCGGCTCGCGGCGATCCTGGACGATGAGTCGATCCCGGCCGCCGCCGAGCCGGCCGGGCACCGGCTGATGACGATGAGCGCGCGTGCCGTACACCGGCGGCCGGGGTGGTGCGCGGCGCTCAGCATGGCCTCCCACCGGGTCGGCCACTACGAATACGGCAACGGCGAGAACCTGCGCGGCTGGCACACCGGCTCGGGGATGCTCTACTGGTGGGCCGAGGGCCACGGCGACCACTACTCCGACGCCTTCTGGGCCACCGCCGACCCCTACCGCCTGCCCGGCACGACGGTGTCCACGCTGCGGCTGCCCGACGGCGCGGGCGGCTCGTGGGGCGACACCTGCCCGCCGGGCCGCTGGGTCGGCGGTGCCACCGACGGGGAGTACGCGACCGTCGGCCAGCACCTCAACGGGCTGGAGAGCACGCTTGATGCGTTCAAGTCGTGGGTGTTCCTGGACGACGCGATCGTCTGCCTGGGCGCGGGCATCACCGCGAGCGACGGCGTGCCGGTGGAGACCATCGTGGACAACCGCCGCACCAGCGCGCCGCTGACGATCGAGCGCGGCTGGGCGCACCTGGCCGGGCACGGCGGTTACGTGCTGCCCGGCGGGCCCGCACTGCGCACCTTGCGCGCCGCCCGCACCGCCGAGACGGTGACCAGGGATTACGTGACGCTGTGGCTGGACCACGGCACCGACCCGGAGAACGCGGACTATGTCCACCTGCTGATGCCGGGCGCGAGCCGGGCCGCGACCCGGGCCCGCGCGGCCGACCCCGGCTGGGCGCGGGTGCTGGCCAACACCGCCGGGCGGCAGGGCGTCCACCTGCCCGCGCTGGGCCTGACCGCGGTGAACTTCTGGCGGGAGGGCTCGGCGGGCCCGCTGGCCGCGTCGGCGCCCTGCGCCGTGCTGGTCCGCGAGCGCGGCGACGGCACGGCCACCGTGACGGTGGCCGATCCGCGCCGCGCGCTCGACGGGCTGACGGTGACCTGGGACCGTCCGGTACGGCGGGTGCTGCGCGGCCACGATCTGCTGGAGCGGGCCGGGACCGGCGCGCGGCTCACGCTCACCTTCGGCCGGTTGGCCGGCAGGGAAGGGGCCTCGCACACGGTCACCGTCCGGCTGTGACCTCAGCCGTGGACGTCGGGGCCGGCCTTGGTGGGTTCGATCCGGATGAGCAGCCGGCGGTCGCGCACCATGGCGGCGCGATAGTCGTCCCAGTCGGGGTGCTCGCCGGATATCCGCCGGTAGTAGGCGACCAGCTCGTCCATCGCCTCGGGCAGCGTCAGGAAGTCCGCGGTGCCCTCGACCTGGATCCACTTGCCGAAGAACCCGTCGGTGAACACGCACAGCACCGCTTTCGGATCGCGGCGCAGGTTGCGCACCTTGACCGCGGTCTCCCTGCTGCTGATGACGAGGCGTCCTTCGTCGTCCACGCCCACCGTGACGGGCGACATCTGCGGCCGGCCGTCGGCGTGCCTGGTCAGCAGGACTGCTCTGTTGTTGTCACGCACGAACGCGCGTGCGCTGTCGAGATCCATGGCCCCATCATGGCCCAACCCTGGTGCCGGGGGCCGCTCAAAACGACGCCCGCGCCGAACGCGGGGCGCGGGCATCGAGAGACGACTACATGCGGTGACGGCGGTGCCGCTCGTGCTCGCGCACGATCGCGGCGGCATAGCCGTGGGACAGCCCGTGCTCGTCGGCGAGCCAGTTCGCGCGCTCCTCGCAGCGCAGGAAAGCCGGGCCGTTGTCGATGGCTTGGAACCACTCTGGGAGTTCGCGCCCGGTGATCGTAGCGACCCTGGCGATCAGCTTGTTCTGCATCTCCGGTGAGTGGTTCAGCGACATGGGCACCTCCACGGATGAGCTCCTTTGCTCGACCCTGCAACATGGGCGCGCAAATGGCAAGACCGGAGTCACATCTGTTCGCTGAAGGACCGTAGATCATTTCCGTGCCGCCCACCGGCCCCCACAAAACGGAAGACCCCGCCGAAGCGGGGTCATTCCTACTGAATCTCCTGCCCGAGCGGCCATTCCGCGCCGGGCCGGCGATCAATCGCTGGAGGAGAAGTAGCTGACGAAGCGGAGCACCTCCAGGTAGATCCACACCAGGCTCAGGGTGAGCCCGAACGCCGCCTGCCAGGCGAACTTCTCCGGCGCGCCCATCCGGATGGCCTGCTCGATCGAGTCGAAGTCGAGCAGCAGGAAGAAGCAGCCGAGCAGGATCATCGCGATGCTGAAGACCCAGCCGAGCGGGCTGTCGGTGCGGATGCCGATGCCGCCGTCGTTGAAGAAGCCCACGATCAGGTTGACCAGCATCAGGCCGAGCGCGGCGATGGCGGCGGCGCTGACGAACCGGACCAGCTTGGGCGTGACCCGGATGATCTTGAGCGAGTGGACCGCGAGCACCGCGCCGAACGCGAAGGCCGTGCCGAGCACCGCCTGCAGCACGATGCCGTTGAAGAACATCTCGTAGGTGTGGCTCAGCGCTCCCACGAAGACGCCGTAGAAGACGGCGTAGCCGAGGATCAGCGCCGGGTTGGTGCTCTGCTTGAACGACGCGATCAGCGCGAGCACCACGCCGACCAGCGCACAGGCGATCGCGATGCCGAGCGGCACGTTGAGCACCCATGCCGCGGCACCGGCCACGACGAGCGTGCCGAGGGTCATGAACCCGCGCACCACGACGTCGTCGATCGTCATCGGGCGCTGCGCCGGCGGAGCGTATGCCGGGGCGTCGTACATGCCCTGGAGTTGTTCGGGGCTCGGCGTCGGGCCGCCCCATGACCGCCCTGCCTGCCGTTGCCGACTGAAGATCGGGTTCTTGCTCTCCATCGCTTCCTCCACGCTGCGGCCGGCTACGCGATCAGGGTAGTAGATCACGCATCACAGAGCCCTATCGAGCGATCGTGTCTTCACTTGTGGACCTGGTAGAACCCCCCGCGGACGTCGGACGCCGCGACGCGGTCCCCGGCACGTCGGGCCGGGGCGCTCTGGTCAACGTTCCGCGGGGCCCGGTGGTTCCCGGCCCGAGCGGGAAGTTTCCAAGCGGTCGAACGGTGTGATCCATGACGTCGGTTCTGCCACTTACGTCACCGCCGTCACTGCGGTCCCTGGCCGCCCCTTCCAGGGTCGTGTCCGATTACAACGGGGTGAGGTCGGCGCGGAGACGAATTGATGAAGAACCCGCAACGCGACGCCGCGACCGACAGAAAGTCATTCGGTTTACCTGGGCCGATCTATTTCCGCGACGAGGAGCGTACGTTGCGCTACGAGCGACGGTATCCCGGTGGCGTCCAAACGAGTGGGCGAAGGTGACTCAACCTCGCGTCTTAGTACGAATGCGCACGTGAGCGTCGATTCTCAGACGCTTCAGCAGAGGTGCCCCCGGCGGGACTCGAACCCGCACTACAACCCTTTTAAGGGGTTTGCCTCTGCCATTGGGCTACGGGGGCGCCGCAATCATACGTAATGGACCACTCATAAGAGGAGCACAGTTTCGCATCAGGGGTCACAGGAGATGACGTAACGCCGATTACGGACGAAGTCTAAAGCCACCAGGGGTCAAGTGGAGACCCCTTGGCGCGGTTTAGTGGCAGATGTCCGCGCTGCGGTGTAAGGCGTCGCAGGTAGCGGGCCGATCGGCGCGCATCAGGGCGCACGGCCGGCGCCCCCGGTGCGGAATGTGGCACGGACCGCGGTCACGGGCATGAATGGTGACCAGTTGCGGCGGTCCGTAAAGGGTGACCCGAACGCCGCCCAGGGTGTACTGAGAGTGTCCGGCCTTGGACATCCAGAACTTTCCTCGGATTCCGGTCAAAGGCCGAACATGCCGACACCCGGCGGCGATGGCAGAGGCAACGAAGGGAAGGGAGAAGGGGCGGCTCGCCGTACGGCAGGGCGCGAGCGCGCTCGTCGGCGACAGCCCCACCATCTTCTCCCCTCACACGCCGCCCACGCCCCGCGGGACGTGGGGCACGGCGTGCGGAATGATATCCCGTTCAGCGACGGCGGTCAGCGGCGACCGCGGCGCGGAACTCATCGCGCGGGCGATGGATCTCGCCCAGGGAGATGGTCTCCCTCTTGAAGAACAGCGCGAGAGTCCACTCCACGACGACGCGGACCTTCCTGTTCAGGGTAGGTACCCGGGACAAATGATACGTGCGGTGCATGAACCACGCGGGCAGTCCGCGCAGTTTGATGCCGTAGACGTTGGCCACGCCTTCGTGCAGGCCGAGCCCGGCGACCGAGCCGACGTACTTGTGCCGGTACTCCAGCAGTTCCTCACCGCGCAGCCTGCGCACGATGTTGTCGGCCAGCACCTTGGCCTGGCGCACCGCGTGCTGGGCGTTGGGCGCGCAGTACTGCCCGGGGTTGGTCACGTCGGGCACGCCCGCGATGTCGCCGGCGGTGAAGGCGTCCGGGTGGCCGGCCACGGTGAGCCTGGTGGTGGCCTTGACCCGCCCGCGCTCGTCGACCGGCAGGTCGGTGGCGTTGATGACCGGGCTGGGCTTGACGCCGGCCGTCCAGACCAGGGTGTCGGCCTCGAAGGTGTCGCCGTCGGAGAGCACCACATGACCGTTCACGCACGACTCCAGGCGGGTGCCGAGCCGTACGTCGATGCCCCGCCCGCGCAGTTCGCCGAGCGTCCAGCGGCCCATCTCCGGGCCGACTTCGGGCAGCACCCGGTCGGTGGCCTCGACGAGCACCCACCGCAGGTCCTCGGGGGCGATGTTGCGGTAGTAGCGCGTGGAGTCCTTGGCCATGTCCTCCAGCTCGGCCAGCGCCTCCACGCCGGCGAAGCCCGCGCCGACCACGACGAAGGTCAGCGCCTTGCGGCGGATCTCCTCGTCCTCGGTGGACTCGGCCACGTCGAGCTGGCTCAGGACCCGGTTGCGCAGGCCGATGGCCTCGCCGATGGTCTTGAAGCCGATGCCGATGTCGGTCAGGCCGGGGATCGGCAGCGTGCGCGAGATCGAGCCCGCCGCCATCACCACGATGTCGTAGCCGATCTCGCGGGCCGCGCCCTCGTTGGGCTCGAACGTCGCGGTGCGGCCGTCGTGGTTCAGCTTGGTGATCCTGCCGTTGACGATGCGGACCTTGGGCAGCACCCGGCGCAGCGGGGCCACCACGTGGCGCGGGGAGAGGTTGCCGGCCGCGGCCTCCGGCAGGAACGGCTGGTAGGTCATGTAGGACTGCGGGTCGACCAGCGTGATGCGCACGCTGCCGTTCCGCAGTGACCCGCGCAGCCTGCGCTGCAGGCGCAGCGCGGTGTAGAGGCCGACGTAGCCGCCGCCGATGATCAGGATGTGCTTCGGGTCGTGGTTCACCTTGGGTGCCCACCTCTCGCACTGGCCCTACTTTGTGAATGCATTCACAAGCTTACGCCCGACTTATCCGTCGATGCCAACCGGAGGGTTGCGATGTTCGTCACTCTCTGGTCGCGAGGCCGGCCAGGGCCGCGGCACGGGCGAAGACGTCGTCGAGCATCCGCTCGGTGACCCTGCCGGTGAAGGTGTTCTGCTGGCTGGGGTGGTAGCACCCGATCAGGCGTACCGGGGCGTCGCGGTAGGCGATCTCGACCTCGGCCCCGTGGCCGAACGGCGGACGCGAGCGCGGCAGCGCGAACCCCGCCTGGCGCAACGCCGGCCACGCCGCCTGCCAGGCGAACCCGCCGAGCGTCACCACGACCCTGGCACCCGGCGCGACCAGCTCAAGCTCCCTGGCCAGCCACGGGAAGCAGGTGGCCCGCTCCTGCGGGGTCGGCTTGTTGGCGGGCGGGGCGCAGCGGACCGCCGCCATCACCCTGGCCCCGATCGGTCGCTGGCCGTCCCCGGCGCGCACGCTGGTCGGGATGGCCGCCAGGCCCGTACGGTGCAGGGAGGCGAACAGCCAGTCGCCGCTGCGGTCGCCGGTGAAGATCCGGCCGGTGCGGTTGCCGCCGTGCGCCGCCGGGGCCAGCCCGACGATGAGCACCCGCGGCTCGTCATCGCCCCAGCCGGGCACCGGACGCCCCCAGTAGGTCTCCCCCGCGAACGCCCGCCGCTTGACGTCGGCGACCTCCTCCCGCCAGGCGACCAGCCGCGGGCACGCCCGGCACACCGACTGCCGCGCGGCCAGCTCGGCGGGGCTGTCGCCGCCCGCGGCCAGCGCGACGACGTCGTCGGGGTCGTGGGCGACCGGCGTCGCGGCGGTGGCGGGGTCTTCTGGCCAGCCGCTGCCCGGCGGAACGGAACTCATGGAGACGATCGTGCCAGCAAACGCAGGGCGCGGCGCCCCCGAGGGGGTGCCGCGCCCTGGTCGTTCGTTCAGCCGTGCCGGCAGGTGTCAGCAGGTGTGGCTGAAGGTCTCGCTCGCGGTGTCACCGTTCGGGGCGGTGAGGACGAGCCGCACCGTGCCCTTGGTGGTGTCGCCCTTGTCGGGGCCGCTGCCCCAGGCCAGGGACTCGACACCGGGACCCTTCACCGAACGCTCGATCTCGGTGGACGCCGAGCCGTTGACCTCCCAGCGGTAGGACAGGGTGGTCGCGCCGGTGACGCGGACCTTGGCCACGTGCTTGACCGACGGACCGGTCTCATCGTTGCAGGTGGTCTTGTCGGCGGTGTTGGACAGGCTCACGATCCAGGCCTTCGCGTCGGGCTCGGAGGCGCAGCGCACCCGCGCGGAGGCGGTGTTGGAGCGCTCGTCACCGGGGCCGAGGATCTCGATCCAGCGGTGTACCTTGTCGCTCTCGCCGACCCGCACCGTGTGGTTCACCGACTCGCTGCCCGCGTGCCGGAAGTACGCCCGCTGCACGGGGCCGCGGTAGCCGGGACCGGCCCAGCGGTACTCGACGGCGGTACGGCCGGTGTTGACGCTGATGCTGCCGTTGAAGGTACGGGCCACGGGGCAGGTGCCCGCGTAGTCCGACGGGCCGCTGACCCGCGCGCTGACGCGCGGCTCGGGCCGCTCGTCCTCGCAGCGGACGCTGTAGTGGTCCTTGGCCTTGGAGTACTCGGGCGACAGGACTTCCAGCGCCACGTAACCGCGGTGGGTGTCACGGGCCTTGAAGGAGTGGTAGACCCGCTTGCTGTCGTAGACCTTGGTCTTGCCGTAGTCCACGACGTGGCCGTTCTGGACCCAGCGGTAGCGCACCCACGCGGGGCGGCCGACCGTGATGACGCCCTTCGCGCCGATCCGGGTGTACGGCGTGCACTCGCCGACGTAGCGGTCCGGCTCGACGTTCACGTACGTCCGCACGTACTGCGGGTCGTGGTGGACCGGCGGGCGGCCCTCACAGTCGACGCTGAAGTAGCCCTTGGCCGTGGTCACCTTGCGCGGCGACAGCACCTGGAGCCGCTGCCAGCCCTTGGTGTCGCGCCTGAAGGTGGCCTGCTCCTTCAGCGTGAGGTGCTTGGTGCCCTTGCCCGTGAGGCGGTAGGACTTGATCTTGCTCTTGGAACCGTCGCCGCGCAGCCAGCGGTACACGACGGTGGTCTTCTTCTTGACCGCCTTGACCTTCACCTTGGCCGAGAAGGTGATCTCGACCGGGCACTCTCCCTCGTAGTGCTTGGGAGAGGCCTTGGGGGTGGTCGCCGAGACCTTCGGCTTGGCGGATGACTTGCTGGAAGAGGCGGCCGCCGGAGAGGCGAGCACCCCGGTGGCCATGGTCGCCGCCATGGCCACGCCCGCGCCGAGCGCGGCGAGCCGGCGGACTAAACCGGTGGACTTCATGAGGGCATGCTCCGTTCGGATAAGAAAAGAGTGCTTCGCGAAACGGTTGCCGCCCCGACACGGAGCTGTGCCGGGCCCCACGGCAAAGCTTCGATAAAGCCTCTCAACTTAACCACAAACGCGATAACCGCTCAACTACCACCAAAAGCGCCGGCCGTCTACAGAGTGTCACACTCCGGCCAGTGACCAGGCGATACCGTCGAGAATGTCATGCTCGCTGACCACCACATCAGCGAATCCGAAACGGGTGACGATCCGGTCCAAGATGAGCGCGCCCGCGCCGATGACATCGACCCGGCCCGGATGCATCACGGGCAACTCCGCGCGTTCTTGATGGGTGCTTTCCAGGAGACGGAGAGTGACTTCGTGCACGTCACGGCCGGCGATGAATGAATGGTGAATCCGTTCGGGGTCATAGAAAGGAAGCCCCAGCGCGATTCCGGCGACCGTTGTGACCGACCCGGCCAGGCCCACCAGCGTGCTCGCCGCGCGGACCGGTACCTCGGCCTCGACCCGGTCCAGCGCCCGGTCGATGTCGGCGGTGACCGCCCGCACGGCCTCGGCGGACGGCGGGTCGCCGCCCTTCAGGTGCCGTTCGGTCAGGCGTACGCACCCGATGTCCACCGACAGCGCGCCCGTGGGCGAGGGGCCGACGACGAACTCCGTCGAGCCGCCGCCGATGTCGACCACCAGGAACGGCCCCGGGTGGCCGGTCAGGTCTCTGGTGGCGCCGGCGAAGGACAGCGCCGCCTCCTCGGCCCCGGTGACCACCTCGGGATCGACGCCGAAGATCTCGCGCACGCCGTGCCGGAACTCGTCGCGGTTCTCGGCGTCGCGGGTGGCGCTGGTGGCCACCACGCGCACCTCGGTGGCCCCGTGCCGGGCGATCAGCTTGGCGTAGCCGCGCATCGCGGCGAACGTACGGGCCAGCGCCTCGGGGGCCAGCCTGCCGGTGCGGTCCACGCCCTCGCCCAGGCGGACGATCTCCATCAGGCGCTCGATCTCGGTGAGCGTGCCGCCGGAGACGTCGGCGACCAGCAGCCGCACCGAGTTGGTGCCGCAGTCCACGGCGGCCACGCGGGTCATGAAGCCTCCTCTGGTTCGGGTGGTACGCACGGACCGTCCGCCCACCACTTCGGCAGCAGGTCAAGGGCCTCGCGGCCGAGCGGGTTGGCCCCCGGTACGGCCAGCTCGTGCGCGACCAGGGCGTGCAGGCACTTGACCCGGTCCGGCATCCCGCCCGCGCTCTGCGTGCCGCGTGGCAGCGGCGCGAGGCCGTCGCGCTCGGCCGCGGCGTCGCGGCGGGCGATGTAGTCGTCGTGCGCGGCGGTGTAGGCGGCGGCCAGGTCCGGGTCCTCGGCCAGCCGCTGCTGCATCCGGCGCATCAGCCCCGAGGACTCCAGCGTGCCGATCGCCGAGGCCGCCCGCGGGCAGGTGAGGTAGTACAGCGTGGGGAACGGCGAGCCGTCGGCCAGCCGCGGCGCGGTCTCCACCACGTCGGGCAGCCCGCAGGGGCATCGGTGCGCCACCCCGCGCATCCCCCGCGGCCTGCGGCCGAGCTGGCGCTCGACCACGTCTTCCGCCGCGCCGATGTCGTCGTCTCGATCGGCCATGGGCCGTCCTCCAGTGCAGAAAGCTGTGGGGAGGTCACCGGGAGACGCCGTGGTCGGCCAGTTCGACCGACTTCCACAGCGACTCGTACCACGGCGCCTTGGGCTTGGGGGCGCGCCCCGGCTTGCGGGCGGCGGGCTCCTTGCCGCGGTCCATCACGACGAAGCACTTCTGGCCCGGCTCGCAGTAGAACAGCCGTTCCCTGGCCTGCCGCATGGTGTAGTCGGGATCTTGCAGTTGCTTGCCGCGCTCGCGCAGCTTGCCCAGCGCGTCCAGCTCCTTGGCCTGCTGCTGCTGCAACTCGGCGATCTGGCGGCGCTGCGCGATGAACTCCCTGACCGGGTAGGCCAGGCTCATCGCGATCGCGCACACCACCACCGCGAGCACCGCGGCCCGCCCGGTCAGTTGCGGCCGCCTGCTCATGCACTGCCCTCCCTGCGCTCGGCCCCGCCTGGGGGCGGCGGCCCGTGCCCAGACCGGGCCGCCGCCCCCAACGCTAGCGAGTGAAACGCGGGAAGGCGGCGCGACCCGCGTAGCGGGCGGAATCTCCCAGATGTTCTTCAATGCGCAGCAACTGGTTGTATTTGGCCACCCGGTCGGAGCGGGCCGGCGCGCCGGTCTTGATCTGGCCGCAGTTGGTGGCCACCGCCAGGTCGGCGATCGTGACGTCCTCGGTCTCGCCGGACCGGTGGCTCATCATGCAGCGGTAGCCGCTGCGGTGGGCCAGCTCGACCGCGTCGAGGGTCTCGGTGAGGGTGCCGATCTGGTTGACCTTGACCAGCAGCGCGTTGGCCGCGCCATCGGCGATGCCCCTGGCCAGCCGCTCGGGGTTGGTGACGAACAGGTCGTCGCCGACCAGCTGGACCCGCGCGCCCAGCGAGTCGGTGATGGACTTCCAGCCCGCCCAGTCCTCCTCGTCCAGCGGGTCTTCGATGGAGACCAGCGGGTAGGAGACGACCAGGTCGGCGTAGAAGGCGATCAGCTCGTCGGCGGTCAGGGCCTTGCCGTCGATGGCGTAGGTGCCGCCGGAGTGGAACTCGGTGGCCGCCACGTCCAGGGCCAGCGCGATGTCCTCGCCGGGGGTGTAGCCGGCCCGCTCGATGGCGACCATGATCAGGTCAAGGGCGTCGCGGTTGGAGGGCAGGTTGGGGGCGAAGCCGCCCTCGTCGCCCAGCCCGGTCGCGTAGCCCTTCTCCTTCAGCACGGCCTTCAGCGTGTGGTAGACCTCCGCGCCCCAGCGCACGGCCTCGGAGAACGTGCTCGCGCCGATGGGCGCGATCATGAACTCCTGGATGTCGACGTTGGTGTCGGCGTGCGCTCCGCCGTTCAGGATGTTCATCATGGGGACCGGCAGCAGGTGCGCGTTCGGGCCGCCGAGGTAGCGGTACAGCTCCAGATCGGCGCTGTCGGCGGCGGCCTTGGCCACGGCGAGCGAGACGCCCAGGATCGCGTTGGCGCCCAGCCGGGACTTGTTGTCGGTGCCGTCCAGGTCGATCATCGTCTGGTCGACCAGCCGCTGGTCCACGGCGTCCAGCTCGGCGATCTCGGGGGCGATCTCGTCGGTGACGCCGAGCACCGCCTTCTCCACGCCCTTGCCGCCGTAGCGCTCGTCGCCGTCGCGTAGCTCCACGGCCTCGAACTGGCCGGTGGAGGCACCGCTCGGCACCGCCGCGCGGCCGGTGCTGTAGTCGTCCAGCAGGACCTCGACCTCTACCGTGGGGTTGCCCCGGGAGTCGAGGATCTCGCGAGCGTTAACGGCCTCGATGGCAGCCACGAAGCGCTCCTTGGTTCGGAAGTACGGGTTGGCGGTGAGCAGCCTATCGACACGCTCGGCGTGGTTCTATTCGAGCCACCACGTCCGGACCGTGCCGTCCTGGACGGCCGCCACCGCGACGAGCCTGCCGTCCACCCGGCCCGTGGCGACGTCGAGCACCCAGTCCTCCGCCTCGTGCATCGGACGGCCGAGCGGGGTGCCCTTGGCCAGGTCCCAGGCCCGCACGGACATGTCCCAGCTCGACGACAGCAGCACCGGATGTCCGCCGAGCGTGGCCGCCGCGAGCCCCGACACCGGGGCCTCGTGGCCGCGCAGCGGCTTGTGGAGCGGCTTTCCCGTCTCCAGGTCCAGCACGGTGATCGTTTGTTCGTTCTCCATCGCGATCACCGGGCGTCCCGCCACCACGCTGGCGACCAGTTTCTGACTGCCGGGCCTGCGGAAGGCGGGGCCGATCCGCTGCTGGGTCGCCGCGTCCCAGACCATGATCCGGCCGTCCCGCTCGGCGCCGGAGGTGACGATGACCTGCCGGCCGCGCAGTTCGGCGACGGTCACCGACAGGACGCCGCCGCTGTGGCCGAGCATCACGCCGCCGACCTGCCGGCCGGTGACCGGGTCCGACAGGCGGGTGCCGCCGGGGCCGGCGGACACCACCACCGGCCTGCCGGACAGGTGGGTGATGGCGACCGAGGTGACATCGCTGGTGTGCCCGCGAAAGACGCTGACCGGCTTGCCGGTGGCCAGGTCCCATACGTGGACGGCGTCGTCGTAGCCGCCGAGCACGCCGGTGGGGCGGCCGTTCAGGTCGATAACCTCGATCTCGCCGAAGACCTCCGCGCCGACGAAGAACTGTTGGCCCATCGGGGCGCTGCTCTTGAGGTCCCAGACCATGATCCGGCCGTTGCGGTCGGAGCTGACGGTGACGTCGCGGCCCTGTAGGCGGGCGGTGGCCAGGGTGGTCACCTCGTCGGAGTGGCGGGTGTAGACCGTGCTCGGCCGGCCGAAGCGGGGGCTCGCGGTGAGGGGGCCGGTGGG
>NZ_POUA01000158.1 GCF_003236385.1 Spongiactinospora gelatinilytica
GGGCGTGGCCGTGGGCGATGGGGTCGCCGTTGGCGTGGTGGTCGGGGAGGCCGAGCCGCCTATCCGCCAGGTGATGGTCACCGCCGTGTTCGGGGAGGGGGTACCGGAGGGGCCCACCAGCTCCATCGGGAAGGTCACCGTGGCGGTGGGCAGGCCGTTGGTGGGCACACAGGAGTAGACGGCATTGATCGGGGTGGCCAGGGCGGGGATCGCTCCGAAGATGAGACCTCCCCCGATGGCTCCCAGGGCGGCGGTCTTCAGAGCGACGCGACGCCGCGCCTTGGACTTCAGCACTGTCCCGTTCTCCGTTTCGATGCGGTCTACCGGGCCGACAGGCGCACCAGCATGCCAGTCATTACTGATGTTTCGACTCAGATCCTATGAACAGTTCATGAGAATCTGCACCCATATGCCGAAATCGGGCATAGACTCAGTCTCGCAACGGTAAATCGTCACGAGCGGTGACCGCGTCGTCTCAGCGGGTCCGCTTGGAGAGGGTCGCGTAGACGATGATGTTGTCCGTATAGCTGTGCCGGCGGGGGTCATAAATGCCGCCGCAGGTGATCACGCGCAGGCTGGCGTCGTTGAGGTTGCTGTAGACCCGGGCGGTCGGGAACCGTGCCTTGCGGATCTTCTCCACGCCGTCCACGGTGAACTCCAGGACCTTGCCGTCCGTCCGGGTGATCCGGATCTTCTGCCCGCGCTTGACCTGGTGCAGGCGGGCGAAGACGGCGGGGCCCTGCCGGTTGTTCACATGGCCGAGGATCACGGCCGGGCCGATCTGGCCGGGCACCGGGCCGTGCTGGTACCACCCGGCCAGTTTGGGCTTGCTCAGCGGCGGGACGGCGATCTCGCGGTTCTTCTGGACGCCGAGGGACATGAGCCCGGCGGAGACCCCGATGGCCGGGATGGAGATCTTCGTCGGGCGGGTCCGCGCGTCGGTACGGACCGGCGGCGGGGCCTTGACCGACGGCATCGGCGGCGGCGCGGCCGGTTCCGCGGCGGTCAGCGGCACTCCGGGGCCGCCCGGCCCGACGGTGGGCAGCATCGCAGGCTCGGCGGCCTGCTGGACGACGTCCGCGGCGGGCCTGTCCTGCTGCTGTGGCACGGGGGCGGCGGCCAGGACGCCCTCTTGCGTCCGGTCCGGCTCGACGGGCGGAGCGAGGTACGTGAGCAGACCGGCCACGATCGCCGCGATCCCGCCGAGCGACCCGGCCACGAGCGCGGCGGGCAGAGCGGCCGCCCGCAGTCGCTCTTTGGCCCCCTTACCGCCAGGGTGCGGTGGTGCGGTCACTGCCCTGCTCCGGCATGCGCGGCCCTGCGTCTGCGCAGCGCCACACCACCCATGATCGCGCCCACCAGCATGGCGGAACCCGCCCCGATCAACGCCGCTCCAGAGGGCGGCGCGGGCGACTCTCCGGTCTGCGGGGCGCCTACCGGGGTGATCTCGACCTGCGGGGTCGCGGTGGCGGTCACCGTCCGGGTAGTGGTGGGGGCGGAGCTGGGCGACGCCGTGACAGTGGCGGTCGCGGTGGCAGTGGCAGTGGGGGTGGATTGGCCGCCGTTGCCGTTCTGTCCGCCGTTGTTGGTGTTGGTGCTGCTGGGGGTCGGAGTGTGGGGGGTCGGCGACGGCTGGTCGCCCACGGTAATCCTGAAGGTCACGTTCTTCTGGACCGGTGTGCATACCGCGCGGAACATCGACGGCGGGGCCTTGAACTCCTGGGTCACCACCTTGAAGGCGTCCACGATCGCCCACTTTGCTGCGACGTTCTTGATGGTGAGCTTGTGGTCCAACTTGTAGGGCAGGTCGCGTACCTTCCACAAGGTGTAGCCGCCGATGTTCTCCCCGGTGACTGGAGAGTCGTCCTCATTCTTGGACGGATCGGCCTCCTCAATGGGTCGGTCGTCGATCTTGAACTCCAGGGGACCTGCCCGGTGGTCCCGCTCGGTGATGAAGTCCACGCCGGTGCCCGCGAAGGTCAACGCCACGCTGGCGTCCTGCTGCTCGGTCCCGTGTACGTCCTGGCCGATGTTGTTTAGCGGCGGCTTGCGGTCGTTGAAGTCTTGCCAGACCGGGAGGTACTGCAAGCTGGGATCGTCGTCGTTGATCGTCTTCTCGCCGACGGCTGGAGTGAAGTTCACCACGAGCCTTTGTGGCGTGATCCTGATCTCGCCGGGCTTGGTCGCGCCCACCTCACCCGTCACCAGGGATGGCGGAGCGAGCGGGTCGCCCTTCTTCACTTCCTGCTGCTTGAGCGAGCCCTCGGCCACGTCCCTGCCGCGCCACGGCCCCTCGATGCGCAGGGTGCCCCTGGCCGACAGCACCGCCCCGGGGATCTGGTCGACCGGCGCGGTGAAGGCAGTCTGGCCGCGGTAGGCGATGGCCCACTTCACATCGATGGGCCGCCCCACGGTCATCGTCGTCGGCGCGGTGACCGTCACCCTGAGCTTTGTACCGTTCCCCACACTGTCCGGCCCGCCGATGCCGGTGCAGTTGTAGTCCAGATCCACGCCGACCGTGTTGGCCTCGGCAGGGGTACTGGATATCGCGAACAGGCCCCCGCCCACCAGGCTTAACGCCGACACGAGGATGGCCTTACGCAGCCCTGCTCCCGACCCGCTCACCGCACACTCCGATCACAAGTCCCAGAAAAGCGTACTGAGCGGGCGAACGCCACCGAGGTCGATTTCCGCACTGTGGCGCACTTGTGATGTCCACCGGAACCTGTACCGCGACGCGAATAGAACACTATTCTGTTCGACAGGAGCGGGCATACAGGAGGCGAAGCATGCGACGTGATCTCTACGACGAGGAACACCTGCTCTTCCAAGAGACCGTCAGAGACTTCCTGGCCCGCGAGGTCGTCCCGCACCACACCCAGTGGGAGAAGGACGGCATCGTCCCCCGTGAGGTCTGGAAGAAGGCCGGCGAGCTGGGCATGTTCGGCTTCTCGGTGCCCGAGGAGTACGGCGGTGCGGGCATCACCGACTTCCGCTACAACATGGTGATCGTCGAGGAGATCGTCAGGGTCGGCGCCACCGGTCTCGGCTTCGGCCTGCACAACGACATCGTGGCCCCCTACCTGGTGAACCTGACCGACGACGAGCAGAAGCAACGCTGGCTGCCCGGGTTCGTGTCCGGTGAGCTGGTGACCGCCATCGCGATGACCGAACCGGCCGCGGGCAGTGACCTGCAAGGCATCCGCGCCACCGCGATCAGGGCGGACGGCGCGGACCACTACCTGCTCAACGGCCAGAAGACCTTCATCACCAACGGGATCAACGCCGACCTGGTCATCGTGGCCGCCAAGACCGACCCGGAGGCCGGGGCCAAGGGCACCACGCTGCTGGTGGCGGAACGCGGCATGGACGGCTTCACTCGGGGCCGGAACCTGGAGAAGGTCGGCATGCACGCCCAGGACACCGCCGAGCTGTACTTCGACAACGTCAGGGTGCCGGCGGCCAACCGGCTCGGCGACCGGGACGGCCAGGGGTTCGTCCAGCTCATGCGCAATCTCCCGCAGGAGCGGGTGTCCATCGCGGTTGCCGGGGTGGCCGCGGCCGAGACCGTGCTGGAGAGCACGATCGAGTACTGCAAGACCCGCACGGCGTTCGGCCACAACCTGGGCGGCTTCCAGAACACCCGGTTCGTGCTCGCCGAGCTGGCCACCGAAGTGGAGATCGCCCGGCACTACCTGGACAAGTGCGTCGTGGCGCTCAACGCCGGGCGGCTCGACGCCGTAGACGCGGCCAAGGCCAAGTGGTGGACCACCGAGTTGCAGAACAAGGTCATCGACCGCTGCCTGCAACTCCACGGCGGGTACGGCTACATGCAGGAGTATCCGGTCGCCAAGGCGTGGCTGGACAGCCGGGTGCAGACGATCTACGGCGGCACCACCGAGATCATGAAGGAGATCATCGGCCGTTCCTTCGGCTTCTAGCGCGGCGCCCGGGGCCTAGCGCACCTCGCGCAGGATGCGCGACCGCCTCGGGCACCAGATGCGGCCGGGCAGGAAGGTGTCGCCCACCTCGGCGAGCCGCCGTTCGACCTCGGCCGACGGCGCGTCGCAGGATCGGCCGCCGCGGGCGATGAAGGTGATCGAGTGAGGGGCGTAGTGCCAGCTCCACTCGTCGTTGTGCGGCGCGCGGACCTTCACGATCCAACCCTTGACATGCGGGTCGGCGTCCGTCGCGCCGCTCAGCAGGTCTCTGGCGTGCTGGATCTTGGCGGGCTCGACGAGCTTGATGACCCACTTGCCGGGGTGCGGCGGATGGTCGAACTCGAAGTACGCCTTCACCTCCGCCCCGGCGGCCGGTGGGGCGAGCGTGCCGGCCAGCACGAGCGCCGCGAGCGCGGCACCGGCCCTGCCTGCGATACGTCGCACGGACATGCGGAAGCCTCCTCAAATCGTCACCACCATGGGTAACCGATCATGCTCGGAGCATGACGGTCGACGGCTATGGCCCCCGGGTGAGTTCGCCGTTGCCGCGCGCCCTGCCGTACCCGGTGCGGCGGTGGCGGGCGGAGCGGGGGACGTGCCGGTCGTGGCCGGATTCATCGTGGCCGGTTTCGTGGTGATCCGTACCGGCGGCGCGGCGGGTGGCGGTGAAGGCCGCGAGGGCCGTGGTGATCGGTACGGCGGCGATCAGGCCGATGGTGCCGACCACGCTGCGGACGATCTCCTGCACGATGACCGGGGTGTTGACGATTTCGCCGAGCGGCTGCCGGCCGACGCTGATGAGCAGCAGCAACGGCAGCGACGCGCCCGCGTACGCCAGGATGATGGTGTTGATCACCGAGGCGATGTGTGCTCGGCCCACCCGCGCCCCGGCGCGGTAGAGCTGGCGCACGGAGTAGCCGGGGTTGGCGTGCGCGAGTTCGGCGACCGTGACGGCCTGGGTGACGGTGACGTCGTCGAGCACGCCGAGCGAGCCGATGATGATGCTGGCCAGCAGCAGCCCCTGGGTGTTGATCTGGAGGCTCATGTCCAGGTTGAAGGAGCTCTCGTCGGTGATCCCGTTGAGGTGGGCGATCCCGATCGCCGCCAACGCGAGCACACCGGTGAGGGACAGGCTGAGCAGCGTGCCCATCACCGCCATGGACGTGCGCACGCTGAACCCGTGCGTGAGGTACAGCACGGTCAGCATGATCGCCGCCGCCCCGACGACGGCCACCAGCAGCGGCTGATGCCCCTCCAGGATCGCCGGGATGACGAACATCAACAGCAGCACGAACGTGATCGCCAGCCCGGCCAGCGCGCTCACCCCGCGCCACCGGCCGAAGGCGATCACCGCCAGCGCGAACGCCGCGCCCAGCAGCCCGAGCGGCAGCGAACGGTCGTGGTCGGAGATCTGGTACGGCGAGGCGCCCAGCTTCTCGTCGCCGGGCGTGTGGAGGAGCACGATGTCGTCGCCCGCCGAGAAGACCTGCGCGCCCGGCCCGCTGGGCAGCGCCACGGTGATGCTCTCGCCCTGCTGCGGCCCTCCGGTCAGTTCGACTGCGGCGTCGCCGCAGGTGGCCGGGTCGGGCATGGGCTGCTGTCCGGGCGTCTGCCCGTCCGGGGGCGGCTCCTCCTGGCAGGGTTTCAGGGTGATCGCGGCGATCGTGCCGGTCACCCGCTCGGGGGCGGGGCCCGCCTCCGGTACGGCGCCGGCCGAGTCGCCCGGCCAGAGCCAGACCAGCGCGGCGAGGGTGGCCAGCGCCAGCGGGACGATCACGGCCAAGGTGGCGATCACCGCGCCACGGGAAGCGGGCACGGCGGGGCCGTGCGAATGGTCAGCGCCCATGATCCGGTGGAAGGCCCTCCCCTAGCTCTCGAACTAGAGAAGTACCACACCGGGCGTCCGGCTTCGTACCGATTCACCATGATGGACTGCGGTCACCGGCCCCGGATACCCCGCACAGGCGGCCGGGAGGGCGCATACTGGTCGTGTGGCGATCGACGGCGGTCTCATCCTGCTGGTGTTCCTGGCGCTGCTGTTCGCCTGGGGCCTCAACAGAGTGCGCCGGATGCTGCGCCTCGGGCCGCTCGCCTACGGCGGTGTCATGATCGTCTTCATCATCGTCGTGCTGGCCATCTGGACCCAGACCTTCCGCTGAGCCGACGGCAGTCCGCCACGGCCGGATAGTGTGCCCGACATGACCCGCAAATCCGGCTTATCGGGCAGGCGTGGTATCGGGGCCCGTCGCTAGCGGCCTCGGGTGGGGATCTCGAACCAGACCGCCTTGCCCTCGTGGGTGGGGCGCGAGCCCCACCGGCTGGCGAGCTGGTCGACCAGGTAGAGGCCGCGGCCGCCTTCGTCGTTCTCGCCCGCGCTGCGGATGCGCGGCAGCCGGAGGTCCTGGTCGAAGACCTCGACCCAGACCGACTCGCCGCCGCGGCGCAGCCGGAGCGTGAACTCCTTCTCGCCGACCGCCTCCTCCTCAAGGCCCGGGAGGTCCCATGACTCGTCGAAGGGGATCGGCGGCCCGTCCATGGTCAACTCGCGGCGTGGTACCGAGGCGGCGGCCGCGTGCAGGACCACGTTGGTGACCACCTCAGAGACCAGCAGACAGGCCAGTTCGGCGCGCTCCTCCGGCACGTTCCACCCGGAAAACGCCTCGGCGGCCATCCGGCGGGCCTCGCCCACCATGATCGGCTGAGCCGGGAAGGTGCGCTCCTCGACTTCGAGATCGGCGGGGCTGGAGCGGATGACCAGGATGGCCATGTCGTCGTCGATCTCGCCGGGGACGGCGACGGTCGCCGCGTCGGCCAGCTCCTCCACCGAGATGTCGCCGATCTTGGCGAGCTTGTCACAGAGGAGCTGGAGGTTTTCCTCCTGGCTCGGGATGGTGCCGTCGGCGTCGCGCGCGGGGCGGCGGTCCACCAGGCCGTCGGTGTAGAGGAGCAGCGACGCGCCCGGGGGCAGCGTGCGGGTCTCCTCCTTGTAGACGAGGTCGGCGTGGATGCCCTTGGCATGGACGCCGAGCGGCTGGCCCACCTCGTGGATGTCGAGCTCCTGGCAGGTGCCGTCGACCAGCAGCAGCGGCGGGGCGTGCCCGGCGTTGGCGAAGGAGAGCGTCCGCGACCAGGCGTCGTAGACCATGTACTGGCAGGTCACGATGGGCGACACGGCGATGTCGTCGCCGCCGGGGCCGGGCTCGGGGGTGGCCACCAGGCGGGTCCATTCGTCCAGCCGGGCCAGGATGTCGGCGGGCGACTTGTCGTCCTGGGCGAAGGCGCGCAGCGCGGCGCGGAGCTGGCCCATGATCGCGGCGGCCTTCGCGCCGCGGCCCTCCACGTCGCCGATGACGATGCCGACCCGGCCGGCCGAGAGCGGGATCACGTCGTACCAGTCGCCGCCGACCTGGGTCTGGATGCCCTGGCCGTGCGAGGCGAGCGGGGCGGCCGGGTAGTAGCGCACCGCGATCCGCAGGCCGTCGAGCTGTGGCAGCGCGCGGGGCAGCAGGTGCTTCTGGAAGGACTCGGCGGTGTGCCGCTCCTCCTCGAACAGCAGCGCGTTGTCCACGGCCAGAGCGACCCTGGTGGCGATGGCGCCGACGAAGTCGCGGTCGAAGGCGTCGTAGTGCGGGTTGCGCCGGTCGGTGAGGTTGGACAGGCCGAGGTACATCAGGCCGAGGATCTCGCCGCGCACGCACAGCGGGGCGACGATGGCCGAGGTCATCCCGATCTCGCCGCACAGCTTGGCGCTGGCCACGCTCGCGCTCGGGTAGCTGACCTGCGAGAAGTCCTCCACCAGGATGGTCTCCTGGCGGCGCATCGCCGACTCGGCGTAGTGGCCGGGCGGGTAGTGGATCTCCGCGCCGACCGGGCGCCAGCTGTCGGGCGGCGGGGCCCAGTTCTGGACATGGGTGGACACCCTGCGGATCAGCCGGTCGTTCTCCATCAGCTCGATGAAGCAGTGGTCGGCGAACTGCGGGACCAGCATGTCGGCGACGCGCTTGAGGGTCTCCTCGACGTAGAGAGACCCGGCCAGCCGTTCGCCGATGCGCTCCAGCAGGCCGAAGCGGTCTTTCTCCCGCTCGTTGCTGCGCATCGCCTCGCGGGCGGTGATCACGATGCCGGTGACCGACCCGGAGGAGTGGCGCAGCGGCACGGCCTGCGCCCTGACGTAGATCATCGTGCCGTCGGACCGGGTGACGTCGAAGGTGCCCTCCCACACGCCGCCGCGCAGGACGTGCTTGGCCAGCTCGACGGCCAGCGGGTGGTCCTTCTCCATGATGCCCATGGACAGGGCTTCCGGATCACGGGAACCCGCCGGCCGGCTGGGCCGCCCGAACAGCTTCTCGGCGAACGGGTTCCAGTAAAGGAGGTTGCTGAACCGGTCGGTGACCACGACGGCCATCTCCGCGTGATCGAGGACCGACGCGGGCGAGAGGTGGTCCGCGGCGTCCTGCGAGAGATCCCCCCAGCGTTTCATCCGGCGATCACCACCTCGTACGGGTGGCCATGCGGGTAGCGAACCACGGATGCTCCTGCGTTGATCGAGCAGTAGGGAGTCTCCCTGGAGGGATTCAACCAAGCAGCCGCGCGGCGATCAGCGCTTTGCGACAAAAACATGCGCGGCGACCTCACGTGGCAGCTCCGCGCTCGTGTTGTCAGCCTGATCGTCACCTGTCACCCGCACACCGTCGTCGCTCGCCGCGAGCGTCACCTCGCGTCCGGGTTGTATCCCAACTTGCTTGAGTTTAAGCATCACAGCAGGATCGCTTTGCACTTGTTCGCTAATTCGTCGCACCACGACAGCCATGTCACGCGCGCCCGCGAGGTCGGACATCGCCAGCATGGCATCGTCGTCGACCAGAACCGAGTCGCTGACGCCCAGTTCGTCGAGACCCGGGATGGGGTTGCCGTGCGGGCAGACCGTGGGCTTGTTGAGCAGCGTCACGAGCCTGGCCTCGACGGACTCCGACATCACGTGCTCCCAGCGGCACGCCTCGACGTGGACCTCCTCCCAGGGCAGCCCGATCACCTGGGTGAGCAGGCACTCCGCGAGCCGGTGCTTGCGCATCACGCGCATGGCCAGGGTGCGGCCCAGCTCGGTCATCGTGAGGTGGCGGTCGCCTTCCACACGCACGAGGCCGTCGCGCTCCATGCGCGCGACCGTCTGGCTGACCGTCGGCCCGCTCTGCTGCAGCCGCTCGGCGATACGCGCGCGAAGAGGGACGATCCCCTCCTCTTCCAACTCATAGATCGTCCGGAGATACATCTCCGTCGTGTCGATCAGGCCATGTGCGGTCAAGGGCTCCTCCCGTCCTTCCACGATGCTACGCCCATCGGGCCCTGGACTGAGACGGCTCGGCGAGGGCAGTGGCGGCAATGTGCCGGACGAAGCCGAACCACCGCCTGGCAGGAGTTGACGAGCGTGGCAAAGCAGGCCAACACCGGAGCAGAGCATTTCCTTCCCGACCGATCCGGCATGAGCGACATCGCGGCCCTCCGCGCGGCCGCGGCCGACTGCCAGGGCTGCGACCTCTACCGCGACGCGACGCAGGCCGTCTTCGGGGAGGGCGGCGCGGACGCCCGGTACGTGTTCGTCGGGGAGCAGCCGGGTGACCAGGAGGATCGCCAGGGCCATCCGTTCGTGGGACCGGCCGGCCGGGTGCTGGATCGGGCGATCGCGGAGGCGGGCATCGAGCGCGACACGGTGTACCTGACCAACGCCGTGAAGCACTTCAAGTTCACCTACAAGGGCAAGCGCCGCATCCACCAGAAGCCGAGCGCCGCCGAGGTGTCCGCGTGCGCGCCCTGGCTGGACGCCGAACTGCGGCTGCTGCACCCCGAGGTCACGGTCATCCTCGGCGCGACGGCGGCCAGGGCGCTGCTCGGCCCGTCGTTCCGGCTGACCCAGCACCGCGGCGAGCCGATGCCGCACGGCGAGACCACGCTGGTGGCCACGGTCCACCCGTCCGCGGTACTGCGGGCGCCCGACCGGGACGAGGCGTACCAGGAGTTCCTGTCTGACCTGATGGTGGCCGCCCGGGAGGGGGTCACCCGGTGAGTCAGCGGCCTGCGGGCCGGTAGGTCCGGAAGGCCGGTACGGCGAGCCCGACCACGACCACCAGCACCGCGCACACGATCCCGCCGCCCACCCACGCGGGCATGACGCCCACCACGGCGGCCGTCGCCCCGGCCCGCAGGTCGCCCAGGCGCGGCCCGCCCGCGACCACGACGTGGAACACCCCCTGCAAGCGCCCGCGCATCTCGTCCGGCGCGTACGTCTGCAGGATGGTCTGCCGCCACACGGCCGACACCAGGTCAGCCGCGCCGCCCAGCGCGAGCAGCGCCACCATCAGCCAGAGCTGCCCCGCGAGCCCGGCGGCGGCCACGGACAGGCCCCACAGCGCGATGACGATGGTCAGGGCCACCCCCTGGCGGCGCACCCTGCCGACCCAGCCGGAGAACAGCCCCCCGATCACCGAGCCGATCGCGATGCTGGCCGAAAGCCAGCCGAAGGCCATCCCCGAGTTGCCGAACCGCTCGGCGGTGATCTCCGGGAACAGCGCCCTGGGCAGTGCGAAGGCCATCGCGATGATGTCCACGACGAACGACATGAGCACCACGGGGTGCCGCGCGATGAAGCCCAGGCCCTCGTTGACCGACCGCCAGCCGGGACGCCGGGTGATCTCGCCCAGCGGCGGCAGCGGCGGCAGGCGCAGCGCGGCGTAGAAGCCGCCGGTGAACAGGATGAAGTCGATCAGGTAGGCGGTGGCGAAGCCGCCCCGGTCGAGCACGATGCCGGCCAGCAGCGGGCCGATGACCGTGCCGAGGTTGCCGACCAGGAAGTTCAGGGTGTTGGCGGCCGGGACCTCCTCGACGGTCACCAGCCTGGGGATGATCGCGCCGCGGGTGGGGCCGGTGACGGCGAAACCGGCGGAGTGGACGGCCACCGTGCCCAGCATCAGCGCGATGTTGTCGATCCGGAGTACGGCCTGGAGGAGCAGCGCGCCGGTCGCCACCCAGGCGATCAGGGACCCGGCGAGCAGCAGCCTGCGGCGGTCCACCGCGTCTGCGACCGCCCCGCCCCACAGGCCGAAGACGACCAGGGGCACCAGGCTGGCCGGGCCGATCATGCCGACCCAGAACGACGACTCGGTGATCGAGTAGATCTGCGCGCCCATGGTCACCGACGTGAGCTGGAAGCCGATGAAGGAGACGCCCTGGCCCCACCACAGCCGCCGGTAGGCGACGTTCCGCAAAGGGGTGGTATCGACGGCAATCCGCTGCCACAACCGCCCAGCCACCCATTACCCCCAGTTGAATCCACAGTCGTCCCCTCAAAGGGAAGCATGTGCCGTCCGGCAGGGGGCACCCGGGCCATGTGCGGGCAAGAGATCGTAAATTGTCCTTTCTGATGTGATCCGGCCGGGATTCGCGGGCTGACCTGCGGGCACGGGGGGGCCATCTGGCCAGGCCGACGAACTCGCCCGGCTGGCCGACCTCAGGAACCACGGCGACCTCACCCCGCAGGAGTTCGGGCACGCCAAGGCCAAAGTCCTGGCTAGGTGAGCGGGGCCTTCGGGATCAGGCCAGGATCAGGGCGATGAACAGCAGGCACACCATGATGTTGATCAGCCGGCCGTGCGAGCCCATCCAGTCCCGGACGCGGGGCATGACGGCGGTCACCCGCCGCCGGAAGGCCAGGTAGCCCAGCAGCGGCAGGGCCGCCAGGAACACCGTGGCCAGCACGAACGGTATCGCCGCCGAAGGCGGTGAGTCGTGCTGTGCCAGGTTCACGCCGACGGTGAGCATCGCGATCAGGTCCGTCGGCATAAGCAGGACCAGCAACGCCCCGGTCACGAAGGCGCGGCCAAGGCCGGCGCCCAGGAGGGTCGCGAGCCACGAGGGCGGTTCGGCGGTGGCGCGGCCCAGGTAGTTCCTGACCACCGCGACCAGCAGCGACCCGACCAGGACGTACTGGATGATCGCGCCCGCCGATCCACCGTCGGCGGGGTCGCCGAGGGACAGGACACCGGAGAGCAGGGCGGCGATCCGCCGGGCCAGCGCCACCTTCGCGACGGTCGCGAGCGCGAACCCGGCGAGGTACGCCAGCGACACCCGCACCACCTGCCGGTGCGTGAGCAGGATGATCGCCGACATGATCTGCGGCCCCGCGACCATGGTGACGGCCAGTGGAAGCACCTGAAGAGCCATGGCCGTCCTCCCGTGGCGGCGCTCGAAGACCCCTCGCCCACCCGCCAGGCCCCGCCTCCCCCGTGAAACGGATCAATGAATCCATAGATCGGTCACTGCCCCGGCTTGGCCTTGTCCGCCACAGACCGTCACGGGGCCAGGCGTTCCAGTAGCCAGCCGCCGCCCGACCTGCGGTACCGCAGCCGGTCGTGCATCCGGTCGGTCTGCCCCTGCCAGAACTCGACCTCCTGCGGGACCACCCGGAACCCGCCCCAGAAGTCGGGCACGGGCGGATCTTCGGGCCAGCGCGCGGCCAGTTCCTCGTAGCGGGCGTCCAGGTCCTCCCTGGAGGCCACCACGGCGGACTGGCGGGAGGCCCATGCGCCGATCCGCGAGCCGTACGGCCTGCTGTGGAAGTACGCGGCCGTCTCCTCCTTGGACAGCCGTACCACGGACCCCTCCACGCGGACCTGGCGGCGGATCGGATGCCAGGGGAACAGCAGGCACGCCCTCGCGTTCTCGGCGAGGTCGCGGCCCTTGCGCGACTCGTAGTTGGTGTAGAAGACGAAACCCTGCGTGCTGTACCCCTTGAGCAGCACCGTCCGCGCGCTGGGCCGGCCGCCCGCCGAGGCGGTGGCCAGGACTATGGCGTTGGGTTCGGGTAGCCCGGAGTCCAGGGCGTCGGAGAACCACGTGGCGAACTGCGCCACCGGCTCGGCGGCGAGGTCCGCTTCGAGCAGCGGCTCGCCCTGATACGTACGGCGAAGCCCCGCCAGAGAGGGGGGGCGCGATGCGGCGTCCACGGGAGGCTATTCTTCCCCGCCCGGGTACATGACCTGCGCAGGCCCCCCTACCTGGCACTATTGCTCTTCGGCACGCCCGGCGGCGGGGTGGGTCCGGACAGGGGGTTGAATAAGACCCGCCGGTATCTCGACATCAAGGCTTTGACTCAGGAAAGGGAGGCGGCCGAGAATGTCCGACTTCAAACCCGGGCTCGAAGGCGTAGTGGCTTTCGAGTCCGAGATCGCGGAACCGGACAAGGAAGGTGGCGCCCTGCGCTATCGGGGCGTCGACATCGAAGAACTCGTCGGCAAGGTCACCTTCGGCCACGTCTGGGGCCTGCTGGTGGACAACGACTTCCAGCCGGGGCTGCCCCCCGCGGAGCCGTACCCGATCCCCGTCCACTCCGGTGACATCCGCGTCGACGTGCAGAGCGCGCTGGCCATGCTGGCGCCCGCGTACGGCTTCCGCCAGTTGCACGACATCGACGAGAAGGAGGCCCGCGAGGACCTGGCCAGGGCCAGCGTCACCGCGCTGAGCTTCGTCGCCCAGTCCGCCCGGGGCCTGGGCCTGCCGATGGTCCCGCAGAGCCGGGTGGACCAGGCCGAGAGCATCGTCGAGAGATTCATGATCCGCTGGCGCGGTGAGCCTGACCCCAAGCACGTCAGGGCCATCGACGCGTACTGGACCTCGGCCGCCGAGCACGGCATGAACGCCTCGACCTTCACCGCCAGGGTCATCGCCTCCACCGGCGCCGACGTGGCCGCCGCGCTGTCCGGCGCGGTCGGCGCGATGTCGGGGCCGCTGCACGGCGGCGCGCCCGCGCGGGTCCTGCACATGGTCGAGGAGGTCGAGCGGATCGGCGACGCCGAGACCTACGTCAAGCAGGCCCTGGACCGCGGCGAGCGGCTGATGGGCTTCGGCCACCGCGTCTACCGCGCCGAGGACCCGCGCGCCCGCGTGCTCCGCCGTACCGCCCAGGAGCTGGGCTCACCGCGCTACGAGGTCGCCGCGGCGCTTGAGCGGGCCGCGCTGGCCGAGTTGCACGCCCGCAAGCCGGACCGCGTGCTGGCCACCAACGTGGAGTTCTGGGCGGCCCTGCTGCTCGACTTCGCCGAGGTGCCCCCGCACATGTTCACCTCGATGTTCACCTGCGCGCGTACGGCCGGCTGGGCCGCGCACATCCTTGAGCAGAAGCGGACCGGCCGCCTGGTCCGTCCCAGCGCACGGTATGTCGGACCGCCCCAGCGGTCGGTCATGGACGTGCCCGGGGCGGCTCAGGTCCTCGACAACCGCTGACCCTTTCCGCCCCCGACGGAGCCGCGGTGCGTACCGCCCCGCTCACGGCACGGGCCGCGGCTCACTTCGGGCGCGCACACGCCGCCGCGTCATCGGTCGGCGTGCACACATGGTGGACGGCGAAGTTCTCCCCCTTCTCGATGCCCACCAGCCACACCTGCCGGTCGAGCGCGTCATGCCCCTTGGCGTCGGCAGAGAAGGTGATCTTCCCGGTGGCCCCCACCACGGACAGCCCGCGCAGGTTGTAGTGGACCCCGGTACGCACGGGGGTGGCGCCCCACGTCTTCTGGAAGTCGCCCATGGCCAGGAAGTCGTCCAGCGCCTCGGTGACCACGAGGGCCGCGTCATAGCCGAGCGCCGCGTTGCCGGCCGCGTAGTAGGGCAGCGCCACCTCGTCGGCTTTGGACTTCTCCACCCAGCCGTCCAGGACCGCCCGATGCCCTGACTTCGCCTCCCGGTCATCCGCTCCCGCCTTCACCTCGCCGCGCGGGTCGGTCAGCGCGACCAGGAAGATGTCCAGCCCGTGATCGGGGCCGTGTTCACGGATCTCCTTGGTGATGTCACTCGTCACGTCGTCGCTCGCCATCACCAAGACCCTGCGGTCCGCGCAGTGCCCCCGCCAGGCGTCGGTGAGCGTGGCGAGCTGGGGAGAACGGCCGGCGAAGTAGATCAGTTCGGAGCCGTGCTCGCAGGCGTTCCGCACGGCCTGGGTGAGCGTGGTCCCGTCCGAGAACCGGTACTCCGACACGCCCGGGAGCAACCGGAGGAACCGGTCGGTCAGGTCC
The DNA here is from genome assembly GCF_003236385.1 of Spongiactinospora gelatinilytica. GTDB lineage: Bacteria > Actinomycetota > Actinomycetes > Streptosporangiales > Streptosporangiaceae > Spongiactinospora > Spongiactinospora gelatinilytica. The sequence goes on from NZ_POUA01000158.1 coordinate 14,999, forward strand.
GCGCTGTAAAGCTCGTGCGGCGCGACCTGGTAGATGACCGCGACCTGCTCACCGCGGAACCTCCGCCCGCCGGCCGCGGGCACGCCCAGCTTGGTGATCCACTCCACGGTGGCCCGCGCCTGCCTGGAGTTGGCGGCGGGGAGCCGGAAGAACCACGCCGACGACCCACCCGGCACGGTCGTCAGGTTGTCGGCGGTGCTCGTGGTGCCGACCATCGGCAACTGGGCCGGGCCGAGCACGCCGATGGCGTCCCTGACCTCCGTGCGGGACCAGCCCAGGCCGATGACCGCCGCGAAGGTCTCGTCCTCCACGGCCCGCCGCTTGACGTGCTGGGCGGCGGTGACCGCGTAGACGTAATCCTGTCCCGTGTTCGCGAACTCCACCCGCATCTTGGGGAGGTCGCCGAGCATGTTGTAGCCGGCCTGACGGGCGGCGATGCCGACCAGTTCGCCCGCGGCGCCGACGAGCGGGCTCACATCGGTCGTGGCGGCCCGTTGGGTGAGCGGGCCGAAGTAGACGACGGTGAACGTCCTGGCGTCCTGGTGGATGGCCTTGTTCTGCCGGTCGATACGGGCCAGCAGGGGCGCGAGGAACGGATCGAAGCTCTCCACCGACGCGGTCATTCCGACGCACTGCCCGCCCTTCAGCTCCAGCCCGTCCGCGCAGGCGGAGGGCAACAGGGCTTGGGCGGTGGCGAAGAACGGGAGCCCGATGGCCAGGATCACCGCCGCCTGGTAGGTCAGGGCGAGGCCCCGCCCGCC
>NZ_POUA01000159.1 GCF_003236385.1 Spongiactinospora gelatinilytica
GTCCCCCACACCGCCGTCCAGCCCGACCGCGCCGGAGACCACCGAACCCCCCGAACCGACGCCGACGTCCGAGCCGACCAGCCCGGAGCCGACACCCTCCGTGACATAGGTGTGCAGAGAGTTACATGGGGGAAGTAGGTGCATGTTGTGAGCCCTGGTGAAAGGGGGAAGCATGCACTCGGCCGGCACCACTCCCCGGCCTGTCCGCGGTGTCCGGCGTCTCAAGCCGGTCCTGACGACGCTGACGGCACTGACGGTCCTGACGTCTCTGACGGCGGCCGGGGCGGTCCCCGCCACCGCGCGGCCCGACCCGTCCGCGGGCGACGTGGCCGAGGCCCGGCGCGCCGTTGACGTGCGGGAGCAGCGGCTGAGCACGGCCGCCGCGGGCCTGGCCGACGCCAGGGCCAGGCTGGGCGGGCTGGTCGCGGCGGCCGAGCGGGCGGTCGAGGCGTACAACGGCGAGCGGGTACGGCTGGCCGCGGCCGAGCGCGCCCACCTCGCCGCGGCCGAGCGGCAGCGCGCTTCTGACGCCCATCTCGCCCAGGCCCGCGCCGACGTCGCCGCGCTGGCCGCGCAGAGCTACGGCGGGGTCGATCTGACCCGCCCGATGGCCGCCGTGGTCGCCGCGGGCGGCAACGGCGGCATGCCGGGCTACCTGCACCAGGCCAGCGTGCTGCACCACCTGAGCGGCGGGCGCGCCGAAGTGCTCAAGCGGATGCGCGACGCGCAGGAGGTCGCCACCATCCTGCGCGCCCAGGCGTCCACGGCCTACACCGAGCGCCGGGAGGCCTCCGCCAGGGCGGAGGCGGCCCGGACGGCGGCGCAGGCCGCACTCGACCGGCAGCGCGCGCAGACCGCGGCGATCGAGGGCCAGGTCCGTGACTTCGAAGATCGGCTCGACCAGGCCAGGTCCGAGGCCGACCGGCTGGCCCGCGAGCGGGCCGCCGCGCAGGAGCGCGCGGCGCTGCAGCGCGACCAGGCCACCGTCGGCACCGTCCCCGCAGGTGGGAGCGGCAGCGGCGGCAGCGCCACAGGTGACCTGGCCGCCGACTGGGCGCTCGCCCAGCTCGGCAAGCCCTACGTCTGGGCGGCGGCCGGCCCGGACACCTTCGACTGCTCCGGCCTCACCATGCGCGCCTGGGAGCGGGCGGGCGTGCGGCTCGACCACTGGACGGGCACCCAGTGGACCTCCGGGCCGCACGTCCCGCTCGACTCACTGCGCCGGGGCGACCTGCTGTTCTTCGGCCGCATCACGTCCAATCCCGGCGACATCCATCATGTGGGGATGTACATCGGCAAGAACATGATGGTCCACGCGCCGCAGACCGGCGACGTCGTGCGGATCGCCCCGATGTGGCGAGACGACCTGGTCGGCGCCACCCGCCCCGGATGAGCAGGGCTCAGTGCACGCCGCCCTGCTCCACCGCGCGCCTGATCGAGTTCTGGATCTCGGCCTCGGCCTCCACCCGGCCCACCCAGTTGGCCCCTTCGACCGACTTGCCCGGCTCCAGGTCCTTGTAGACCTCGAAGAAGTGCTGGATCTCCAGCCGATCGAACTCCGTCACGTGGTGGATGTCCCTGATGTGCTCCATACGCGGGTCCGTGGAAGGCACGCAGAGTACCTTGTCATCGCCGCCCTTCTCGTCGGTCATCCGGAACATCCCGACCGCCCGGCAGCGGATCAGGCAACCGGGGAAGGTCGGCTCCTGGAGGAGGACCAGCGCGTCCAGCGGGTCGCCGTCCTCGCCGAGGGTGTTCTCGATGAAGCCGTAGTCGGCGGGGTACTGAGTGGAGGTGAAGAGCAGCCGGTCCAGGCGGATGCGCCCGGTCTTGTGATCGACCTCATACTTGTTCCGTTGCCCCTTGGGAATCTCAACGACAACGTCGAAGTCCACCGCGGTTCCTCCGCTCAGCCCTCCCGGGAGCTCCGGACGGGCGTTAATGTCTCGTAAACGTCACTGTCTGGAGAGGGGCCTGCGGCGTGGAGCGGCGTGATCGGTGGACGGTCGTGGTCACCCTCGGCCTGCTCCAGGTCTTCGTGATCGCCGCCGGCATCCATGTGATCACCAACGACGTCAACCTGAGCGCGCTGACGGGTCTGCCACGTCCGGCCCCGCCGGCCGAGCCTCCGCCCGTTCCCGTTGTCACCGCTGGCCCGGTGCTGGCCGCGGGCGGAAACGGTCCTCTCCCCGCCAAGGGTACTTTGGCGGCCAGGCTCGCCGACGCCCTGGGTGACCCCGCGCTGGGTGACAGCGTGGGCGCGTCCGTGATGGACACCGCCACCGGGACGGTGCTCTACGGGTCCGGCTCCGACTCCGGCATCACGCCGGCCTCGACCACCAAGATCGTCACCTCGGTGGCGGCGCTGGCCTCGATTGGGCCGGAGGCCAGGCTGGCGACCCGGGTCGTGACGGGCTCGGCGAAGGGGTCGATCGTGCTGGTGGGAGGGGGTGACCCGACACTGCTCGGGCCCAAGGCGCCCAGGCATCCGCCCTACCCGAAGCAGGCGTCGCTGGCGCAGCTCGCCCAGAGCACCGCCCAGGCGCTCCAGGCGAAGGGCGTGGACAAGGTCACGCTCGGGTACGACGACTCGCTGTTCACCGGGCCGAGGCTCGGGCCCGGCTGGAAGCCCGGGTACGTGCCCGAGGGCAACGTCTCGCCGGTCACCGCGCTCGCCATCGACGAGGGACGGCGCGGCCCCGACCTGCGGGCCCGGGTCGCCGACCCGCCGCGGGTGGCGGCGACGGCCTTCGCCAAGCTGCTCGCCAAGTACGGCGTGTCCGCCTCGGCGTCCGTCAAGCGGGTCAGGGCGGGGCGGCAGGCGGCCGAGCTGGCCCGGGTGGAGTCCGCGCCGATGTACGCGCTGGTCGAACGGGCCCTCACGATGAGCGACAACGACCTGTCCGAGGCGCTCGCCCGGCATGTGGCGATCAAGGAGGGGCGGCCCGCGTCGTTCGCGGGCGCGGCGCAGGCCGTACGCGCGGTGCTCGGCCGGCTCAACGCCGGCAAGGGCGTGGAGGTCCACGACGGCAGCGGCCTTTCCACCAAGAACCGGATCAGTCCCTCCGGACTGGCCAGACTGCTGACCGCGGCGGCCTCCCCGGCCAATCCGCGGCTGCACGCGGTGGCGAGCGGCATGCCGATCGCCGCGTTCTCCGGCACCCTGGACGACCGGTTCGGCGACAAGGAGAGCATTCCGGGCGCGGGCCTGGTACGGGCCAAGACCGGCACCCTCAACGGCGTCAACACCCTGGCCGGGCTGGCCACCACGATCGACGGCAGGCTCATCGCCTTCGCCTTCATGGCCGACGACGTCCGGTCCGGCTGGGGCGAGGCGGAGGCGGCGCTCGACCGGCTCGCCGCGATCGTGTCCCGATGCGGCTGCTGACGGCCCTCTCGGGCCACCCGTCATCCCATCCGCGCGGCGGCCCGCGCGAGCACGTACGGTGGACGGTATGCAGGTGATCGACTGGGATCTCGCCGTCTCCACCGGAACGCGCCTGGTGCGCCCTGGCCCGCAGGTGACCCGTGAGGAGGCGCGACAGGCCGTGTCCGACCTGCGCAGGCTCTCCCGCGAGGCCGAGCGCCACGTGCGCGAGTTCACCCGGATCGACGGAGGCGCGTCCGCACAGGCCGCGACCATCGTCGACCGGCCGGGCTGGATCAAGGCCAACGTCGCGGGCTTCCGCGTCGTCCTCGAACCGCTCACCCAGCGGATGTCCGGCGAAGGCCGGACCCAGCCCCCGGCGATCGTGGCCGCGGTCGGGTCGCGCATCACCGGCGTCGAGGTGGGCGCGGTGCTGGCCTTCCTGGCCTCCCGGGTGCTCGGCCAGTACGAGCTGTTCCTGCCGCCCGACCCGTCGGGCCGGGCCCCGACCGGGCGGCTCACGCTGGTCGCCCCCAACATCGTCAACGCCGAGCGCGAGCTGGGCGTCGATCCGGGCGACTTCCGGCTGTGGGTGTGCCTGCACGAGGAGACCCACCGGGTGCAGTTCACCGGGGTGCCGTGGCTGCGCGAGTACGTGCGGTCGCAGATGACCGAGTTCCTGCTGGCCTCCGACCTCGACCTGCCGACCCTGCTCGAACGGCTGCGCACGGCGGCCGACGCGGTCGCCGACGCGGTGCGCGGCGGCGAGGGCAACCTGATCGACGCGATCCAGACGCCCGAGCAGAAGAAGATCCTTGAGCGCCTGACGGCCGTGATGACCCTGGTGGAGGGGCACGGCGACTATGTGATGGACGCGGTGGGCCCGTCGGTCGTGCCGTCGGTCACGGAGATCCGCACCAGGTTCCAGCAGCGCAGGGAGGGCGGCTCGCGGGTCGACCGCACGGTCCGCAGGCTGCTGGGCATCGACCTGAAGATGAAGCAGTACGCCGAGGGGTCGGCGTTCGTGCGCACGGTGGTCGATCGGGTCGGGATGGACGGCTTCAACAAGGTTTGGGGCGGTCCCGCGACGCTGCCCACCCAGGCCGAGATCGCCGACCCGGAGCGCTGGATCGCCCGCGTGGTCACCGCCCCGGCCCTGGAGACCCCGCACCTCAACGGCTCTCCGGGCGGCGGCCCCGCCGAGCCCGCTTCCGGATCTGTGGACGGCGACGGGGACGGCCCTCCGCGGGAGGGGTAACCGCCGATGGGGCCGCATCCTGCCGTGGCGGACGTCCGCCGGGCGGTGCGGGCGGCGTTGGCCGGGCTCCCGTCCGGCTCGCTGGCGCTGGTCGCCGCGAGCGGCGGCGCCGACTCACTGGCCCTGGCCGCCGCGGCCGGCTTCGAGGCCCCGCGCACGGGGCTCGCGGCCGGTCTACTGACCGTCGATCACGGGCTCCAGGAGGGCTCGGCGGCCCAGGCCGCCACGGTGGTACGCCTGGCGTCCCGGCTCGGCCTGGACCCGGCGGAGGCGCTGCGGGTCGAGGTCGGCCGGACCGGCGGGCCCGAGGCGGCGGCCAGGGATGCCCGCTACGCGGCCCTGGAAGGGGCCGCAGAACGCCTGGGGGCCGCCGCGGTCCTCCTGGGGCACACCCGCGACGACCAGGCCGAGACGGTGCTCCTGGGGCTCGCGCGGGGGAGCGGCACGCGTTCGCTGTCGGGGATGTCCGCCGAGTCCGGCCTGTACCGGCGTCCGCTGCTGGAGCTGTCGCGGGCCACCACCCGCGCGGCCTGCGCCGCCCTCGGGCTCGATCCCTGGGACGACCCGCACAACGCCGACCCCCGGTTCACCCGGGTGCGCGTCCGCGAGCGGGTGCTGCCGGTCCTGGAGGGTGAGCTGGGGCCGGGGGTGGCCGAGGCCCTGGCCCGTACGGCCCGCCAGTGCCGCGAGGACGCCGACGCCCTCGACGCCTGGGCCGAATCCGCTTTCGCGTCGGCCCAGGAAGCCGCCCGCGAAGCCGCCCGCGAAGCCGCTCGGGAAGCCGCCCGCGAAGCCGCCCAGGACGCCGCTCCGGAAGCCGGGGGGGATTTCGCTCATAGCGATATCGCGCTGGCCGTGGCGGAGTTGGCCGGCCTGCCCGGCGCGGTACGCCGCAGAGTGCTCAGACGCGCCGCCGTGGCGGCCGGATCGCCCGCGGGATCGGTGTCCTCGGCGCACATCCTCGCGGTGGACCGGCTCCTCACCGACTGGCGCGGCCAGCGCGGCATCGACCTCCCCGCGGGCGTGGTCGCCGTCCGCCGGTATGGCACCCTGATACTCGCCAGAAAGCCCGGTTGATCCGGGCCCCGAGCCGCCACACCGTGACGCGAAGGAACATCCCAGGTGGACGCAGCCGACATGGGCAAAGACCTGGAGAGGGTCCTCATCTCCGAGGACGAGCTCCAGGCCAAGATCAAGGAAATCGCCGGGAAGATCGACGCGGACTACGCGGGCAAGGACCTGCTCATCGTCGGAGTGCTGAAGGGCGCGGTCATGATCATGGCCGACCTCGCCAGGGCGCTGCGCATCCCCGTGGAGATGGACTGGATGGCCGTCTCCTCCTACGGGGCGGGCACCCGGTCCTCCGGAGTGGTCAGGGTGCTGAAGGACCTCGACACCGACATCGCCGGCCGGCACGTCCTGCTGGTGGAGGACATCATCGACTCCGGCCTGACGCTCTCCTGGCTGGCCCACAACATGCGCTCGCGCAATCCCGCCTCGGTGGAGATCTGCGCGGCCGTGCGGAAACCGGACGCCGTCAAGGTGCCGATCGACGTGAAATACGTGGGATTCGACATACCCAACGAGTTCGTGATCGGCTACGGTCTCGACTACGCCGAGCGATACCGGAACCTCCCCTTCATCGGAACTCTGGCGCCGCACGTCTACGGCGGCGGGACGGAAAGCGCGGCGGAAAAGTCCTAGCCGAAATCACCGATGCGAACCGGGTGCGAATACGCTCTGGGCGAAGCGAAGGCCCGCACAGCCTGACATTCGTCACACCCGCCGGGAACACTGCAATGCCTGACGTACGTTGGTAGGGCAGACGGTGCCGTCTGGACAGTGACCCTGCCCGGCGCTCCGGTGTACCTTCTGACTGCCCGATGGTGATCCGCAGTCGCCTGCGGGTAGTCAGTTGGAGCGGTTAGGGATGCCGCGACCCTGGTGAGGTATGCCGGGGTGCCAGGACATGGTCAGGAAGGGACGGGCCCGTCGGGGTTCCGCATCGGATGGATCTCAAGCGATTTACACGTGGGCCACTCCTGTGGATCCTGGGCATTGTCGTGCTGCTCCTGCTCGTCACGACCATGTGGAACAGCGACGGCAATTTCGAGCGCACGGACACCTCGAAGATCGAGACCTACATCGACGAGGGCCAGGTCAAGCAGGCCAAGATCATCGACAAGGACCAGCGCATCGAGGTCACCCTGACCAATGGCAAGCGCTACTACTCGTCGTGGGTGGCCGGCCAGGGCATCCAGCTCGCGGGCCAGCTCAAGCAGGCCGAGAAGGCAGGCAAGCTCAAGAACGGCTACAACGTCGAGGTACCGGGCGAGAACTTCCTGCTCGGCCTGCTGGTGAGCCTGCTGCCGCTGATCATCATCGTGCTGATCTTCCTGTTCATCATGAACCAGATGCAGGGCGGCGGCACCCGGGTGATGAACTTCGGCAAGTCCAAGGCCAAGCTCATCACCAAGGACACCCCCAAGAGCACGTTCGCCGACGTCGCGGGGGCCGACGAGGCCATCGAGGAGCTCCAGGAGATCAAGGAGTTCCTCCAGGCCCCGGCCAAGTTCCAGGCGATCGGCGCCAAGATCCCCAAGGGCGTGCTGCTGTACGGCCCGCCCGGCACCGGCAAGACCCTGCTCGCCAGGGCCGTGGCCGGCGAGGCCGGGGTGCCCTTCTACTCGATCTCCGGTTCCGACTTCGTCGAGATGTTCGTCGGCGTCGGCGCCTCCCGGGTCCGTGACCTGTTCGAGCAGGCCAAGGCCAACGCCCCGGCGATCATCTTCATCGACGAGATCGACGCCGTGGGCCGTCACCGCGGGGCCGGCCTGGGCGGCGGCCACGACGAGCGGGAGCAGACGCTCAACCAGCTCCTGGTCGAGATGGACGGCTTCGACGTCAAGGGCGGCGTCATCCTGATCGCCGCGACCAACCGGCCCGACATCCTTGACCCTGCGCTGCTGCGGCCGGGCCGCTTCGACCGCCAGGTCACCGTCGACCGGCCCGACCTGGAGGGCCGCAAGGGCATCCTGCGCGTACACGGCCGGGGCAAGCCGTTCGCCGAAGACGTCGACCTCGACGTGATCGCGCGCCGCACTCCGGGCTTCACCGGCGCCGACCTGGCCAACGTGATCAACGAGGCCGCGCTGCTCACCGCCCGCGCCGACCAGAAGCTCATCACGATGGACGTCCTTGAGGAGTCCATCGACCGCGTCATGGCCGGTCCGGAGCGCAAGTCCCGCGTGATGTCGGACAAGGAAAAGAAGATGATCGCCTACCACGAAGGCGGTCACGCACTGGTGGCGCACGCGCTGCCCAACTCCGACCCGGTGCACAAGATCACGATCCTGTCCCGCGGGCGGGCGCTCGGCTACACGATGACGCTGCCGATGGAGGACAAGTTCCTCGCCACCCGCTCGGAGATGATGGACCAGCTCGCCATGCTGCTCGGCGGGCGCGCGGCCGAGGAGCTCGTCTTCCACGAGCCCACCACCGGCGCGTCCAACGACATCGAGAAGGCCACCGCGGTGGCCAGGCGCATGGTCACCGAGTACGGCATGAGCGAGCAGCTCGGCGCGCGCAAGTTCGGCACCGGCAACGCCGAGGTGTTCCTGGGCCGGGAGATGGGCCACGAGCGCGACTACTCCGAGAAGATCGCCTCGACGATCGACGAAGAGGTCCGCCGGATGATCGAGTCGGCGCACGACCAGGCGTGGGAGATCCTGGTCGAGTACCGTGACGTGCTCGACAACCTGGTGCTCGAGCTGATGGAGAAGGAGACGCTCTCGCGCGACCAGGTCCTCGGGATCTTCGCGCCGGTCGTCGTCAGGGAGCACCGGCCGTCCTACGCGGGCTACGGCAAGCGCCTGCCGTCCGACCGGCCGCCGGTGCTGACCCGCAAGGAGCTGCACGGCAACGGCGCGCTCCCCGCGGGCACCGGCATAGAGCCCAAGGACGCGATCCCCCGAGACGGGGCCTGAGCGTGGGTGACGCCTACCGCGAAGAACCGCTGAAGGTCGACTCGGCCCGGATCGAGGGCGCCGTACGCGAAATCCTGATCGCGATCGGCGAAGACCCGGACCGAGACGGCCTGCGCGACACCCCGGCCCGCGTCGCCCGCGCTTACGCGGAGCAGTTCGCCGGGCTGGGGCAGCGGCCCGAAGACGTGCTGACCACGGTCTTCGACGCCGACCACGACGAGATGGTGCTGGTCCGCGACATCGAGGTCTACTCCACCTGTGAACACCACCTGGTGCCCTTCCACGGGGTGGCGCACGTCGGCTACATCCCCAACGCCAGGGGCCAGATCACCGGCCTGTCCAAGCTGGCCAGGCTGATCGACGTCTACGCCCGCAGGCCGCAGGTGCAGGAACGGATGACCTCGCAGATCGCCGACGCGCTGATGTCGGTGCTGGAGCCGCGCGGGGTCATCGTGGTGGTCCAGTGCGAGCACCTGTGCATGACGATGCGCGGCGTCCGCAAGCCGGGCGCCAAGACGATCACCTCGGCGGTGCGCGGCAGCTTCCGTGACAGCGACAAGACCCGTGCCGAGGCCATGTCGCTCATCCTGGGCCGCTGACCGGTCACCGGGGGCCGGCCGCGGCATCGGGCGGCCGGTGCGGGCCGGCCGGCCGGCGGGTGGAAACTGTGATCCGGTGGCCGTGATCCGATATCCTTCCGTGGCGTTCCGTTACCAAGGCGTGGCGATGCGTTGTCCACATGGGGTGATTCGTTATCCACAAGGTGGGCCCGCGGCGTCGGCAGGGGACGGCGACGACCTAGGCTTGACCGCATGACCACAAGGAGCGTCCCCGGAATGCCCGTCGAGGAGCGGTGCCTGGTCATGGGCGTGGTCAATGTCACGCCCGACTCCTTCTCCGACGGCGGGCAGTGGTTCGACGAGGGCGCGGCGATCCGGCACGGTCACGAGCTGGTGCGCCAGGGCGCCGACATCGTCGACGTGGGCGGCGAGTCCACCCGGCCAGGGGCCGTCCGGGTCTCCCTGGAGGAGGAGCTGGCCAGGGTGGTGCCGGTGATCCGGGCCCTGGCCGCCGACGGCGTCCCGGTGAGCGTCGACACCATGCGCGCCGAGGTGGCGCGGGCCGCCGTCGAGGTCGGAGCCAGGCTGGTCAACGACGTGAGCGGCGGCCTGGCCGACCCCGAGATGGCCCGCGTGGTGGCCGACACCGGCGTCCCGTACGTCGTGATGCACTGGCGGGGGCACAGTCACGACATGGACACCCGTGCCGTCTACACCGACGTGGTGACCGAGGTCCGTGAGGAGCTGGCCAAGCGGATCGATCTGATACTGGCCGATGGCGTGGCCGAGGAGCAGATCGTGATCGACCCCGGGCTCGGCTTCGCCAAGCGCCCCGAGCACAACTGGGCCCTGATGGCCGCCCTCGGCGACCTCGCCGAGCTGGGCCACCCGCTGCTCATCGGGGCCTCGCGAAAACGGTTCCTCGGCCGCCTGCTGGCCGATTCCGACGGCACGCCGCGCCCGTTCGGCCGCAGCGACGACGCGACGGCCGCGGTGACCGCGCTGGCCGCGCGCGACGGTGCGTGGTGCGTGCGCGTGCACCAGGTCGCGGCCAACGCCGACGCCGTCCGCGTAGCCGCGGCATGGACCCGTGGAGGGGGCAGATGAGCGTCGACACGGCGGCCGTCGAGACGGCCAACCAGGAGTTCTACTCCGCCATCGAGGAGGCCGACCTCGACCGGATGACCGACATCTGGGCCCATGACACCGAAGACCTGCGGGTGAGCTGCGTCCACCCCGGCTGGCCGATGCTCAGCGGGCGCGGCGAGGTGCTGCGGTCCTGGGCGCTGATCATGGCCAACACGCCCTACATCCAGTTCGTGCTGACCGACGTCAACGTCGCGGTCTTCGGTGATGTGGCGGTGCTCACCTGCGCCGAGAACATCCTGACGGCCGGCGACGAGGGCGACTCCAGCTTCGCCGCGGGCAAGGTGGTGGCCAGCAACACGTTCGTGAAGACGCCCGAGGGCTGGCGGCTGTGGATGCACCACGGCTCCCCGGTGCTGCACGGCGACGACGATGACGACCAGGAGGAGCCGGGGTGACCTCGACCGACACGATCACGCTGACCGGGCTGCGGGCCAGAGGGTTCCACGGCGTCCTCGCGGCCGAACGGCAGCTCGGGCAGGAGTTCGTGGTGGACGCCACGCTGTTCCTGGACACCGCCCCGGCGGCGGCCGGCGACGACCTGGCCGAGACCGCCGACTACGGCGAGCTGGCCGTGCGGCTCACCAAGGTCGTGGAGGGCGAGCCGGTGGCGCTGATCGAGACGCTGGCGCAGCGCCTGGCCGACGTGTGCCTGGCGATCTCGCCGCTGGTGGAGGCGGCCCAGGTGAGCGTGCACAAACCGGCCGCCCCGGTGCCGGTGCCGTTCGGCGACGTGGTCGTCACCATCACCAGGGGGCGGTCGTGAAGGTCGTCTTCTCGCTGGGCAGCAACCTGGGACGCCGCTTCGACACCCTGCAGGGCGGGCTCGACGCGCTGTTCGACGCCCCGGGGCTGACGTTCGTGGCGGTCTCGCCGGTGTACGAGACCGATCCGGTGGGCGGGCCCGACCAGGGCCCCTACCTCAACGCCGTGGTGGTCGCCGAGACGACGCTGCCACCGCGCGCGGTGCTGGAGCGGGCGCAGAGCGTCGAAGACTCCTTCGGCCGCCGCCGCACCGAGCGCTGGGGGCCGCGCACCCTCGACATCGATTTGATCGTGGCGGGCGACCACATGAGCGACGACCCCGAGCTGACCCTGCCGCATCCGCGGGCGCACGAGCGGGCGTTCGTGCTGGTGCCCTGGGCGGCCGCCGACCCGGCGGGGGAGCTGCCCGGCCACGGCCCGGTCGCCGCGCTCGCCGGCGCGGTCACCGACCAGGGCGTGCGCCGCCGTACCGACCACACCCTCCAGGTGCCGATGTGAGCGGTGGGGTGGCTCGCGCGGGCGGGGAGGGGCTGCGGTGAAGCCCACCAAGCCGTTGCCGCTCGTCGGCATCTTCGTCGTCGTCGGGCTGCTGACCTGGGCGCTGCTCCAGCGCTCCTACTCGATGCTGCCCACCGTCCCCTGGACGGCGATCCCCACCGTGCTGCTGCTCGCGGCCGGCGAGCTGATCAGCGGCGTCGGCACCCGCAACCGGATCAGGCGCAGGCCCGGCACCAAGCCCGTCGAGCCGCTGGCCGTGGCCCGGCTGGCCGCGCTGGCCAAGGCGTCCGCGTACGCCGGGGCGGTGTTCGGCGGCGTCTTCGCCGGGTTCGTGCTGCACGTCATGCAGATGCTCGAACAGGCGATCCCGCTGCGCGACTTCTACGTGACCGGCGGATCACTGCTGGCCTGCGTGGCGCTGGTCTGCGCCGCGCTGTTCCTGGAGTACTGCTGCCGCATCCCCAAGGACGAACAGGACGAACCCGGCGAGCAGCAGCGCTGACGAGAGCTACTTGTCGATGTCGCCGACCACGAAGAACATCGAGCCCAGGATCGCCACCATGTCCGCCACCAGGTGGCCGGGCAGGATCTCGCGCAGCACCTGTACGTTGTTGTAGGACGCCGAGCGCAGCTTGAGCCGCCACGGGGTCTTCTCGCCGCGTGAGACCAGGTAGTAGCCGTTGATGCCGAGCGGGCTCTCGGTCCAGGCGTAGGTGTGGCCCTCGGGGACCTTCAGCACCTTGGGCAGCCGCTGGTTGATCGGGCCGGGCGGCAGTTCGGCGAGCCGGGCCAGGCACGCGTCGGCCAGGTCGAGCGACACCCTGAGCTGCTCGAACAGCACCTCGAAGCGGGCGTGGCAGTCACCGGCCGTACGAGTGGCGACCTTCACCGGCAGCTCGCCGTACGCCAGGTACGGCTCGTCGCGGCGCAGGTCGAAATCGACCCCGGAGGCGCGGGCGATCGGGCCGCTCACGCCGTACTGCATGATCGTGTGCCGGTCGAGCACCCCCACGCCGCGGGTGCGGGCCAGGAAGATGTCGTTGCCGAGCAACAGCCCCTCGATGTCGGGCAGGCGGCTGCGCACCTGGGCGACGGCCTGCCCGGCCCGGCCCAGCCACCCCGCGGGCAGGTCCTCCTTCAGGCCGCCCACCCGGTTGAACATGTAGTGCATCCGCCCGCCGGAGATCTCCTCCAGCACCGCCTGGATCAGCTCCCGCTCGCGGAACGCGTAGAACATCGGCGTGATCGCGCCCAGCTCCAGCGGGTAGGAGCCGAGGAACATCAGGTGGTTGAGCGCGCGGTTCAGCTCCGCGAGCAGCGTGCGCGCCCACACCGCCCGGACCGGCACCTCCATGCCCAGCATCCGCTCGGCGGCCAGGACCACGCCCAGCTCGTTGGCGAACGCCGACAGCCAGTCATGCCGGTTGGCCAGCATGATGATCTGCCGGTAGTCGCGCACCTCGAAGAGCTTCTCCGCGCCCCGGTGCATGTACCCGATGACCGGCTCCGCCGAGCTGATCCGCTCGCCGTCGAGCATCAGGCGCAGCCGCAGCACCCCGTGGGTGGACGGGTGCTGCGGGCCGATGTTGAGGATCATGTCCTCGGTCGCCAGCTCCTTGGCTCCCGCGCCGATCCCCACCATGCGTTCGGTCATGGCTTCATGCATGCCTTCATGCTGTCACGTCAGCGCCGGGTGGCAAGGTCCCGCAGGGCGGCGGCCAGCCGGTCCACCTGCTCGGTGGTCGTGCTGAGGCCGATGGAGGCGCGCACCGCGCCCGCCGTGCCATCGGCGCAGCCGCCGGGCACACCGTCCAGCAGGTGCGTGACCAGCGGGTGCGCACAGAACTTACCGTCGCGTACGCCGATGCCGTACTCCGCCGACAGCGCCTCGGCCACCTCGCGCGGCGTCCAGCCGTCCAGCACGAACGACACGATCCCGACCCGCGGGTGGTCCGGCCCCCACAGCGACAGCTCGTGGACCCCCTCGATGCCCGCCAGGGCGGCGCGCAGCCGGCTCAGGAGTCGTTCCTCCTCGCGGACCAGCGGCAGCCAGCCGGTGGCGGTCAGCGCGTCACAGCCGGCGGCGAGCGCGATGGCGCCCAGCACGTTGGGGGTGCCGGCCTCGTGGCGCTGCTCGGCGTCGTCACTCCAGTCGGCGGTCTCCGCGGTGACCGAGCGGGTCGCGCCGCCTCCGCGGAGGTACGGGTCGGCGTCCGTGAGCCAGTCCGGACGGCCGACCAGCGCGCCCGCGCCGAACGGCGCGTACAGCTTGTGGCCGGAGAACGCCACGTAGTCCAGGTCGAGCGCGGTGAGGTTGAGCCGCCGGTGCGGTACCAGTTGCGCGGCGTCCACCAGGATGCGCGCCCCGTGCCGGTGCGCGATGTGCGCCAGCGCCGCGATCGGCCACAACTCGCCGGTCACGTTGGAGGCGGCGGTGACGACCAGCAGCTTCGGCCCCTCGATCGCTGCCAGCGCCTCATCGGCGGCCCGTACGGCCGCGCCAGGGAACTCGGGCGGCGCCAGCCGTACGGCCTGCGGCCACGGCAGCAGCGACGCGTGGTGCTCGGAGTCGAACACGACCGCGGTCGTGTTCGCGGGCAGGCAGCGGGCCAGCAGGTTGGTCGCGTCGGTGGTGTTCCTGGTGAACACGACGGCGTCACCCGGCCGCGCCCCCACGAACCCGCGCACGGTCTGCCTGGCCTGCTCGTAGCGCGCGGTGGTGAGCTGCGAGGCGTAGCCCGCCCCGCGGTGAACGCTGGAGTAGGCGGGCAGCGCGGCGGCCACGGCGGCGTTCACCGGGGCCAGACAGGGGGCGCTCGCCGCGTAGTCGAGGTTCGCGTACGGCACCAGCCTGCCGCCCTTCACCGGCACTTCGAGGTCGGAACCGAGCACTTCGGGCAGCGAGCGCTCGCCGGGGATGGCGGCCTGCGGGACGGACCCGGAGCGCCGCCGCTGCGACAAGATGCTCAGCCGACCGGATGCGCTGGTCACGTCGCTGGTAGTGGTCGTCGTGGTCACGGACACGCCATGCCTCCTGAGGGTCGTCGGACCCCTGCCCTGGCGTGGACGGCGACGGAGCCCGCGCTTGCCCGGCGCACCACGCGCCGGACCAGGTCTTCACCCGGGGCACCCCGCCGCGGACGCGAGGGTTGCCGGCCAGCGAGCCGGGGCTTTGCGCTGGCACTCATGACCTATGGGGAACTATAACCGAACGCCCCGCCATGATCGCAACCAGGTAACGGCTCGCCGTGAGTTCGTCACGTTCCCGAACTTTCTCCCCGGCCCGCACGTTGCGACCAGCGAAATTGTGAACATGAGCGCTGGAGGACCAATGGACTGGGTGACCGACCCTGGTATCTGGATCGGGTTCCTGACCCTGGTCAGCCTGGAGATCGTGCTGGGCATCGACAACATCATCTTCATCTCGATCCTGGCCGGGAAACTACCCCCCGAGCAACGCGACAAGGCCCGCGTCCTCGGCATCGCCGCCGCCCTGATCAGCCGCCTGGCGCTGCTCTTCGCTCTGTCCTGGGTGGTACGGCTGACCACGCCGCTGTTCGAGGTCTTCGGCAACGAGATATCCGGCCGCGACCTGATCCTCCTCCTCGGCGGCCTCTTCCTGCTGGCCAAGAGCACCTTCGAGATCGGCGACAGCCTGGAGGGCAAGTCCGGCCACGCGGCCGGCAAGGTCGCCCCCTCGTTCACCTCCGTGATCCTCCAGATCATGGTGCTCGACATCGTCTTCTCCCTCGACTCGGTCATCACCGCGGTCGGCATGGTCGACGAACTCGGCGTGATGGTCGCCGCCGTGGTGGTCGCCGTGATCGTCATGCTGGTCGCCTCCGGCCCGATCGCCCGCTTCGTGGACGCCCACCCCAGCATCAAGATGCTCGCCCTGGCATTCCTGATCCTGATCGGCGTGGTACTCGTCGCCGAGGGCCTCGGCCAGCACATCGACAAGGGCTACATCTACTTCGCGATGGCCTTCTCCCTGGCCGTCGAACTCCTCAACATCCGCGTCCGCACCAAGGCCGGCCGCCGCGCCCCGATCGAACTCCACGGCCGCTACACCGGCGACCAGGAGTGATGGCCCCTGCCTCGCCGGTCAGGCGCGTTTGGCGATGGCGGTGATGAGGGGCTGGATGAGGC
>NZ_POUA01000015.1 GCF_003236385.1 Spongiactinospora gelatinilytica
GATCGACGGATCGGCCGCGTCGGCCTGGGTGGGCTTTCGGCGGGGGCTGCTGACCAACCTGCTCAACCCCAAGGTCATCGTCTTCTACGTGGCGCTGATGCCGCAGTTCCTCGGGGACGCCCCGGCCTTCGGGGCGACGTTGCTGCTGAGCGCGATAGCGGCGGGGGTGTGTCTGGTGTGGTTCGTCCTGGTGGCGAATGTCGTGGGGGCGTTGCGGCGGTTGTTCACCCGCCGGGCGGTACGGCGGAGCATGGACGCGGTGACCGGTACCGCCCTGGTGGCCCTCGGAGTCGGGGTCGCCGTCAGTCGTTCCTGACGCTCATGCCGCCACGGGCCGGCTCGTGGCGACCGTGCGGTAGCGGCCGGAGTGGAAGATCAGTGGTTCGCCCGCCGAGCGCTCGTGGTGTTCCACCGCGCCGAGGAAGATGTGGTGGTCGCCTCCCGCGTACACGTGCGAGGTACGGCAGGTGAACGTGGCCAGCGTCCCCGCGAGCACGGGCAGGCCCGTGGGGGTGGTGAGCAGGTCCACCCCGGCGAACTTGTCCGGGGCGGGGGTCGCGAACCGGGTGGACAGCTCGTCCTGGCCGGCGGCCAGGACGTTGACCGCGAACCGCCCGGCCCGCAGGAAGACCGGCGCGCTCGGCGCGCGGTCCGACAGGCACCACAGTACGAGCGGCGGGTCCAGGGAGACCGAGGAGAAGGAGTTCACCGTCACGCCCGCGCGCTCGCCGTCCGGGGTCACGGTGGTGACCACCGCCACCCCGGTGGCGAACTGCCCGAGCGCCGCGCGCAGCGATCTCATGCCGCGACCTGCCCGAGGTAGGCCCGCGCCTTGTCGGCGTCCAGGAACCACTCGGTGTAGTCGGTGGGGTCGTCGAAGCCGTTGACGAAGCGGGAGGCGATCTGCGGCACCTGCCCGGCCGCGCCGAGCAGTTCCAGGTGGTGCGGTTCGGCGGGGGCGAGCAGCGCGTTGGTCCAGCGGGTGACGTGCCGGGCCTGCGACCAGAAGCGCTCGAAGGTCCGGCCCATCCATCCCGCGTCGAACGGCTGGTCGCCGCGTTGCAGAATGGCCTGGAGGTAGACCGCGGCGCACTTGGCGGCGTTGTTGCTGCCCTGCCCGGTGATCGGGTCGTTGAGTACGACGACGTCGGCGACGCCGAGCACCGGCGCGCCGGACGGCAGCACGGCGACCGGGTGGCGCACGGTCGGGGCGAACCGCCCGGTCAGCACCGCGTTGGCGTCGGTCAGCTCGATGTCCGCGCAGCGCTCCGCCTCCCAGGGGAAGTAGGTCGCCAGGATCTCGCGGCTGCGCGCCAGGTGCTCGGCGGGGCCGCGTACGTCGCCCCAGCAGTCCATCGGCCCGCCCGGCAACCCCTCGAACACCATGATCTCGCACGGGCCGGTGTGCGTCAGGGCGGGGAACACGAAGTACTCGCCGACGCCCGGCAGCAGGTTGAAGCACACCGCCGAGTGCTCCGGCCGCGGGGTGAGGCCGTTGACGTAGGTGACCGCCAGCGCCCTCTGCGGGGCGTCGTGCGCCGAGCGCGCCGCGTCCCGCTCGAACAGCGAGGCGATCTCCCCCTTCCCGGCCGCGACCAGCACCAGGTCGTACCGGGCCGCGTACTCCTCAAGGTCGCCGGGGGTGGCGTCATGGATGACCAGCTTGCCGCCCAGCCGCTCGAACTCCGCCAGCCAGGCCGGCATCTTGACCCGCTGGTCCACCGCGGCGGCCGGCGCGTGCAGCCGGGCCGACCAGCCGAGCGCCTTGCCGCCGCCGGGGGCCGGGACCGACAGCTCGATGCCCTCGATGGGCGGGCAGACGTCCGCCCAGCGGTCCAGGCCGAGCGCCCGCTCATGCGCCCGCGCGGTGCCGAACATGCACTGGCCGGACATCACCCGGCCGTCGCGGATCGACTCGGGGGTGCGGTTGGAGACCACGGTGACGTCGTAGCCGTTCTGGAGCAGGCCGATGGCCAGGTGCAACCCGGCCTGGCCGGCGCCGACGACGAGGATTTCACGCATGGAGGGCGTCCCTTCTGTGGTGATCTGGGGTGACACTGAAACGGTACGAAGACGGGGGCCGGGTGATCCATCCACTGAGCGCGGATCTCATCCATCCGGCGCGGGGTCGCGTTCAGCCGCGGCGCAGGGTCTCCGACGGGTGCCTGCCGTACCTCTGCCGGTACTGCGCGGCGAACCGCCCCTGGTGCAGGAAACCCCAGCGGGCGGCCACGGTCGTGACGGTAGTGCGGGACGGGTCCCCGGCGGACAGCTCCTCGTGCGCCCTGGCCAGCCGTACCTCGCGGAGCCGGGCCATCGGCGTACGGCCCAGGTGGGCACGGAAGCCCTCCTGGAGCGAGCGGCCACTGACCGCCACGGCCCGCGCGACGTCCTCGGTGGTGATCGGCAGGTGCGCATGCTGCTCGATGAACTCAAGTGCCCGCCGCACCACCTTGGGCAGCGCCGGGGGCCGGGGGGCCGTCAGCCGCTCCCGGTAGTTGGAGGGCTGCATCGTGAGCAGCGAAGTGACCAGCGCGTTCTCCAGGTGCGCGATGGCCAGGGGCTGCGCGGTCAGCCCGTCGTCGTGCTCGGCCTCCCTGACGATCAGGTCGGCCATCCCGCGCCAGGCGCGCGCCCAGCCCGCGGTGAGGTCCACGCCCAGGTCGAAGACGATCGGCCGGTCGAGCGGTTCGCCGAGCAACTGCTCCAGCGCGCACTCGATCGCCGTGCGCTCGAACTTGACGATCAACTGCGGGGTGCCCGCCGCCCACCGCATGTCCAGGTGCCTGGTGGGGGAGGGCAGGGCGGCGGTCTCGGGCGTCGAGACGATCTCCTGGTCGCCCCCGCGGATCAGGCTCCGCCCGGCCAGCGGGATCATGACCAGGAAGAACGTGCCCAGGTCACCCGGCTCGATCCGGACGTCGGCCCCGTAGTCCAGGTAACTGATCCGTACCGAGCCGAGCCCCACCGAGTTGAACCGCGCCGACAGCAACGACGCCGCCCCGGCGAGGTCCAGCTTGTGCGGGCAGAAGATCCGGCCCACCTCGTCCCGTACCTCGTCAAGGTCGCTGCTGGCGAGAACCGGCCTGTTGCCGAGCAGCACGTCCATCCATCCCCCGCTCCGACGAACCTCTCGCCGGATCATGGCTGGGTGGATCTGGACCGATCCAGGTAAAAAGACACGTTCAGGTAGATCGCAGATCCAAGTCCGGTGAGCCGTCCGCGACTCTCCGGTGTCCGGCGAGGTGGAGCCCGGCGAGCCGGGCTCCGCTGATGTGCGGGGGCGGCTGATCGGCTTTCTGGCCGGTCGGGTGGCTCCAGACGGGCGGCTGCTCGACGCGTGTGAGAGCCGCATCCTGGAATCCGCGCTGTTCCTCCGCCTGTTGCAGGCCGAGGACACCGGCCCCGGCGAGCAGCGGGCGCTGACCGAGTACCTGACCATGGCGGAGCCCGTGGACGAGGGCAGCGCGATCATCTGGGCCGCCGCGCTGGGGCACCCCGACCCGGCCCGCGCGGACCGGTTCCGCGCCACCTTCACGCACAGCACGGGCGAGCGCAAACAGGTCCTCCTCGCCACCGTCTTCGCGCTGTTCGGCCTGGCGCCCATGGCCGACCTGCCGGTCGTCCCCTACGGCGGGCAGGCCCTGTGGACCGAGCTCGTCCTGTGCGCGAGCAACATCCTCGGCGCCCACGCCCGTGGCCGGTCCGACCCCGAGGACCAGGCGTTCCTCGCGGGCCGCCTGGCCACCGGCACGTTGCTGGGGCGGCCCTGGCAGGGCAACGTGCTCGCCCACCTGATCGCCCTGCACGCGCTGCGCACCTTCGAGCCCAAGGGGGCGCTGCTGGGCGCCGGGCTCGCGGCCGTGTCCGGCACCCGGCGGCCCGATGGCGGCGTCCCGTTCGTCGGCTCCCAGGACGTCTATCTCACCGCGATGGCCGGGATCGCGCTGGCGGCCTGCGGCGAGCGGCCCGAAGTGGTGGCCCGGATGGCCGACTGGATCGCGAGCGCGCAACTGCCCGACGGCGCATGGGGCTACTGCACCGAGACCGTCCAGACCGACGTGGACGACACCTCCCGGTGCGTGGAGTTCCTGCGCGCGGTCGATCCCGGCCGCCACCAGGCGGTGATCATGGCGGCCGAGCGCTACCTCACCGGCACGGCGGGGCCCGACGGCGGGTTCCCCACCTACCTGGCCGGGCATCCGTCCGAGCCCGACATGACCGCCGGTGCCGTCGTGGCACTGAGCGGGGGGTGGGACCGGCACGCCGATGTGCTCGGCGCGGCGGTCGAATACCTGCTGGGCCAGGGCCGCGACGACGGCACCTACGAGCGGAGCTGGACGCTCAGCGAGTCCAGCGTCATCTGCCACGTCCTCGACGCGCTGCACCGGGACACCGAGGGCGTCGAACGCATGATGATCCTCATGGACCGGGTGACCACCCTGTTCATCCGGATGCGCGACCGGCTCCGGCTGCGCCGCCCCGATCTGACCCACTACCTGTCGGGGCTGGAGCACTACATCGGCGGATCGCTCGACTGGGCGCTCACCAGCGACCGCTACCTCTACCTCGACGGTCAGGGCGGGTCCCCGGCCTTCGAGCCCGGCGGCGGCGCCTCACCCCGCGCGACGACTCCACCGATCCGCCCCCCATCCCGTCCATCGCCTGGTGGTGGCGGCACGACCCCGGCACACGGTTTCGGAGTTGACCATGGGCGTCAGAGGTCGGGGAGCCGGATCGCGTTCTTGGCGTGGTCGACTCCGGACTCCTCGGTGGGTTCGTGTTCCATGGCCTCGCGGTTCTGTTCGATCAACGCCTGGTTGAGGGTGACGAAGGGGCGCATTCTGGCCTCGTACGCGGCGAAGGCGGCCTCGTGGTTCGGTGCCGTGGACAGTTCGGCCGCCAGGACATACGCGCCGACCAGCGCCAGGCTGGTGCCCTGGCCGGACAACGGAGAGGGACAGTAGCCCGCGTCGCCGAGCAGGGTCACCCGGCCCGCCGACCAGTGGTCCATGTGGACCTGCGCCATCGAGTCGAAGTAGAAGTCCGGGGCCGCCCACATGGCCTTGAGCAGGCGGGGGACCTCCCAGCGCACATGTGCGCAGTGGTCGGCGATGAGCCGCTTCTGCGCCTGGACGTCGCGGTGGTCGTACTCGATCGGCTCCTCGCTCTGGAAGCCGAGATTGACGCGCAGTTCGGTGTTGCCGCGCACCGGGTAGACCGCGCCGCCCGCCGGCCCGTCGTTGAACCACGTCTGCCAGTCCGCGAGGCCGAGGTAGTTGTCCGTGGAGAAGATCGACAGGTAGGTCCCGAAGTGCCGGACGTACTCCCGCTCCGGGCCGAAGGCGAGCCCGCGTACGTTGGAGTGCAGCCCGTCCGCGCCCACCACCAGGTCGAAGGCGCGGGGAGCGGAGCGCTCGAAGGTGACGCGCACGCCATGCTCGTCCTGGGTCAGTGACGTGATCGAGTCGCCGAAGACGTACTCGACGTCCTGTCGCGCCCGTTCGTGCAACAGGCCGGTGAGGTCCTCACGGAGCACCTCTATGTCGTCGCCGCCGAGCCGGCCGCTGGACAGCGCGACCTCCGTGGACCGCCACAGCTCGTTGCCGTCGCCGTCCAGCATCGAGGTGCCTTTCATGTGGGTGCGCAGGCCCCGCAGTTCGGCCAGGACGCCCAGGCGTTCGGCGACGGTGAGCGCGGCGCCGCGCACGTCGATCGCCTGGCCGCCGGGGCGGGGCGCGGGGGCGCGTTCGACGACGGTGACGGTGAAGCCGTGGCGGCGGAGGAAGAACGCGAGCGCCGGCCCGCCGACGCTCGCCCCTGAGATCAGTACGGAAGTCATGGATCCTTGGTATTCCCGGCCGCCGCCGGCCGTCCAACTGTGCTAGCCCAGTTCCGCCCGCTCCCGACCTCAACTGTGCTAGGACAGATGGATGGACTCACCGTACCTGCGGATCGCGGCCGAGCTGCGCCGGCGCATCCGGGAGGGCGAGCTGGCCCCCGGCGGCAAGGCGCCCTCGACCCGTGCCCTGGCCCGGGAGTTCACGGTGGCCACGGCCACCGCGGCACGGGCGCTCGCCGTGCTGAAGGACGAGGGTCTGCTCACGGCCCGCCCCCGGTCGGGGACGGTGGTGGCGGTCGCGCCGAGCCGTCCCCGGCGGCGCGCCAGGCCGGTGGAGCTGACCCGGGAGGCGATCGTGCGGGAGGGGATCGCCATCGCCGACGCCGAAGGGCTGGGCGCGGTGACCGTCCGGGCCGTGGCGGCCCGGCTCGGCGTCGCGGCGGCGGCGGTCCACCGGCAGGTGCGCGGCAGGGACGAGCTGGTCCGGCTCATGGCCGACCTCGCCTACGGCGAGGAGCGGCATCCGGCCGAGGGCCTGGACGGGCGGGAGCGGCTGGCGGCGGTCGCCCGTACGCTGTGGCGCATCTACCGGCGGCACCCGTGGCTGTCGATCCTCACCCCGCTCGGCCGCCCGCTGACGCTGCCCGGGCTGCTCGGGCACAGCGAGCACATGCTGCGCGCGCTCGACGGCCTCGACTCCCACACCGCGCTCACCATAGAGATCCTGGTCTACGCCTACGTGCAGGGCCTGGCCGTGCACATCGAACGGGAGGCGCAGATGCTGTCGGCCACCGGGCTGTCCAGCGAGCAGTGGCTGGACGTCCACGGAACGCAGATGAAGGCGTTCATGGCCTCCGGCCGGTACCCGCTGTTCACCAAGATGATCACGGGACTCGGCGCGGAGGGGTACGACTTCGACCTCGACCACCTCTTCGAGGCCGGGCTGTCCGCGCTCCTTTCCGGCCTGCGTCTCCCGTGAGCCGGTCTGACCGTGAGCCGGTAGAGGGGGCCTTGACGCATCCGGCGAGACAAAGTTACATACATCTCACACACAACTGATATATCAGTGCGCCGTCGGACTGTAGGCTTTGCCGGGAAAGTACGTCAACACCAGGAGAGCAGGGATGGCGCAGGTGACCGACGGCTTATTGATGGCCGAACGGGCATACGCCTACATACGCGATGAGATCGTCACGACCAGGATCCGGCCGGGCTCGCCCGTCGACGAGGAACGCCTGATGGCGGAGCTCGGCGTGGGCCGCACCCCGGTACGCGAGGCGCTCAAACGCCTGGCGCAGGAGCGCCTGGTCACGGTCTTTCCACGACGCGGCACATTCGCCGCCGACATCCACATCGACGACGACCTCTGGCTGACCGAGGTCCGCGTGCCGATGGAGGGCATCGCCGCCCAGCTCGCCGCCCGCCGGGCCACCGCCCAGCAGCGGGAGAAACTCGCCCGGCTGTCCGACGAGATCACCAAAGAGATCGAGTCGGGGGCCGACCTGAAGCGCCTGGTGCTGTTCGACGCAAAGATCCACCGGTGCGTGTTCAACGCCGCCCAGAACCCCTTCCTGGCCGGCACCCTCACCATGTACCTCAACCTCAGCATCCGGATCTGGTTCCACCGCCTTGACCGGCTGCCGGACCTGGCCCCGCACGTACTCGACCAGCGTGAGGTCATCCAGGCCATCCTCGACCGCGACGGCGAACGCGCCCATGCCGTCGCGCAAGACCACCTGAACGGGTGCTCCCACAGCATCCGCACCGGCTCGTGACGGCCGGTCCGTAGAAGGAGATCGATCGCGTGTCGCACACCGTACGTTCCGTCATCGCCGGGGAGCGTGAGGCCGCCGCCGGGCGGGCCTTCCGCTCGACGAACCCCGCCACCGGCGAACTCGTCGCCGAGGTCCAGCTCAGCGACGCCACCGGCTTCGCCGCCGCCGCCCGCACCGCCAAGCAGGCCCAGCGGGCCTGGGCCGACCTGCCCGCGCCCGCGCGCGGCGAGGTGATCGCCCACGCCGGGCAGCTCGTCCGCGCCAACGCCGAGAAGCTGGCCAGGCTGGTGACCCGCGAGATCGGCAAGCCGCTCAAGGAGGCCAGGGGCGAGGTGCAGGAGGTCATCGACACCTGCACGTTCTTCCTGGGCGAGGGCCGCAGGCTGTACGGCCAGACGGTGCCCTCGGAGATGCCGGACAAGGAACTGTTCACCTTCCGCCAGCCGGTGGGCGTGGCCGCCGTCATCACGGCGGGCAACTTCCCGGTCGCGGTGCCGTCGTGGTACCTGGTGCCGGCGCTGCTGTGCGGCAACGCCGTCGTGTGGAAGCCGGCCGAGTACTCCGCGGCGTCCGCCGAGGCGCTGTACGAGCTGTTCGCCCACGCGGGCCTGCCCGAGGGCGTGCTCAACCTGGTCTTCGCCGACGGCGCGGACACCTTCGCCGGGCTCACCGAGGCGCTGGGCGCCGGCACGGTGAACAAGGTCGGCTTCACCGGCTCCTCGGAGGTCGGCGCGCGCATCGGCGAGCTGTGCGGGCGCCACCTCCAGTCGCCGTGCCTGGAGCTGGGCGGCAAGAACCCGATGGTGGTCACCGCCGACGCCGACCTCGACCAGGCGGTCGAGGGCGCGCTGTTCTCCGGGTTCGGTACGGCGGGGCAGCGCTGCACCTCCCTGGGCACCGCGATCGTGCACGAGTCGGTGCTGCCGGAGTTCCTGCGCCGCTTCGACGAGGCCACCCGCGCGGCGGTGATCGGCGACCCGACCGGCGACGTCCTGTACGGCCCGCTGCTGGACGAGAAGTTCGCCCACTCCTACGAGAAGACGCTCGGCCAGATCGCCTCGCACCACGAGGTGCACGGCTCGACCGCGATCGGCCGGATCGGCGACGAGCGCCCCCGGGCCGGCTTCACCGGCGATTCCGGCGGCCTGTACTACCACCCGGTGATCGTTTCCGGGGTCCGGCCCGGCGACGCGCTGTTCGACACCGAGACCTTCGGCCCGATCGTCGGCGTGACCTCCTACCGGACCCTCGACGAGGCCATCGAACTGGCCAACGCCCCCGGCTACGGCCTGTCCTCGGCGATCTACACCACCGACCCGGCTTCCGCCTTCCGGTTCCGCCGGGGGATCGGCGCGGGCATGGTCAGCGTCAACAACACCACGTCGGGGGCCGAGGCGCACCTGCCGTTCGGCGGCAACGGCAAGTCCGGCAACGGCAGCCGCCAGTCCGGCATGTGGGTGCTCGACCAGTTCACCCGCTGGCAGTCGCTGAACTGGGACTTCTCCGGTCACCTGCAGAAGGCCCAGATGGACATCACCGTCGTCGCCCCCGATCTGGAGTACCGCCTGCCCTGAAATTCGATTTCGGTCCGGCCCGGCGCTCGCTAGGGTGCTCGCATGACCAGCGTGGACATCGACCGTTTCGTCACCGACGGGTTCGTCAAGCTGACGGCGGCCGTGCCGCGTGAAGTCGGCGACGCGGCCAGGGCGCTGCTATGGCAGCGGATCGGCCTGTCGCCCGACGACCCGTCCGGCTGGCGGGAGCCGGTGGTGTGGACGGCCGACCTCACCGGGGAGGGCCCCTTCGGGCAGATCATGACCAGCCCGAAGCTGTACCGGGCACTCGACGAGATCGCCGGGCCCGGCGGCTGGGCGCCGCGTGCCGCCCTCGGCAACATGCCGATCCGCTTCCCCGGCCGGTCGCCCGTCGACGACCGGGGCTGGCACATCGACGCCTCCGTCGCCCGGCCCGACGGCTCGTGGGCCGTGTCCGGGCGGCCGGAGGCGATGTTGCTGCTGGTACTGCTGTCGGACGTGGGGCCGGACGACGCGCCCACCCGCATCCGGGTGGGCTCGCACCATGACGCCGCCAAGGCGCTCGGTGACCAGGTGCTCGACCCCTTCGAGGCCGGTCCGCTGCTGGACGCGGCCTCGGAAGGGCGGCCACTGGCGTACGCGACCGGCGCTCCTGGCGACATCTACCTCGTCCACCCGCTGACCGTCCACGCGGCCGACGAACACCGCGGCACCCGGCCCCGCTTCATGTCCCAGGGGCCCATCATGCTCAGCACCCCGGTCACGCAGGACGGCACGAACGCCCTCTCCCGCGCCCTCCGGGCGGGCTAACCGCCGGTGGCGGTGGGCAGCGCGTAGAGGTTGCCGTTCGAGACGCCGAGGTAGACGAAGTCCTTCGTGACGACGGGGCGCGTCTGTACGTCGCCTCCGGTCTGGAAACGCCATCGTTCCCGGCCGGTGGCGGTGTCGAAGGCGTGCAGGACTCCCTGGGCGTCTCCCAGGTACACGGCTCCATCCGCCACCGCCGGGCGGAAGGAGTAGCCGGTGTTCAGCGCGGCGCTCCAGCGCTCCACGCCGGTCGCCGCGTCGAGGGCGTGCAGTCCGCTGTCGGGGCCGCCCGCGTAGACGACGCCCTGGGCCACCACGGGCTCCCAGCCCCTTCCGTCCTCGCCGCCCACTGCGGGGAAGCGCCACAGGCGCCTGCCGGAGCGGGTGTCCAGCGCGTACGTCGTGCCGAACTTGTTGGCGAAGTACACGATTCCGCCGGCCACCACGGGGCGGAAGCCGACGGTCCCGTGGACCTGCGAACTCCAGCGGACCTTCCCGGAGACGGCGTCCAGCGCGCGGACGTCGCCGCTCTCGCTCGCGGCGTAGACCACGTCGCCGGTCCGTGCCAGATGGACGGTGTCGTTTCGTCCGCCGACCGGCGAGCGCCACCTGCGGGCTCCGGTGCGGGGGTCCAGCGCGTACAGCATGCCGTTGACGTCGCCGACATGGACGGCCGCTCCGGCGATCAAGGGGGTGGGGGCGGCGAAATCGCCCGGCGGCCGGAAGGTCCACAGCCTCCGGCCGGTGGTCGCGTCCAGGGCGACGAGCTCGGCGTTCGGCGCGTCGGTGAAGGTGGTCCAGGCGTAGAGGCGGCCTTGAGAGACCACTGGCGTCGTGCTGACCTCCATTTCGCGGCTCCACCTTTTCCGGCCGGTGGCCGCGTCCAGCGCCACCAGCCGCTCGTCGGCCGCCGCGAACACGGTGCCGTCGGCCGCCACCTGAACGTGGGCGCCCACATCGCCCATTCGGTAGCGCCACCGCTCCGCGCCGGTGGCGGCGTCCAGTGAGTGCACCGTGCCGTCGTCGCTCGTGGCGTGGACGACACCACGGGCCACCACCGGATCGGCGTAGAAGGCCCCGTCGGCCGGGAGGTTCCAGCCGCGCGGGCGCGGGCCGGCGGGGGCGCGGACGCCCGGCTGGTAACGTGCGAGCAGGTTGTCCCGCAGCAACGGGGAGATCAGCCGCACCGCCGGCCGTGACGAGGAGCTGATCCGGACGATGACGGGGCCCACATTGATGATCGTCGCACCGAGATACCCGGTCGGCCGGGCCCGCGTGTAGGACAGGAAACCGGGGCCTTCCGTGGTCGGATCATGGGCGTTGGCCGCCTTGACGGCCGCTACCTCGGCGGCGAACAGCTTTCGCGCCCCCGCGCTCGACGGCGACACCGCCTCCACGGAGACCGAGACGACGGCGCCGTCGTCCGTGCGCGGAATCCAGTCGCATTTCGCCGGCGTCGTACCGGCGAGATGGTCCGAGCCCGGCAGCACGCGGTAACCCTCGGCGAAAACCGAAAGGTCACGGCCGGCCAGCAGGGAGCAGGCGGGCGGCCAGGCACTCGCCGGGACACCACCGAACCGGGCGGGCCCGCGCGCAGGACCGTAGCCCAGCTTGTACGCGGTGATCCGGTCGTCACCGGGGACGGTGCCGTGCACGAAGGCCATGTCCTGGATCGAGCCGATCAGGGTGGCGTGCTCGTGCGGCACGTCCAGCGGCAGCCCGCCGAGCCGCCCGGTGCCGGGGTCCAGCGACACCAGAAACGCGGGCAACGGCCACCGGTTCTCCGGGGTGGCCTCGCGCCGGTGGGCCGCCTCGGAGTAGGAGTCGGCGAACAGGGGCGGGCTCCAGCGGCGCGGGCTCGGTATGCCGGTGGCCTCCCTGGCGCCGGGCAGCGGGCGGCCGTCAGCGTCGTAGAAGGAGTCGTCCGACCCGACCCTGACCCGGAGGTGCCCATCCGCGTTGGTCGTGACGGAGAGATAGGGGTCCTCCAGCGCCGCGAAGGGCGAGGTCAGCGGGCGCGTCCAGGCGGGCCGCAGGGTGCGCGGGGTCAGCGAGGCGAGCTGTGGCCCGGTGCGCGCGCAGTGGCTGAGCAGGACCACCGCTCGCGGGGTCGCGGCGCTGCGCATGTCGCACCCCTGCGCGTACGTCGTCCGAGCCGTGGTCGCGCCGGTCCGCAGATCGAGGGCGTGCGCGACGACGGGCTCGGCCGACCGCTCGAACACGATGATGCCGCGCTCGGTCACCATGATCGGTGAGTCCAGGTACTCCAGGTTCACACTCATCGGCACCTGGTGAAAGGCGATCGTGCGCCGCCACCGCACGGCACCCGTGGCCAGGTCATGAGCCTCCAGGGTCTTCTCGGCCTGGTCCGGTGTCCCGCTCTCCGGTGTCCCTCTCGACACGACCAGGACGTCCGCCGCGATCCACACCCCCGTGATGGGCTCGGTGCGTGCGGGGACGGTCCGCCTCAGCTCACCGGTACGCAGATCATGGATCCGCAGGCCACCCTCGCGTGTCGCCACGGCGAGCGCGTCGCCGGACACGGCGTGCCGCGGGGTCTCGAAGGACGGTGGGTTGGCGGGCAGGTCCGTGCGCATCGACCAGGCCACCCGCCATTCGGCGGGCACCGGCCGGAACCGCGGGGCATCGGCGACCGCGGCCGGGTAGGCCGCCATGACCATCGCGGCCAGGACCGCCACCGAACGGGGGCCGAGCACGGTCAGCACTCCCCGGGCTTCTGGTTCTTCTCGACCTTCGCGCATGCGGCGGCGCGGGAGAGGGGCTGCCAGCCGCCCAGTGCGGAGCGGCCGTAGTAGGCGCGGTAGCGGTCGGCGATGCCGCTCACCCGGAACGGGCGGCCGTCGGGGCCTTTGATCGTTATCTGTTCGGTCCGGTCGCCCTCCGCGAGCACGGTGACCTGGAGATCGAACTCGTAGTACGCCGCCGAGCCCGTTATGGACATGACCAGCGTGACCGGCTCGTCGCGTTTCAGGTCGATCTGCTTTTTCCGGAAGTAGGAGGTGCCCGGGTCTCTGGCGGTGTCTTCGGTGGTGTCTCTGGTGGTGGTGAAGCGGGGGGCCGGCTGGTCCAGGTCGGCGGACAGTTCGATGGTCTTGGCCACTCCCTCGGGGGCGTAGACGAACAGCGCGCCGTCCGAGACCGGCTTGCGGGCGAGGACGCGTGGGATGATGTCGATGATGCGCAGGCTGCTGCGGTTGCCGGCCAGAACGGCTGTGACGTCCGTCGTTCCGAGCGGGGCCCAGTCGTGGCTCGCCATGATCGCGTCCCGGCTGGAGCCGGAACCGGCGCCCAGCAGGAGCGCCCGCTCCCCGGGGTCGGTCACCGGCCGGCGCAGCGTGGTGTGCCGCGTGGTGTAGTCCACGGCCACGTGGCCGATGGTGAGCGGGGGCTGTCCGCTGATCCTTTCGACGGTGTCGGGGCCGCTTGTGTTGAACCAGTCGGTGAACACGATGCCGATCGCCGCGACGATCACGGCACCGAGGATTCCGGCCAGCCATGTCCGCATGGCCTTCCACCGCCCCGCCCCGCTTTGGTCGGTTTCGTGCGCCGGGTCGGTCTTTTGGGCCCGGACGCGGACCGCCGCATTCGCCCGAGTGAACCTGGCCCGCCTCTTCTGGCGCGCTTTGACCATGAGGCTGCCTCCCAGGAGCAATGCGCGGAGTGACTCCCCCTAACGCATAGCTATATACCGGCGAGGCCGTGACGGACAGGTTTTCGGCTGACTCGCGGTACGGCGGACCTGGGAATTGTCCATTTCATCCGATTGCGGCGGAAGTGAGCCCCGGCCCTGGGGCGGGCCGGGGCGGTGATGGGGTGGTGCGCTGGGGTCAGGCCCAGGGGTCGAAGGAGATGCCGCCCGGCTTGGAGGCCGCGAGGTGGCTCTTCATGGTCTCGGTACCGAGCTTGATGGTGGCCCGGCCGTAACTGGTGTGATAAATGAACTGGTTGCGGAAGTCCACGCTGGGATAGCCGTTCCAGCCCACCAGGCGCGGATAGAACCACCCGCCGGTGTGGTTCTCGATCGCCTCGTCGCCGCTGTTGGCCAGGCGGAAGCAGTGCGTCGAACCGCCGTCCTTGTGATAGACGACCTTCGGGTGGGTGCCGCTGGAATCGAAGCGCACGCTCGAACGGTGGTGGGTCTCCCAGTAGTCGTGCTCGGAGTAGGAAACGTACTGCACCTGGTTGTTCTGCACCCACACGACGACGTGCTCGAAGTCGTGCCGGTGGCCGCAGCCCGGTTCGACGCTACAGCCGTCCACCGTCTGGTCCTTTTCGAAATAGCTGGCGTACATGATCGCGCACCAGCCGTTGTTGCACTTCGCCCGCGCGTAGGTGTTGGACTCCTGTAATTGCGCGAGGTCGCGGCAGTTGCCGTTCACCGCGCCGCCGAGGCCCCTGCCCGGGTTGGCGTACCGCGACGAGGTGATGGCCGCCGTGGCGTAACAGCCGTCCTTGTCGTAGTCGTATGCGGGGGAGAACGTCTGCTCCAGGCCGTCTGCGTTCTGCGGCATTTTCGGGATGACGTCGGCCTGGGCGGGATACGCCAGGCCCAACACGAGCGCGAGTGCGCCGAACATGCCCACCAAGGTGCTCACCCACGGTCGCCTGCGCGTCCGTGGCCGGGGGGTCGTTGCGGGGGTCGAACCGGCTGTCGGAGCTGTGGTCATCGCGGCCCTTTCCTCTTCTTCGATGGCCCGGAACGTGTTCTCCGGCGGAATCCGGGCGCGCGGCCGGAACGGAGGAGCATCGGCCGCGCGCCCGCATTCAGCATCCGCCGGGGGCCGCCTTTCGTCACCAGGTGACGGTCGCCCGTGTCGTGAATTTCCGATTGCTGCCTGCCGGCCACCGGTCGTCCGGCTCGCAGCGGGGGTGACACGGGAGGCGGGGCACGCGTACGGTGAGCGCGTGGACGATGGAGGCGGCCCCCTGGCCTGTGCCGGGACGAACGGCCGATGAGCGGCGGCAGTTGCCCCGACTGCGGCGGAAGCGGCGAGGACCGGACCCTGCCGGGGTACGTCCTCCGGTGCGGCCGCTGCTCCGGCCGTGGCACCGACCAGCCGCCGGGGAACGTGACCACCACGCCCACCGAGCCCCCACCGGTCTGGGAAGACCGCTGCTGGGCCGACCCCCGCCTCGCCGGCATCTCCTGCCGGATCTGCCTCGACCAGAGATCCGTCGCCAACGTCCGGGGCGGCGTCCTGGCCACACTTCCATGCCCTGCCTGCACAGCCACCGGCGACTGAGCCCCCACATCGCGCCCTACCGGCCACAGCCCGGCGCCCCGCCCTCCGGGGCGGCGTTCTGGCCGCGCTTCCGTGCCCGACTTGCACGGCCAGCGGCGACTGAGCCCCTGCGTTAACTCCCGTGTCTGCCGTCAGGGCGTACTGGTCGCGGGCCGGGCCACGGACGTGGAAGGCCCGCGCCCCGGCCCGCCGCGTGGTGGCGGTCAGTTCATCGCCAGATCTGGTAGCCGTTGTTGTTGCAGACATTCAGGCGCACGCCCTGGAGATGCTGCCGACGAGGCGGCGTCCGCTCTGATTGTGGGTGATGCGGTACGACGCGGCGGCGGTGCCGGATTGTTTCGTCGTTTCGGTGGTGCCGGCGCCGGCCTGGACGGCCGCGCGGCCCCCCGTCACCAGTACGGCGGTGGCCAGAACGACCCGCACCTTTTCATGACGATCACAGATGCAGTTCCCTTCTTGATGGGAAAAGAGCAGGCGAAAACCCCGAGGCAAATGGGCTGCCGGCGAACATCTGATGTTGGCCCGGCGCTTACCGGGCTTGCTCGGCTTTCGGCCTGATCGCCCCGCTGGCATCAGCCGGCATCGCCCATGCTGGCGGCTCGCCGGTTGAACACCAAGCCCCCTGAGCCGCTTCTTGCGATGAACCAGAAGTCCTCGGCGATCTCCTCCCGGGCGACGGTCTCGATCTCGCTCCCCGCCGCCTCGAACTCCGCCTCCAGCCGGTCGAACTCCTCCGTGGCGGCCTGGGTCAGCCGGTACAGGGACGCCAGGTCCGATGGCCGCTCGGACTCGATCCGTTCGCACAGCCGTACCAGGATCGCCCGGCCCTTGTCGAGGACGTGATCAGGGAAGTACACGTCCGCGTACAGTTCGCGCAGGAACGTGCGCCCCGCCGCCTGCCGGTTGGTGATCGCCATGGTCGGGTTCAGTCCTTCCGCTGGTCGCCCGGGGTCCGGTCCTGGATCGAGAGGCTGAGGAACACGAAGGCGACGACGAAGACCACACCCGCCGTGGCGCCCCAGCGCCAGTCGCCCAGCCAGATCCAGGCGATGAGCATCGCGGCGACGGCGGCGAACAGGGCGATGGCGACGTTCTTCATCCATCCGGTGGGCTGACGGGTGCTCATCTCGCTCCTGTTCGCGGTGACGGGGGGCCGTGCGATGCCGACGATAGTTGTGAGTGGCCCGGAACGGGGGCGGCCGGGCAAGATCGAGACATGGTCTCTGTGGTACAGAATGTCGCGATCGACTGCTCGAACGCCTACGAATTAGCGCAATTCTGGAGCGAGGTGACCGGCCTGCCCCGTGCATCCGGAGGACCGGCCGGGCGATGAGGAGACCCAGGTTCTGCTCCCGGAGGGGCCGATACCGCACTTCAACCAGGTGCCCGACGACCAGCGGGTGCGCGAGGCGTTCCGCGAGGCCGCCGACCCGGCGGGCGCGCTCGCCCCGCCCGGTGGCGGCGGCCTGCTCGGCACCGACCACCTGGGCCGGGACGTGCCGGCCCGGGTGGTCCACGGGGCCCGGCACTCCGTCAGCATCGGCGTCGCGGTCACCGTCCTCGCCGTCTCCGGCGGCGTGCTGCTCGGCCTGGCCGCCGGGCTGTCGCCGAAGTGGCTGGACGAGGCCCTGGCCCGCGCCTTCGACGTGCTGTCCACCCTGCCGGAACCGCTGCTCGCCCCGCTCATCGTGGCGATCACCGGCCCCGGCACCCCTACACGCGCGCCCTGGTCGCGTCGGTGCCGCGCGCGCCCGACGACTGGCTGTAGTCGCGTGGTACCCCTGGCTGTACCCCCGGTCGGGGTGCTGGTGACAGCGACTTCGGAGGCCGCCGGTGATGTGCTGATCCGGCACGAATCAAGCGCCTCCGAGAGGAAACAACGATGGTCACCGACCGTCTGGCGGATGTCGATCGGCAGTCCGCCGGCGGGCTGACGGGGTTCATCCGCCGCCGCCCGCTGCTGTCCTTCTTCATCCTCGCCAACACGCTGAGCTGGCTCGCCTGGATTCCGTACATCCTCTCGGGGACCGGCCTCGGGGTCTGGGAGTGGAGCTTCCCCGCGGTGCTCGGGACGACGCAGATCCTCGGCATGCTCCCCGGGGCCTACCTCGGGCCGATCGTCTCGGCGTACCTGGTGACCAGGATCGCGGACGGGCGGCCCGGCGTGCGCCGCTGGACCGCGCGCCTGTGGAAGTGGCGGGTGAGCTGGCGCTGGTACCTCGGGGTGCTGGTCGGCGTCCCGGGCGCACTGACCGTCACGTCCCTGGCGATCAGCGGGGGGCAGATCCAGGCCCCGCCGGCCCAGGTGCTGGTGCTCTACCTGCCGCTGATGCTGTTGCAGTTCATCACGACCGGTATCGCCGAGGAGCCGGGCTGGCGGGACTTCGCGCTGCCCCGCCTCCAGGCGAAGTACGGGCCGGTCGTGGCCACGCTGATCCTCGGGCCGCTGTGGGGCGTCTGGCACCTGCCGCTGTTCCTCAGCGAGTGGGGCGGCTGGCCGGACGTGCAGCCGCTGACGGTGGTGCAGTTCGTCGCCTCCTGCGTGACCCTCAGCATCGTGATGACCTGGGTGTTCAACCGGACCGGCGAGAGCCTGCCGCTGGCCATCATCCTGCACATCGGCATCAACACCTTCTTCTCGCTGGCCTTCGAGTCGATGTTCCCGACCATCGGCTCGCACGCGGGCTCCATGCCCGTGCAACTGCTGGCCACCACCACCCTGGCGGTCGTCCTGCTCGTCGCCACCAGGGGGCGGCTCGGGTACCGGCCGCGGCTGGAAGCCGTATGAGGTCAGCCGGGCACCGGAGCCGGGGCGACCGACAGGATGACGTCCACCAGCCGGTCGGCCGCGTCGGGCTTGCCGTGCGCGCGGGCCTGGGCGGCCACCGCGGCCCGCCGGGCCGGGTCGGTCAGCAGCGGCTCGACCGCGTGGCGCAGGGTCTCCGGGGTGACCTCGCCGAGCAGGGCCATCGCCGCCCCCGCCTCATGGAGATGGCGGGCGTTGTGGGCCTGCTCGTTGCCCGCGGAGGTGGCCAGCGGGATGAAGACGGCGGGCTTGCCGAGCGCGGTCAGCTCGGCGAGCGTGCCCGCCCCCGAACGGGAGATCACGACGTCGGCCAGGGCGAGCACGTCGGGCAGCTCCGGGCCGATGAACCCGGTCAGGTGGTAGCGGCCGACCAGCTCGGGGTGCATGGGCGGGAGCTGCTGGCGCAGCTCGTCGTACATGTCCCGGCCGCACTGGTGGATGACGTTGGCCCGGACCAGCAGCCACGGCAGCAGGTCGCGCACGACGTGGTTGACCTGCCTGGCCCCGAGCGAGCCGCCGGTGACGTAGACCGTGGGCAGCCGACGGTCGAAGCCGGGCAGCCGCAGGGCGTGGATCGCCCGGTCCGGGATGCCGCTGAGGAGCTCGGGCCGGATGGGGTTGCCGGTGACGACGGCGTTGCCCCGGGCCGCCTCGGGCAGCAGCGGTATCGTGGACTCGGAGGAGACCGCGATGCGGGTGGCCGAACCGGCCAGTTTGCGGTTGGCCAGCCCCAGCCGCACGGTCTGCTCGTGCAGCACGAGCGGCCGGCCGCACATGCGGGCGGCCAGCCCCGCGGGGACGGCGACGTAGCCGCCGGTGGCCAGGACGACGTCCGGCCGGAACCCGGACACGATCCGCCGGGCCTGCGCCACCCCGAGCGGCACCCGGGCCATGTCCCGCAGGTTGGCCGGGGACAGCATCTTCAGGAAGTTGGCGGAGCGGCGGATCTTGCCGGTGGCGACCGTCGCGTAGGGGATGTTGTCGGCCGGCGCGACCCGCGACTCGATGCCGTTGCTCGTGCCGATCCACACGACCTCCAGCGCTCTGCTCTGCGCGGCGAGCCTGGCCCGGAGCGTGCGCACGGCGGTGAGGGCCGGGTAGGTGTGGCCGCCGGACCCGCCCCCGGTGACGATCAGGCGGAAGGATGTCGTCATGGGACGAGCCTAGCGGGACCCCGTCCCCCCGATCGGTTCGTCCGGAACGCCGGAATCATCGGCACAGCGCGGTAAATGGACAAAAAGTGGACTGCTGAGTGGTAGGTCCCCCTCATGGTGACCGCCAGGGCCGTGGTCAGGTTCGTGACCAGCACGGATTACGCCCGAGGCCATGGAGTGCGTACGGTGTCCTTTCGTGACAGTTCAGGATTCGTTTGGCGTGACCTCATGACGCCCCGTCGCACCCCTGACACGTACGCACCGGTCAAGAACTGGGCAGGGAATGGCCTGGGATTTGATCAGGAGAAGGCCCGACACTCAGGTGTTGCGCGTACCGATGTCCCCCATATGTCCCCTGTCCCCCTGCAAGGAAGGTCGATCGACCGTGACTGAACGCCTGCGCGTGGCCGTGCTGGCGGGAGGGCCGTCAGCCGAGCACGAGGTGTCGCTGCAGTCGGCGCAGGCCGTGCTCGACGCTCTGCCCCAAGAGCTGTACGACCCTTTCCCCATCGTGATCGACCGGCAGGGCAGGTGGCCGGTGGAGCTACGTCGCGGCATGGCGGACGTGGTCTTCCCGGTGCTGCACGGGCCCTACGGCGAGGACGGCTCGGTACAGGGACATCTGGAGACGGTGGGCCTGCCGTACGTGGGCTGCGGCGTGCTGGCCTCGGCCGTGGCCATGGACAAGGTCGCGATGCGCCGCGCCTTCACCGCGGAGGGCATCCCGGTGACCCACGGCGTGTGGTTCACCGAGCGCGACTGGCGTACCACGACCGACGCCGCCGGGCTGGTCAAGCCGCTTGAGTACCCGCTGTTCGTCAAACCGGCCAACATGGGCTCCTCCATCGGGATCACCCGGGTCACCTCCTCCGACGATCTGACCGCGGCCGTCGAACTGGCCCTCACCTATGACAGGGTCGTCATCGTCGAGCAGGGCGTTACCGCCCGCGAGCTGAACTGCGGCGTGCTCGGCGGCTACGACGAGGCCGAGTTGTCGGTGGTGAGCGAGCTGCGCCCGCTCGCCGAAGGCTGGAACGACTACGAGGCCAAGTACCACGCCACCATCGACCCCGTGATCGTCCCGGCCGATCTGCCCGAGCGGGTCGCCGAGGAGGTGCGGGAACTGGCGCTGCGCGCCTTTCGCGCGGTCGGCGGCTACGGGCTGTCGCGGATCGACTTCCTCTACGAGGAGGACCGCGGGCGGATCAACGTGCTGGAGATCAACACCATGCCCGGGTTCACCCCGCGTTCGATCTACGCCAAGTTGTGGGCGGCGAGCGGGGTGCCCTACCCCGAGGTGCTGCACCGGCTGATCGACCTGGCGCTCGCGAGGAGCCGTTCATGATACCGATGCCGCTGAACGAGATCGCCTGGCTGCTGGACGCCGGCCTGCACGACGTGTCCGACCCCGAGGCGCTGGTGACCGCGCCCTCCGCGGTGGACTCCCGCGAGGTCGTGCCCGGCGGGCTGTTCGCCGCCACGGTCGGCGCCCGCGTGGACGGGCACGACTACGCCGCCGCCGCCATCCGCGACGGGGCCGTCGCGGTGCTGGCCTCCCGGCCGGTCGGCGTGCCCGCCCTGGTGGTCGGGAACGTCGAGGCGGCGCTCGGCGTACTGGCCAGGCACACGCTGGAGCGGATGGAACCGACCGTGGTCGGCATCACCGGTTCGATGGGCAAGACCACCACCAAGGACCTGCTGGCCCAGATACTCGAACGGCACGCCCCCACGATCGCCACCGACCGGTCGTTCAACAACGAGCTGGGCCTGCCGCTCACCGTGCTGCGGGCCGACGCCACCACCCGGTACCTGGTGCTGGAGATGGGCGCGGGCGCGAAGGGCGATCTGCGGTATCTGACCAATATCGCGCCGCCGTCCGTGGGCGTGGTGCTCAACGTCGCCAACTTCCACATGACCACCATGGGCGGCACCCTGGAGCACGTCGCCGAGGCCAAGAGCGAGCTGGTCCAGGCGCTGCCGCCGGACGGCCACGCGCTGATCAACGCCGACGACCCGTACGTCGCCAGGATGGCCGGCCGGACCAAGGCCCACGTCATGACGTTCGGCAGGTCGGAGACGGCGCAGGTGCGGGCCGAGGACGTACGCCTGGGCGCGGGGGCGCGGCCCACGTTCGAGCTGGTCGCCCCCACCGGCCGGGCCAGGGTCACGCTGGACGTCATCGGCGAGCACCAGGTGAGCAACGCGCTGGCGGCCGCCGCCGCCGCGACCGCGCTGGGGGTCCCGATCGAGGAGATCGCCGCCGGGCTGAACGCGGCGCGACGCCGCTCCGGCGGCCGGCTGGAGATCGTCGAACGGCCGGACGGCGTCACCATCATCAACGACGCCTACAACGCCGGCCCGGAGTCCATGCGGGCGGCGCTGCACGCGCTGAAGGCGCTGGCCGGGTCCCGCCGTACGGTCGCCGTGCTCGGCGCGATGGGCGGCATGCACCCGGAGGCCAGCCGGGAGCGGCATGTCCAGCTCGGCAAGCTGGTGGCCGACCTGGGCATCGACGTACTCATCGCGGTCGGACCCGGGGATCCGGTCGCGATGGCGGGCGAGACGGAGTTCGCGAACGCGGGCGTGTCCGTCCACTTGGCCGAAGACGTCCCCGGATCAGTCAGATTGGCCAAAGAACTTCTCGAACCGGGCGACGTGGTGCTCGTCAAGGCCAGCAATGCCTTCGGGTTGAGCGTCACGGCGCGCGAACTGGCCGGTACCTGACCGGCCCTACCATGATGGAGAGAGCGTGTCCGGTGATCAGATCGAGGCGGCCGTCTTCGATGCGATGCTGGAGGGGTGGGCGCGGCAGCAAGGCGGCACCGGGCGTTTCCAGGCGTCGACGATCGGCTTCCGGGAACAGGTGGTGCGCCGGTTCGCCCGGTTCATCGCCGCCTATCCCTGGCAGTGGTCGCCTGGGCACGTGGACAGGTGGATCACCCACCTGACCACGGAGCGGCGCAGGGCGCAGTCGACCGTGCGCGGCTACCAGGCCGCGCTCCGGCTCTTCTGCGACTATGTCACCTCGCCGCAGCACGGCTGGGTGGCGGAGTGCGAGGCCCACTTCGGCGCGACTCCCGTGCAGGTCTGCCAGGACTGGAACACCGACGCGCATCTCGTCGGCTATCAGGGCGACCCCGGGCGCCGGCCGATGACCCGCAGGGAGGTCCAACTCCTCCTCGACCACGCCGACGAGCAGGTCGAGCAGTCCCTGCGTCAGGGACACAAGGGGGCGCTGGCCAGCTACCGGGACGCCACGGTCTTCAAGGTCATCTACGCGTGGGGGCTGCGTTGCTCGGAGGCGTCCGCGCTGGACGTCGCCGACTTCCAGCCCCATCCGGACGTCCCGCAGCTGGGTCGCTTCGGTTCACTGCGGGTGCGCACCGGCCGCCGGACCAAGAACGTCCCACAGCGGCGGACGGTCGTCAGCCTGATGCCGTGGGCGGTGGAGGCGGTCCAGGACTACCTGGCCAACGTCCGGCCCCGGTACCGCGGCGGCCACCTGCCGGCCATGTGGCCGACCGAGCGCGGCGGTCGGCTGCGCACCAGGGAGATCGAGGACCGCTTCGCCGGCTACCGGGACGCCCTCGGCCTGGACCGCGCGCTGACGCTGTACTGCGTGCGCACCGCCTACATGGCCCACCTGCTCGAGGACGGCACGGACCCGGCGTTCGTGCGCGAGCAGGTCGGGCACCGCTCGCGGCGACTACGTTCCGTGTCGGCGCCGCTTTCTATGATGGGGGCGCTGTGACGGCGAAGCTGGATTACCGATGGCACCTGCGCGCGGTGATGGCCGGCCGGGGGATGTACGCCACCACCGACCTGCGCCCGCTGCTCGCCGAACGGGGTTTCAACCTGTCGCAGAGCCAGGTCTACCGCCTGGTCACCGAGCGGCCGGAACGGCTGAACCTGCGGGTGCTGATGGCCCTTCTGGACATCCTCGACTGCGCGATCGAGGACCTGATCGAGCCGGTCACGGACGGGGAGCAGCCGGACGAGCCGCTGACGCGGCGGCCGGCCGAGGCGGAGAGCAGGTTCCGCTCCCGCCCGACCCGGGCCCGGGTGCACCAAGAGTAGCGACCCTTGCGATGCGCCGATGGTTAATGCGCACTAAATGATCCGCGCGGCATATCCGCCGGACTGCATTCTGCCTGCTGATTCAGGCTAACCACATTTCGCGCTTTATGCGCTCTACAGCTAGCTGTACCTTCGGCCGGTAGTGAGGGGTATCGTCGCGACCTGTCATCGTTTCGTAGTTTCGTCACGGAACGGCGGAGCCCAACGGTGGTTCCATTCAGTAGTCGTACCGACGAGCTCATGGGGGGCTCGCCAGGGATCCGACCCCGGCAGGCGCTCAAGGAGGATTACAGGTATGTCAACCGCGACCGACTACAAGACCGGATTGCTGGGATGGCGACTGCAGGCCGCGCGCGAGCTGGCCTTCGTGGGCAGGCAGGAGGAGCTGGCGGTCTTCAACGCGGCGTTGTACGGCAACGGGTGCAGCGTGCTGTACGTCCATGGTCCCGGCGGCATCGGCAAGTCGGCACTGCTGCGCCGATTCGCCCAGGAGGCCGAGGCGGCGGGGCGGCCGGTGGTGAAGCTGGACGGGCGGCTGCTGCCCACGTCGGTCGCGGCCTTCGAGGCCGAGGCCGGCGAGGTGCTGCGCGACGACCGGGCCGTCCTGCTGTTCGACGCCTTCGAGGAGATCCAGAGCCTGGAGGGATGGCTCTGGGAGAGGTTCCTGCCCAGGGTGCCGATGGGCGCGCTGGTGGTGATCGCGGGCCGGCTCCCCCCGGAGATGCAGTGGCAGGCCGATCCCGGATGGGTCGGGGCGCTGAAGGTGATGACGCTGCGCGACCTGCCGCCCGAGGAGACCCACGCGCTGCTGGACTCCTGCGGCGTCGCCGACGAACTGCGCGAATCGGTGCTGGGCTTCGCGGGCGGGCACCCGCTGGCGCTGCTGCTCGCGGCGGCGGCCCGGAACGGCACACGCGAGGGCGGTTCCGTGCTGTGCCACGACGCCGTGTCCACGCTGCTGGACCAGATGGTGGGCGAGGTGCCCTCGGCGGCGCACCAGAAGGCGCTGGAGATCTGCGCGCACGCGTTCGTGACGACCGAGGACCTGCTGCGCGCGTTCATGCCGGAACAGGCCGGGATGTTGTTCCGGTGGCTGCGGCGGCTGCCGTTCGTCGAGTCGAGCAGTCTCGGGCTGTTCCCGCACGACGTGGTCAGAGAAGGACTGGAGATCGATTTCCGCTGGCGAGACCCCCAGGGGCACGCCGAGATGCACGAGCGCATTCACGAGCACCTGGCCGAGAAGGTGCACACTGTGTCGGACGCGGACGTACTGGGCGCGGTGGGGGCGCTGCTCTACCTGCATCGTGACGAGGAGGCCAGCTCCGCCTTCCACAGCGCCCGCGCCGAAGCGCCGGTCGAAGAGGGCTTTCTGCGTACCGGCGACCTTGACAAGCTCTGTCAGGTGGCCGCGGAATCCGACGGTGAGGAGTCGGCGGCGGCGGCCGTCTTCTGGGCGCAGCGGCAGCCGGAGGCGTTCCGGGCGTACCGGCTGATCGAGACCGGCGAACCGGTGGCCTTCTTCGCCTGGCTGACCCTGTCGGACCTGGCCGATGAGGAGATCGCGGCCGATCCGGTCGTGGCGAGCGTGTGGGCGCACGCCCGCGCCACCGCGCCGCTGCGGGCCGGCGAGCACCTGGCCGTCGGCCGAATCTGGGGCATCCCCGCCCGCCTGCGCAAGACCCCGGCGATGGACCTGATGGCATGGCGCGCGGTCGGCAACAGCCTGCGCTCGGAGCGGATGGCCTGGTCCTACATCGCCATGCGGCGTCCCAACCAGGGCATCGTGGAATGCCTGCGACGCTACGGGCTGGACGAGCACACCGAACGGCCGGTGATGGACGGCGCCCGTTTCACGCTGTTCACCCACGACTGGCGGGCGGTGCCCGCACAGGCGTGGCTGGAGCGACTGAGCCGCGTGCCGGTGTCGGTCGGTCAATTCCCCTCCGCGAAGCTGGCGGTGTTGTCGCGGGCGGAGTTCGCCGAGGCGATCAGGCAGGCGCTGCGCCAGATGTCGCGGCTGGACGCCCTGGCGTCCTCCCCGCTGACCCGCACCCGGCTGATCACCGAGCGCGGTGGCGGCGACCCGGCGACCACCCTGCGCGACCTGCTCCGCCAGGTGATCGACGAACTGGGCGAGGACCCGCGCTCGGTGAAGTTTCACCGGGCCCTGTCGGCGACCTTCCTGAACGGCGCACCCACCCAGGAGGTGGCCGCGGAACGGCTGGGCCTGCCGTTCACCACCTATCGCAGGCACCTGGTGGCCGGCATCGAGCGCGTCTGCGCCGAACTGTGGCACCTGGAGCTGTACGGCACCGCGCAGGACCAGAAAGCACGCGACTGATGTCGTCCCCGCACCTCCTGCATTTCACGAAAGCCGGTGTTTCTGCTCATTCCAGAGACCAAAAACCGTCCACTTACTGTCCACTCGCCGCCGCAGACCTACCACTCGTCGAATGGTCAGATGTTGGCCAGGGATTGACCTGTGAAGTGAACAGCCGGCGCACCTAGCTTGCCGCGGTCTGGCTGTAATGAACCGACCACTTCGCGGCAGGAGAGATTTCCGTTGAGGACCAAGGGCACGGCCGTACTTACCGGCTTGCTGGCGCTCGGCACCATACTGGGTGCCGGCGCCTGCGCCGGGAACAAGACCGAGACCGCGAGCGGCGGCTCGGGCTGCGACACCAGCAAGGGGAGGCTGGTGATCGGGGTCATCGCCCCGATGTCGGGCAAGCTCTCGGCGATCGGCCTGGGCATCCGCAACTCGGCGCAACTCGCGGTCGAGCAGGCCAACCAGAAGTGCGCGGTCAAGGGCTACCAGCTCACCGTGGACGCGCAGGACGACGAGGCCAACCCGGACAAGGGCGCCGCCGCCGCGCAACGCTTCGCCGACGACCCCAACGTCGTGGGGATCGTGGGCTCGTACAACTCCGGGGTGGCCCGGGCGATCCAGCCGAAGATCGCCGGCTCCAAGCTGGTGCAGATCTCGCCGGGCAACACCGACCCCGCGCTCACCCGGGGCGCCGACTTCGCGACCGCGCCCAAGCGGCAGTACGACAACTACTTCCGCGTCGTGGGCACCGACGACCTCCAGGGCCCCTTCAACGCCCGCTACATGGTGGAGAAGGAGGGCAAGAAGCGCCTCGCCATCGTCACCGATGGCAAGGCGGTCGGCGAGAACATGGCGACGCAGTTCGCCGCCGAGGCCAAGCGCCTCGGCGCGGAGATCGTGATCCGGGAGAAGGTCAACGAGAACGACAGCGACTTCGCCAGCGTGCTGACCAAGGTCAAGGCCGAGCAGCCGGAGGCGATCTACGTCGGCTCGGAGTACCACGTCGCCGGACCGCTCAGCAAGCAGGCCAAGGACCTCGGCCTGAACGTGCCGATCTCCGGCAACGACGGCCTGTTCGATCCGCAGTTCATCGCGCTGGGCGGCAAGGACGGCGACATCGCGACCTCGGTCGGGGCCCCGATCGAGAAGCTGGACAGCGGCAAGGCGTTCGTCGAGGCGTACAAGAAGAAAGGCTTCTCCGACGGCTACGGCGGGTTCGGGGCGTTCGCGTACGACTCGGCCAACGTGTTGATCACCTCGATCGGCAAGGTGACCGCGAAGGCCGACTGGACCGGCGCGCCCGCGCAGCGCACCGAACTGATCAAGGAGGTCCAGGGCTACCGGACCGACCAGGGCGCCAACGGTACGGTCGGCTTCGACCAGTACGGCGACAGCGTCAACAAGTTGTTCACCGTCTACCAGGTCGACTCCGGCGCCTGGAAGGACATGACCAGCGGCGAGTTCGAGGCGAAGTGACCTGTGGCGACCCTTGCCCAGCAGATCGTCAACGGCCTGGTGCTGGGTGCGCTGATCGGGTTGATCGCACTCGGGTACACCATGGTCTACGGCATCGTCCAGTTGATCAACTTCGCGCACGGTGAGGTGTTCATGGTGGGCGCGTTCGGCGCCCACTTCATCTCGCTGTACGTGCTGCCCGAGGGCGTGCCCTGGTACGCGGCCCTGCCGGTGATGTTCCTGGCCGCGGTGGCGGTCTCGGTCGTCGTCGCGATGGCCATGGAACGGCTGGCGTACCGGCCGCTGCGCGGCGCGCACACGCTGGCCCCGTTGATCACCGCGCTGGGCGTGTCGATCCTGCTCCAGGAGGTCGTCCGGGTGTTCTACCCGGGCGCGACCGCGCCGCTGCCGTTCCCCCGGGCCTTCCCGGACGGCAGCCTCGCCGTCGGCCCGGTGACCGTGCTGTGGACGGGCGTGCTCGCCCTGACGGTCGCCCCGCTGCTGGGCGCGGCCGTACACCTGTACGTCGAGCGCTCCCGGCTCGGCCGCGCCATGCGTGCCACCGCCCAGGACGCCGACGCCGCCCGCCTGATGGGCATCGACACCGACCGGGTGACGCTGGCGACCTTCGTGATCGGCGGGGTGCTGGCCGGGGTGGGGGCGGTGCTCTACGGCATCCACTACACCCAGATCGACACCGCGATCGGCTTCCAGAACGGCATCTTCGCCTTCACCGCCGCGGTGCTCGGCGGCATCGGCAGCATCCGCGGGGCGATGCTGGGCGCGCTGTGCCTCGGCCTGGTGAAGTCCCTGGCCGGGCAGTACGCGTGGGGTGGCGCCCAGTACGACTACGTGTGGGTGTTCGCGCTGCTGATCCTGGTGCTGATGTTCCGCCCGCAGGGATTCCTGGGCCGGCCGGAAAGGGTGCGCGCGTGACGCTCGACGACGCCAAGGTGCTTGTGGACGCCCCGGGGGGAAGGCACGCCAACCCGGCGCGGCATCGCCCGGACCTGCTCGCGTGGGCGGGCGCGGCGCTGGTCCTGGTCGGCGCGCTGCTGCCGTGGGCCGCTTTCGTACTACCCGGCGGGGCCTACCCCGACCGGGCCACGTTGCAGTTCTTCGACGCCCCGCACCTGGTCAGCGGCTTCCGGCTGCACCTGGTGCTGCTGGGCCTGGCCGGTCTGGCGGGCCGGGCGCGCAGGCCGGCGGGCATCGGGGTGGTCGTCATCGCGGTGGTCCACCTGGCGTTCCTGATCGGCCTCGGCGCGCCGTCCGCGGGCGGGCCGGTCGCGCTGGTGGGCGGGGTGCTGCTGGTGTGGCGGCGGCCGGCCGTA
This sequence comes from Spongiactinospora gelatinilytica, assembly GCF_003236385.1. GTDB lineage: Bacteria > Actinomycetota > Actinomycetes > Streptosporangiales > Streptosporangiaceae > Spongiactinospora > Spongiactinospora gelatinilytica. The sequence goes on from NZ_POUA01000015.1 coordinate 28,379, forward strand.
CCGGCTCTGTCGTTGCCGCTCCCAGGCCGCGTGCTCGCCTGGCCCGCGCTGCTGGCCGCCTTCGCCGGACTGCTCTGGCTGGTGTCGGCCACCCTGACCGCGGGCGGCCAGAGCCGGGCCACCAATCCGCACGGCGGCGCGGAGTTCCTCGCCTTTTGCGGCTTCGCCTTCGCCCTGGTCGGAGTGCTGTCCGCGTACGGGGTCCTGACCTGGCTCGCCGCCCTGACCCAGCGGCACCGGATCTTCGCCTTCACCGTCATGCTGGCCTGCGCGCTGCTGCTCCCGGTGACCGGCGCGGGCACCGGCTACTGGATGACCGTGGCCTCCACCATCGGCGTGTACGCGGCCACCGCGATCGGGCTCAACATCGTCGTCGGCCTGGCCGGCCTGCTCGACCTCGGCTACGTGGCCTTCCTCGGCATCGGCGCGTTCACCGCGGCGAACCTCGCGCACAGCGTCCCCTTCCCGGTCGCGGCGCTCGCCGGCGCGGCCGTCGCGGGCTTCTTCGGCGTCGTGGTCGGCGCGCCCACGCTGCGCGTACGCGGCGACTACCTGGCCATCGTGACCCTCGCCTTCGGCGAGATCTTCTTCCGGGCGGCGCAGAACGACATCGGCGGGCTCACCGGCGGCGTCAACGCGATCCCCGGCATCCCGCCGATCACGCTGTTCGGGCAGGCGTTCAACCAGCCGGTCGGCGCGCTGCCCGGCGGGTTCCTCTACTACGGGCTCGCGGTGCTGCTGGTGGCGGCGGCCATGGTCGTCCTGGTCAACCTCAAGCACAGCCGTACCGGGCGGGCCTGGGAGGCGATCAGGGAGGACGAGGACGTGGCCAGGGCCATGGGCGTGCGCACCGGGCGGGCCAAGATCCTCGCCTTCCTGGTGGGCGCCACGATGGCGGGCCTGGCGGGCGCGGTCTTCGCGCACAAGCTGGGCACGGTCGGCTACGAGAGCTTCGACTTCAGCGAGTCCGTCACGCTGCTGGCCGCGGTCATCCTGGGCGGGATGGGCACCGTGCCCGGCGCGGTCGTGGGCGCGTCGCTGCTGTTCGTGCTGCCGGAGAAGCTGCGCGAGTTCAGCGACTACCGGCTGATGCTGTTCGGGCTCGCACTCATCCTGATCATGCGGTTCCGGCCACGGGGGTTGGTGTCGTCGTCATGACCTTGATCGCGGAACGCGTCTCGATGCGGTTCGGCGGGCTGGTGGCGCTGGAAGACGTCTCGCTCGCCGTACCCGGCACCGGCATCGTCGGCCTGATCGGCCCGAACGGCGCCGGCAAGACCACCCTGTTCAACTGCCTGACCGGCCTGTCCGCCCCCACCTCCGGGCGGATCACGCTCGGCGGGCGGCCGCTGCCCGCCGACCCCGCCGAGGCCATGCGCGGCGGGGTGGCGCGGACCTTCCAGAACATCCGCCTTTTCGGTGAGATGTCGGTACTGGACAACGTCCTGGTCGGCCGGCACAGCCGGATCAGGCAGTCGCTGCTCGGCGCGCTGGTACGCAGCCCCGGCTTCCGCCGCAGCGAGACCGAGGCCGCCGAACGGGCCCGCGCCGAACTCGCCTTCGTCGGACTCGACCCCGACGTCCGCCGCCCGGCCGGCAGCCTGTCCTACGGCGACCAGCGCCGGGTGGAGATCGCCAGGGCACTGGCCGGCGACCCGGCGGTGCTCATGCTGGACGAGCCCACCGCGGGCATGAACGGCGCCGAGACCGCCGCCATCGGCACCCTGATCCGCGGCATCCGCGACCGGGGGATCGCCGTGGTGGTGATCGAGCACGACACCAAGTTCATCTTCTCCCTCTGTGACCACGTCCATGTCCTTGTGCGCGGGCGGATGCTGGTGGAGGGCCCGCCCACGTCCGTGCGGGACGACCCACGGGTCATCGAGGCGTACCTGGGGACGGCCGAATGCTAGAGGTACACGGACTGTCGGTCGCCCACGGCGCCATCGAGGCGGTCAAGGACGTCAGTTTCACCGTCGCGGAAGGGCAGATCGTCTGCCTGGTCGGCGCGAACGGCGCGGGCAAGACCACCACCCTGCGCACGATCTCCGGGCTGCTCCGTCCGGTTCGTGGGGAGATCGTCTTCCAGGGGCGGCCGATCCACCGGCTGCCCGCGCACGCCGTACTGGCCGCGGGCATCGCGCACTGCCCCGAGGGCCGCAGGCTGTTCACCGGCCTCACCGTAGAGGAGAACCTGCTGCTCGGCGCGCACCTGCGCCGAGACCGCCAGATCGAGCCGGACCTGTCCCGCGTCTACGACCTCTTCCCGGTACTCGGCGAGCGGCGGACGGAGCGGGCCGGGCTGTTCTCCGGCGGCGAGCAGCAGATGGTGGCCATCGGCCGGGCGATGATGGCCCGCCCGAAGCTGGTCATGTTCGACGAGCCCACCATGGGCCTGTCCCCGATCATGATCCAGCGGATCATGGACACCCTCGCCCTGCTCCGCGACCAGGGCACCACCATCCTCATGGTCGAACAGAACGCCCTGGCCGCCCTCACCCTCGCCGACCACGGCCACGTCGTGGACCTCGGCCGCACCACCCTCCAAGGCCCCGGCGAGCACCTGCTCGCCGACCCTCGCATCCGCGAGGCGTATCTCGGCTGAACGCCGAGGCGACGGGGGGCGTCGCGCTCAGCGGGCTAGCCCCAGCCCGCTGAGCGCGCCAGCCCCACCTCCTGCGGTACCGCGCTCCCTGCCCCTGAAGTACCGCGCTATCGCGCGCAATCGTCTTCGCTTCGCTCAGTCGTGTTTCCTGTGTCGGGCTGCGCCCGACGCTTGCGCCACCGACTTGATCACCACCACCCCAAAGGCAGTACGACAGCCCTACAGCCAAGGGCGGTATCGGCCCAGTGCCGTGGTCACCCGCCCGTCACCAACCACCCACCACCAGGCCTCCGGGGTGGTGCAGGGGACGCCCGGCCCCCTCTTCCTGCCCGGGACCGAAGGAGCACCCGACATGCACGATGGCACCCCCGTCCCCCAGCCGTCCTAGGTCGGTGAGCCGCGCGGGTACACAGCACACTGGGCGTCGTGAAGCACCGCGTCCGCGCCGTCGCGATCACCGATGACGGCCACCTGCTCGCCATCAAGAGGATCAAGCCGGGGCGGGACCCGTATCGGGTCCTGCCCGACGGTGGCGTCGAGAGCGGTGATGCATCCTTGAAGGACGCACTGCTGCGCGGACTTCACGAAGAACTCGCCGCCACGGACGCTGACATCCTAGCCTTGGTCCAAAGGATCGACGAAGGGCCGCGGCGCCGAGTTCGGCTTCACCACGGGAGAACCCGGATCCGCCGGGTGGGTCAAGCACTGGGCCGCCCACAAGCCCTGGTTCGATTCCGCCTGAGACCTGGATCATGACGCCACCCGGGTGCAGCACATGGAGGAGGGGGGTGACCGTGGCGCGTATGCGCTGGGCCTGTGATTCCGACGAATACGGCTGCACTTTCCGGAATACGGGTCCGTGATGATGATGGGCATCCCTAGGTTCACTGGCCCGTTGCTGCGCCGGTGGTCGCGAGTCCGATCGAGGCTGAGAGGTGTTCCCTTTGCTGCTTCCAAGCTGGCCCGCAGGCCTTCGGTTTCGCCCAGCCAGGCGTTCACCCTGCCGCCTCGGTACAGTGACTTCGCATGACCGACACCGAGATCGAGATCACCGCAGATCTGGTCCGCGACCTGCTGCGGGAGCAACATCCGGACCTTGCGGGGCTGGCCATCCGTGAGGTGGTGGGCGGCTGGGGCAACCAGATGTGGCGCCTCGGGGACGAGTTGGCCGTGCGCATGCAGCGCATGGACCCCACCCCGGAGCTCCAGCTCAAGGAGCGGCGGTGGCTCCCCGTACTGGCTCCGCGCCTGCCGCTGCCGGTGCCGACTCCCGTGCGGTTCGGCGAGCCGTCCGAGCGTTTCCCCAAGCACTGGACCGTGATGACGTGGGTTCCCGGCGAGCCGCTGGACCACGGCTCGATCAGCCGCGGCGCCCATGCGGCCGAGACGCTGGCGGGTTTCCTCCGGGCGCTCCATGTGGAGGCGCCCGCCGAGGCGCCGATCGCCACGGACCGCGGTGCCCATCCCAGGGACTGCACGGACGGCTTCGAGTACTTCTTCCAGGCCGTTGCCCCCGACGACATCGCCGCCGCCGAGGTCCGGACCGTCTGGGACGACGCCGTCGCGGCCCGCGCGTGGGAGGGCCCGCCGGTGTGGGTGCACGGCGACCTCCATCCCGCGAACGTCGTCGTCTCGGACGGAACGCTGTCGGGCATCGTCGATTTCGGCGACATGTTCGCCGGCGATCCGGCGTGGGACCTCGCCGCCGCATGGTTGCTGCTGCCCGCGGGCTCGGTCTCACGGTTCTTCGACATGTACGCGCATGCGGACGAGGCGGCGATCCGGCGCGCCCGCGGGCTGGCCGCGACGAAGAGCCTCTTTCTGATGCTCATGGGGCAGAACGGAGATCGAGGCCTGCCGGGCGGGAAGCCGAACTGGGGGCCTATAGGTCGCGCGGCGCTTGATCGTGTTCTGAAGGGCGTTTGACGCGCGCTTCTTCGGGTGAGGGTCACGCGGCAGTCCATGTTCGTGTGCTGGGACAGCGCCACTGGGCGGGGCGTACGCGAACGAAACGACCGGCCTCAGGTGGCCCCGAGGAGATAGTTCGGCGTTTTCGCCGAGGCGGAGGAGAACGGTCGATGAGGGCCATGTTCGCCCCGCTGTCCATCCCCGCTTTCCGGCGGGTGTGGGCAGGACAGGTGATGAACCTGACCGGAGACGCCGCGTACGGGGTATCGGTGGCGCTGTTGCTGCTACCCCGCGAGGACGCGCCCCGTGCGCTGGGCACGGTGCTCGGTATGTCCGCACTCGGCGGGATCGTCTCCATTCTCGTGGGAGGCGCGCTGGCCGACCGGCACCGCAGAGCCCGGATCATCATCGTCTCCGACCTGCTGCGCGCCGCTGCCGTGGCCGGCGTCCTCCTCGCGGGGCCGTTCGCGCCGCTGTGGCTGCTGGGCGCGTTGTCCGGGCTGCTGGGCGTCGGGACAGGTCTGTACCGCCCGGCGTACATGGCGATATTGCCGAGCCTGGTACCGCCGGATCGGCTGCCCGGCGCCAACGCGCTGCGCTCGATCACCAACCGGCTGACGACCCTTCTGGGGGCCGCCGCCGGAGGGGCCCTGTCGGTGGCGACGTCGCCGCAGTGGGCGCTGGGTGTCAACGTCGTGACCTTCACCGTCAGCATCCTCACGCTTGTCGGGGTATCGGAGGCGGTAGGCGAGGCGCCGGAAGGCCGGCCGCGACTGGCCGCCGAGATCGCCGACGGCCTGCGTTACGTCTCCTCGCGTACGTGGATGGCCGCGGTGATGATTCAGGGGACCGTCCAGATGGCGCTGGTCGCCGCGCCGGTCGCGCTGATCCTGCCGGTGCTCACCGGGCGTGAGGGCGCGTGGTACGGGTGGATCGTGGCCGCGGAGGCCGCCGGCGCGTTCCTGGGGGCGAGTCTGGCGGCCACCATCCGGTCCCGCTCCCGGGGCTGGATCGCCATGCTCGCCCTTCTGGCGCAGGCGCACCAGACGGTGGCCCTGATGCTGGCGGCGCCCCCGTCGATCATCCTGGCGGCCTCGGCGCTGACGGGTGCGGGGCTGGCGGTGTTCGCGGTGCTGTGGACGACCGCGTTGCAGACCGGAGTGCCCGCGAGCTACCTGGGCCGGGTGTTCTCGGTGGACGGGCTGGCCACGGCCGGGTTGAGCCCGGTCGGCTATGTGGTCGCGGGCTGGCTGCTCGCCGACCTCGGCACCGCCACACTGGCCGGTTTCGCCGGCATCGCGCTGGTCATCTCGATCGTCGCCGTCCTCCCGATCCCGGGCCTGCGCCGGTTCGGCGAGATCGACGATCGACGGCCACAACGGAGAACAGGATGCGATCACCTCCGTTGAGCCGAGCAGGGTGCGGCCAGGACGGCGAACAGGAAGTGGTCTTCTCGGGCCGGGGTACGACCTTGACGCTGTGCGAAGTCGGTTGACCATGGTCAACAGGTAGGTGGCGGCGCGGTCTCAGCAACCGGGGTCAGGGCCGGAGATATCTCAGCAGTTCCTCGACCGCAATTTCGATCATGTCCGGGTCGGCGAGGAGCCCGGCCGGTTGCGAGGGATGCGTGAGAAGTGCGAACGTGCCCAGTCCGAGCATGTTCGCGGTCGTTTCGTGGCCGGCGGCGAGCGGCACCATCGCGATGTAGGTGAGTTCCTCGTCGGTCAGGTCGGTCTCCGTGGCCAGTCCGGCGAGCAGGTTGTCCTCTCCGGCGGTGCGCGCCAGCCGTACCAGGACTGAGTGGAGCGAAGGCGATTGCGCGCGGGAGCGCGGCCCCTGCTTTCGGCGGGGGCCGCGCTGGGTTTCTAGATGTGGGGGCGTTCGTCCACTACGGGGAGGACTTTGCCGCTGCGGGGGTGTACGGCCAGGGTGGAGGGGTGGGTCCATTCGATGGACAGTGGGTGGACTGTGCCGGCGGCGACGCTTTCCGGGTACATGGGCTTGGCGGCGTAGATGGCTTTGATCAACTGGTCGGTCAGGTCGGTGGGGGGCTCCGAGGCGCAGGAGATTCGGAGGAGGAGGCCGTCCCGGCCGTTCCAGCGGCGTTGGACCAGTTGGAGTTGGGAACCGGACAGGGCCGGGGCGGCCTCGGTGAGGACTTTGCGGATGTCGGCGACGCCCATCGGGACGTTCGCCACCCTGGCGCCCTCGGTGGTACGGCCGACCAGGCGGAACCCGCGGCACTCCGCGTCGGTCCATTCGGCGAGGTCGCCGACCGGGTAGCGGATGATGGGCATCAGGGTACGGAAGAGGTTGGTGACCACCACTCTGCCCGGACGGCCGGGGGCGGTGATCGGGGCGGCGGTGGCCTCGTCGATGAGTTCGACCACGGTCCGGTTGGGGAATGCCTCGTGGACCCGTACGTCGCCGCCCGGGACCGGGGCGCCGATCAGGCCGCCGTCCACCGACGCGTAGCCCAGGGAGGCGATGGTCGCCCGGGGGAACGCCTTGGCCAGTACCGGCCGCAGGTCGTCGAAGAGCAGGTCGCCGGCGAAGAGCAGCAGTTCCACCGAGTCGGCGGCCCCGCCCCGTGACGTCACCTCCTCGGCCACCCGGGCCAGCTTGTTGGGCAGCCCGGCCAGTACGTTGATGCCGAGGGTGCCGATCAGGCCGGCGATGAAGTCGTCGGCCGCGTGCCCGGCGATCGGCAGCCGGACGTTCTCCACCGGCGCGTTGTGCAGCGAGTGCTCGATGTAGAGGAACCCGCCGTACAGCTCCCCGGCCAGGAACAGGTTCGCCACCCGGTGCCCCGGCCGCAGCCCGGCCGCGACCATCCCCGCGCCGAAGGCGGTCACCGAGTCGGCGTGTTCGGTGCGGGTCCAGGGGGAGAACTTCGGCGCGCCGGTCGTACCGCCCGAGGTGTAGATGGCGGCGTCGGTCAGCGGGCCGGTCAGCAGCCGGTTGTCCGGCCAGGTGTTGGCGGCCCAGAAGGCGGTCTGGTCGATGATCGGCAGTTCGGTCAGTTCGGCGACGCCCTGGGGGAGGTCGCGGTACAGCTCGCCGTAGAAGGGGGAGTTACGGCGGGCGAAGTCGATCAGTTCGCGGAGCGGTCGGGCGGGCATGTGCCGCCTCCTTTCATGAAGTACATGAAGTACGGGGCAGGGTGATGCTCTGGCCGCGGAACTCCGCGACGATCTGGCCGGACGGCCGCGACACGGTGACGTCGTAAACGCCGTGCCTGCCGTACCTGACCCGTTCGGTGGCCTCGGCGACCAGCTCGTCACCGGGCATGACCGGGCGGACAAAGGTCACCTGGGCGCTCTGCGCCAGCGTCAAAGGCCCGCCACAATTGCAGGCCCGGTCGAAGGCCGCGTCGGCGAGCAGGAACACGTACCCGCCATGCGCGAGCCCGTGCCCGTTGACCATGTCCGCGGTGACCCGCATTCGCAGCCGCGCCCGGCCCGGACCAACAGACTCGACGGTGATGCCGAGCGTCCGGGAGGCCGCGTCGACCCCGCTCACACCGGGGCTCCGAGCCAGCTCCGGGCCATGGCCTGTACGGCGGAGCCGTCCACGTCGGCGAGCTTGCCCGCCAGGTACTCCGCCACCCACGCGCTCGTCGGAATGCGAAAGGCAGGTTCCTCAGCGCCCAGCGTGCTCACCACCACCTCCGCGACCTCCTGCGCGGACTGCCCGGCCGTGGCCCACCCCGCGTTCACCGCCCACTCGAAGTAGCGGTCGAACGCGGGCGCGTACGGCCCCGAGTCCCGCCGGATCGTCTTGCGGCTGACGTCCGGGAAGTACCCGAACCGGGTGTCACGCACGAAACCGGGCACGACCACGCTCACCCGTACCCCGTGCTCGGCCGCGACCGGCGCCAGGCTCTCCATGAAGCCCTCCACCGCGCCCTTGGCCGCCGCGTACGCCTCGTTGAACGGCTGGCCCACCACCCCATGGACGCTGCCGATGGTCAGCAGCCGCCCCCGGGCGGCCCGCAGCATCGGCATCGCCACCCGGCTCACCGCGATGACCCCGAAGAAGTTGACCTCCAGGTTGGCCCGCAGGGCCGCCATGGTGGACATCTCCATGGTCGGGTCGAAGTTGGATATTCCGGCGTTGTTGACCAGCGCGTCCAGCCCGCCGTACGTCCCGCGCACCCCCTCCAGGCAGTCCGCGATGGACACGGCGTCGGTGATGTCGAGCCGGCGGACGTCCAGCGAGACCCCGGCCTCCGCAGCCGCCGCCCGCAGCCCGGCACCCCGTGCCTCCGGGTCGCGCATCGTGGCCACCACCGTGTAACCGGCGCGAGCGGCCATAACAGCAGTCGCCAGGCCGATGCCCGAGGACGTCCCGGTGATCAGCAGTGTCGTCATGTCAGGCTCTCCGCGGGTTCGGCGTCCCGCCGGGCGCGGTCCAACAGCGGCTGGACCCGCAGGGCGGGCAGGAAGGAGAACGCGGCCAGCAGCGTGCCGCCGACCATGACGGCCTGGGCCGCGCCGAGCACGCCCATGCCGCCGGTGAGCAGGGTGACCGCCGTACCGCCCACCAGCGCGGCCAGCGGGATCACCCCCCAGGTCGCGGTCCGGAACGCCGCGTGCATCACGCCCTGGTTGTCGGCGTTCATCCGGGACTGCCGGATCGGCGCGCTGCACACGTTGATGCACGACATGAAGAAGCCGTAGCAGCCGAACGTCACCGCGATCACCGGCCCGGCGGGCAGCGCGGGCGCGGCGAGGATGCCGAGCCCGACCAGGCAGTGCAGCAGCAGCCCCCAGGCCAGCGTGCGGCCGAGTCCGAGCCGGGCGCCGATCCGAGGGGCGACCAGAGCGCCTGCCACCGCCCCGCACGCGGCCACCGACATGGCCGCGCCGAGCGCGCCCGCCGAGAGCCCGAACCCCTCGTACGCCAGCACCGGCAGCACGGTCACGAAGATCGGCCCGCCCGAGTTCAGCGTCACGGCGGCGACGATCACCCGGCGCAGTACCGGATCGGCCCAGTTCAGCCGGAACCCGAGCAGCAGCCGCGCCCACATCCCGCCCTCCGGCACCGACGTACCGCCCCATGGCCGCATGGCCCGCACGCACCCGGCCGAGACCAGGTAGCTGGCCGCGTCCACGAGCAGCGTGGCCACCCCGAAGGCGTGGTACAGCGCGCCGGCGATCGACGGGCCGCCGACCTCGGCGACGGTCCGGCTGCCCTCCAGCCGCGAGTACGCCCGCACCAACCGGTCCTCCGGCACCGTGGTCGGCACCGCGACCAGGTAGCCGATGTTGAAGAAGATCGTCGCGGCGCTGATCAGCGCCACGCACCCGAACAGCAGCGGCGTGGACAGCACCCCCAGCCAGTACGCCACCGGGATGACCAGCACCGCCACCATCCGCACGAGGTCGCACACCAGCAGGGTCGCCCGCTTGTCCCACCGGTCCACCAGCACCCCGGCGACCGGCCCGAGCAGCGGAATCCCGAGGTACTGGGCCATGGCCACCACGCCCACCTCGAACGGCGACGCGTCCAGCGCGACGATCATCAGTGTCGGGACCACGAACACCGTGATCCGGTCGCCCACGAGGCTCACCGACTGCGCGGCCCAGAACAGGCCGAACTCCCGGCCCAGGCCCAGGCCGCGCGGCAGCCTCACGGCTCCTCCCGCACGACGAAGCCGGAGGTCTTGCCGGTGCGCCCGTTGCTGATCAGTTCGTCCACCGCCGACACCCGGAAGGACTCGGGGTCATGTTGGAAGGCCGTACTGATCGTGAACGTGCCCGACATCAGGTCCCGGCGCAGCCGTTCCGGCAGATCACCGTCCGAAACCCCCAGCAGCAGGACGTCCACGGAAGCCACCCGCCCCTGCCGCTCGGTGATCAGCACCTGCGCCCGGGTGACCCCCGGCTCCCGCTCGGCCCGGGCCACGATGTCGTCCACGTGCAGGCCCAGCCCGCGTACTTGCACCACCGAATCCCGCCGCCCGAGGATGTGCAGCGCCCGATCCTCCCGCCCGCACGAGCACGTCACGAACCGTCCCGCGTCGCCGGTGCGGTACCGCAGCACCGGGTTGAGCACGTCGGGGTCGAGCGTGGTGAAGTCCAGCAGTCCGTCCGAGTCCGCGTCCACCCCAACGAGCTGCGACGGCAGCAGGTGGAACACGTCCGCCGGGCACTGCGGCGTGTTCGTGCCCGCCACCCACGTCTCGGTGCTGCCGAACATCCCCCAGCGGCGCGCGTCCGGGGCCACCGCCGCCATGTCCTCGTCGAGCTGCGGGTGCCACGCCTCGCCCAGCCAGAGCACCTTGCGCAGCGCCGGCAGCTTCACGCCGGTGGCCCTGGCGTGCGCGAACCACAGCCGCAGCACGCTCGGCGTGCCGCCGAACGCGGTCACCTCGCGGTCGCCGAAGAACGACAGCCAGTCGCCGTACTCGTCCCTGCCCACCGACCCCAGCGCGATCACCTGGCAGCCGGACAGGTCGGCGAACGCGCCCGCCAGGAAGTGCGCGCCCCACATCCGGCCCGCGCCCCACCCGTTGACGAACACGTCGTCGCGGTGCAGCGGACGCCACTGCTCGTATACGCCCCGCATGTAGAAGCCGGTGGGGGCGTAGCCGACCTTGGGCGCGCCGGTGCTGCCGCCGCTCTGGAACAGCCAGGTCGCGCCGCGCTCGGCGGCCGGCCGCAGGTGCGCAAGCGCCACGTTCAGGTCGTCCTTGACCAGCGGGGGGAGCGCGGCCACGTCGTCCAGCGTGCGCGGTTCGCCATGGCCGGCGTAGCGGGCGGCGAGCGCGGGCACGCCGCGCAGCCGGTCCAGGGACCGGCGGGCCACGTGCAGGTGCGGCTCGGCGGCGGCGGGCGTCAGGGAGAACGCGTTCACAGGGTCACCAGCTCTCGGGTGTCGTGGTGGCGGGCGTGGGCGTCCCGGTAGGCGGTCCAGCGGGCGCGGGTGACGTCGCGCTGGAGCGCGCGGGCGGGGTCGCCGAAGTCGGGGGCGATCACCCCGTCCGGCTCCAGCTCGGAAAACCAGTACCGCTCCCCGTCGAAAAGGAAGTCCACGCAGAAGAAGGGGATGGGCAGCTTCTCGGCGAAGTAGGCGGTGGCCGCGGCCAGCTCCGGCGGCACCGGCGGGAACTCCATCGCGCCGCCCCTGCTGGCGTTGGCGACCGGGGAGCCGGGCTCGGGGATGCGCTTCATGACCGCGTACGGCTCGCCGTTGACGACGTAGACCCGGTAGTCCACCGTCCCGTCGCCCAGGTACGGCTGGACGACCAGCGTCGTGTCCCCGCCCTGCGCCAGGCTGGCCAGGCCGCGGATCTCCTCGGCGTCGCGGGCCAGGTTCACCCCGCCGCCGCCGCACCACCCGGCCGGCTTGACGATCGCCGGGTACGTGAGGCCGCCGAGCGCCACCTCGTACAGGTGCTTGCCGACGTCCCGCCCGGTGCCGATGCGCAGGGTCGGGATCGGCGGGACGGGGGAGTCGGCCAGGTGCAGTACGGTGGCGAGCTTGTCGTTGGCGATCGGCGACAGCCAGGGCGGGAACGGCAGGTAGAAACCGGCCTGCTCCAGCACGGCGTACAGCGCGTACTGGTTGAACACGTCCATCGACTGGTAGGGCAGCGAGTACAGCGCGGTGATGAACAGCGTGTCGTCCGGGGTGACCCGCTCGCCGTCCACGTAGACGCGCGGCTCGCCGGGGCGCAGGCCGTCCACGGTCACCGCGTCGGGGGCGTGCATGGTCCAGGAGATGCCGAGTTCGGCGGCGACCTCGGCGTACATGTCCCAGAAGAACGTGTGCCACATCGCGGTGGCCCTGGTGGACTCCCGGTCGGGGAAGATCCAGCACATCCGGCGCAGCGTGCTCATGGTCGCCTCTCTTTGCCGGCCCACCAGCGGCGGCCGGGCTCGGGCAGGGTGTCGATCGGGTCGTAGAAGGGGTACTTCCGGTCGAGGTCGGCGTCGCCGCCCAGGCCCAGGCCGTGTTTCCTGGTCCAGTAGGAGACGCCGCGTTCCCGGTCGTACTCCACGAGCTGGTGGACCCAGCGCTTGCCGACGTACGGCACGTCGCACACGATCCGGGGCGTGGCGTAGCCGGGCAGGTAGCCCATGATCGCTTCCTGGAGCCGCTGCGCCTCGTGGATCGGGGTCCGCCAGTGCTCGGCGTTGGGGATCATGTCGCAGACGTAGAAGTAGTACGGCAGGATGCCCGCCTCGTCCTGGAGCGCGAAGCACAGGTCCAGCAGGTCGGCGGGGGTGGTGTTGCACCCGCGTAGCAGTACGCCCTGGTTGCGCACGTCCCGTACGCCCGCGTCCAGCAGGGCCCGCGCCGCCTCGGCGACCAGCGGCGTCACCGAACGCGCGTGGTTGGCGTGGGTGTGCACCGCGAGGTTCACCCCGCGCTGCCGGGCGAGGCCCGCCACCCGGGCCATGCCCTCCAGCACCTCCGGCTGGAGCCAGTGCTGCGGCAGCCCGACCAGCGCCTTGGTGGCCAGCCGGATGTCCCGCACCGACGACAGCTCCAGCAGCCGCGTCAGGAACGTCTCCAGCCGGGGCCACGGCAGATTGGCCAGGTCACCGCCGGAGACCACCACGTCCCGTACGCCGGGCGTGCGCTTGAGGTAGTCCAGGATCAGCTCCTGCCGGTCCACCGGCCGCAGCGCGAGTCTGGCCTTGGTCACCTGCGGGGTCGAGGTGCCCACCAGGTCCATCCGGGTGCAGTGCCCGCAGTACTGCGGGCAGGTGGACAGCAGCTCGGCCAGCACCTTGGTCGGATACCGGTGGGTCAGCCCTTCCACCGCCCACATCTCGGCCTCGTGCAGCGAGTCGCGCTGGGCGTACGGGTGGCTGGGCCACTCCGGGTGCCGGTCGGACCGCACCGGCATCAGGTACCTGCGCACCGGGTCGGCCAGGAAATCCTCTGTGAAGGTGTCGGCGTCGCCTGCCATCACGTTGAGCAGCTGCGGTGTGACCAGCACCGGCATGGTCGCGAACCGTTCGGCGTCGGCCGCGAGGTCGGCGTAGAACGACTCGTGTAACAGGTCGCCCACGACCGCGCGGAGCTGCCGCGCGTCCTTCACGCAGTGCGCCCGCTGCCACTGGGCGTCGCGCCACTGCGCCACGGTGACGTCGCGCCAGCCGGGCAGTCGCCGCCAGTCCGGCTCGGTGAGCGGCCGGCGCGCGTACACGTACGGGTCGGCGCTCATCCGGTCAGCAGCCCGGCGTGGCGGGTGCGCAGTTCCCGCTTGAGCACCTTGCCGGTGGGGCCGAGCGGGTACTCGTCGTCGCGGCCCGCGATGATCACCGCGGCCAGCGGGGCCAGGCCCGCGTCGGCGAGGGCCTTGTTGGCGTGCTCGCGTACCTCCTCGGCGGTGACACCGGCCGCCTCGGCCTGGGGCCGTACCACGGCGATCGGCCGCTGGCCCTCGCCGGAGGGGACGCCGACGACCGCGCAGTCCTGCACGAGGTCGGCGCAGTCGGCGATCAGCACCTCCTCCACCGGCAGGCTGTAGACCCGCCCGGCGGCGGTGTCGATCACGTCCACCGTCCGGTCCAGGTGGTAGAACCGGCCCTCGCCGTCCCGCCAGGCCACGTCCCCGGTCAGCCAGTAGCCGTTCAGCTCGAAGCTCCTGGTCATCCGCTTGTCGTGCCAGTAGCCCGGGGTGCGCGACGGGGTGATCACGCCGAGCAGGCCGACCGTGCCGTCGGGCACCTCGGTGCCGTTCTCGTCCAGTACCGCGGCCTTGATCACCGCCTCCTGGGCCTTGCCCACGCAGCGGTCGGCGCGCTCGGTCTCGGGCGTGGTGACCTGGCCGAACAGCGCCATCCCCATCTCCGAGGAGCCCAGCCCGTCGATGAACTGCGACCCCGGCCGCGGCTCGTCGTCCGGGCCGCCGCCGGGCAGCAGCCACGGCTTGATCAGCCCGGCGGGCCGCTCGCCGAGCCGCACCAGCTTCCTGATGTGCCCGTAGTGCGCGCTGTCCCCGGTGTTGAACCAGGTGTGGACCTTCGCCGCGGCCCTGGCCGGCGGCTCGCCGGTGGCCAGTTCCACGAACGTCCTCGGGAACGAGGCGACCATGGTCGGCTGGAACGTTTCCATCACCGGCTCCACGACCGCGCGCCGCCAGTCGGACATGACCACGGTCGGCAGCCCGAGAAGCACGGCGGTCAGGAAGTAGCTGAGCCCGCCCGCGTGGGTGTGCGGCATCAGCGACATCAGCTTGTCGTACGGCTCGGCGGGGAAGCGCACCATCCGCTGCTGCTTGCCGTCCCAGAAGCTGCGGTGGCCCAGCGTCGTGGACTTCGGCGTGCCGGTCGTGCCGGAGGAGTGGATCAGCGCCACGAGGTCGTCGGGCTCGTGCCGGTGCGGGTAGGTCTCCGGCAGCTCGCCGGAGGCCGCGTCGTGCGCCCGCACCTCGGCGGACAGGGCGATGAACCGGGGACGGCGGGACGGGTCGTCCCGGTAGGCCAGCAGCAGCTTGGTGGTGTCGTCGGCGACGATGCCGACCACGCCCACATGGTCGAGGTAGCGGACCATGACGTCGGTCCGCATCGCGTCGTTGACCAGCGCGGGGATCGCGCCCAGCGCGGTCAGCGCGAGGAAGTGGATCAGCGGCTCCAGCCCTTCGGCGACCACGATGGCCACCGGCTCGCCGGGGCGTACGCCGTTGGCCCGGTACCACTTGGCATAGCGGTCGCGCAGCGCGGCCAGGTCGGTCAGGCTGTGCCCGCGCAGCACCACGCCGCCGCGATGGTCCTCGTGGTGGCTGTAGATGAACGGCACGCCGCGGTTGGGGTTGGCCGCCAGGGCGTGGTCCAGGAAGTTGCCCGCGCCCAGACCGGGTTCGGTCATGAACGCCTGCCGTACGCCGAGCGGGGCGATGGACGTGATCTCCGTCATTGCTCCTCCTGTGTTTCGGCTATTGCCGTGGCCGCCCGGTGTCCCGAGCGGATCGCGCCTTCCATGAGCCCGAAGAACTCCGTGCTGGTCTCGGTGCCGGCCCAGTGGACGCGGCCGTGCGGGGCGATGAGGCCGGGGCCGAGCAGGCCCCAGTCCCCGGGGCCGAACAGCGCCGCGTAGCAGCCGCGGCTGTACTCCTCGCCGATCCAGTCCGTGACGTGGACCTGCGCCGGGGCGGGCAGTTCGGGGAACAGCCGGGCGGCCTGGGCCAGCACCCGTTCGCGCCGCTCGGCGGCGGGCAGCGCGGCGAACCGGTGCGCCTCCGAGCCGGTCACGAAGCCGGTCAGCACGCCCGCGCCGCCGTCCGGCGGCGAGTCGTCCACGGTGGACAGCAGCGGGCCGGTCGCGTTGACCGTCCAGCCGGACAGCCCGTACTCCCGCCACAGCGGCCGTGGATAGATCAGGTGGACCTTGACCGCGCAGCCCGGCGCGGTCGCGGTCCGCGCCCGGGGCGTCGGCAGGCCGGGCCGGAAGTCGATCGCGCCGGCCAGCGCGGGCGGCACCGCGACCACCACCGTACCGGCCCTGACCTGCCCGGACGCCGACACGACGATCACGCCGTCGCCGTCCTGGTGGATCGCGCGCACCGGCTCGCCGAGGCGTACATCGAGCCTGGCGGCCAGCCGTTCGCACACCTGGTGCGCGCCGCCGTCGATCCGGTCCTCCTGCGCGCCGCCCGCGAACGCGTTCAGGTACCGCAGCCCGCCGCCGGACCGCAGGTAGAACGCCATGTGCAGGACGGACACCGCCGCCGGGTCGGCGGCCATCATCTCGCCCAGGAACAGCGGGAAGAACCGGCGCGCGTCCGGGTGCCGCAGGTGCTCGGCGGCCCAGCCGGCGGCGGTCCGCCGGTCCAGGTCGGCGGCGTCCGGGGTCAGCCAGGGGGCGTCCACGCGGACCTTCGCGCACAGGTCGGTGAGCGCGTCGAACAGCTCGCCGAGCGCCACCGCCGACAGCGGAGGAAACCGGCCCGCCCGGGTCCCGACGTCGCCGCCCAGCTCGAACCGGCTGTCGCCGGCCATGGCGGTGGGAGTGGTCTTGAGGTCCAGTTCGGCCAGCAGGGCGGTCAGTTCGGTGTGCCGATGGCCCAGGTACGCCGCGCCCGCGTCGGCCCACACGCCCGGCGCGACTTCGAGGCCGTACGTCCGGCCGCCCACCCGGTCGCGGGCCTCCAGCACGGTCACCTCGATGTCCCGGGCCAGTAGGTCGCGGGCGGCGGTGAGCCCGGCGAGACCGGCTCCCACGACGACGACGCTCATGCCCGGCTCGCGATCTTCTCGGCCAGCGCGCCGGGGGTGGGCGCGGAAAGGAAATCGTCGAAACCCAGCTCGACGCCGCAGTCGCGGGCGATGCCGCTCAGCACGCGAGTGGCCAGCAGTGAATCACCGCCGCTGACGAAGAAGTCGCTGTCCGCGCTGACGTCGGGGTTTTCCAGCACGCGGCGGAAAAGGTCGGCGAGTGCGTCGGCATTCACGAAACGGCCTCCTTGGGGGTCGGGTTCTTCTGGTTTCCCGCGGCATATCGGCGGTGCGTACCGGCGCGGTCGGCCTTTCCACTCGGCGTGTAGACGAGTTCCGGCACGACGGTGATCCGGCCGGGCACCAGATGGGCCGGTACGCGGTCGCGCAGGAATTCCAGGACGTCGGCGGGAAGGTCGCCGGCCGGCCATTGCGGGCGGGGCACGACATAGGCTGCGAGGGTCGTGTGGTCGCCGGTGGCCACGCCGGTCACGGCCACCCCGCCCACCCCCGGATG
>NZ_POUA01000160.1 GCF_003236385.1 Spongiactinospora gelatinilytica
GAGCTTGGCCGGGTCAGGCTGATGTCGGGGGCTGGACGGCGAGGGAGCGGGCGACGAGGCGGCTCTCGTGGGCGTCGAGCAGGCGCTTGGGGGCGGTCAGGCACCACGCCTCGGTGACCAGCTCGGTCAGCTCGTCCAGCTCGATCCGGTCGAGATGCACCACGACCCACCCGAACTGGCTCGTGGTGAACTGCACCTCGAACACGTCAGGCCGCTCGGCCACCAGTGCTCGCTGTTCGGTGATGGTGGCCTTGAGGCCGACGGTCTCGGTCCTCTCCCACAGATAGCCGAAGCCGTTCCCGGCCACCTTGACGGAGGTCCACTCGCCGCCGTCGGACATGGTGATCTCGGGGAAGTGCTTCAGCACCTCCAAGAACTCATCGATGCTCACGCCCATGCGCCCTATCTAAGCAGCCGCTTCCGACATTTCTGGGCACGACCACATTGCCCCCCGATGACCATTTCGGCACTTGCGTCGGTGGAGGCCGCTGGACCCGGCCGACTGCGGGGGCCGTTCGAGGTCGAGTCGGGGCCGGGTTTCGGTCGGGATGAAGTGGGATCAGTCGGGCGCGGCCCGGTGTAATGATCTGCGAAAATCAGTGGCGGGGGCCGGAACCGGCTTGTCAGTATGGCCGCACAAAGCCCGAACGGAAGGACCTGAACGAGCCATGCCTAGCGCGATCACCTTGATCCGCTCCGACTCCCTGTCCGACGTCGTCGAGTACGCCTACGCAGCCACCGCGCCCGCCGAGTCACGACTCATCTTCCTCGCCGGATCGTGCCCGCTGAACCAGGACGGCTCGACGGCGGCGATCGGAGACTACGCAGGTCAGGCCGCGAAGGCCATCGAGAACCTGCGCGTCGCCCTCAGCGACGCCGGCGCGTCGATGCAGGACGTCATCAGCACGAGGGTTCTCGTGGCCTCCACCCGGCAGGAGGACCTGATAGCCGCCTGGGAGGTGGTCCGGGACTCGTTCGGCGACCATGACGTCCCCAGCACCCTGATGGGCGTCACCGTGCTCGGTCACGACGATCAGCTCGTCGAGGTCGAAGCCGTCGCCGCCGTGCTCGATTCCTGACGGCTCGCTCCTGCCCCGATGACGGACTCCGCCGAGTCTTTCGGGGTTCTTACGGGAGGGTGTGAGGGCTCGTCTGGCGGGGTGGGGGTGTCCATGATTGCGGACATCACCCCTCACAGAGGAGAACCACATGTTCTACAGGGTCACCGCCGGGGCGGGGCTGGTGTGTGCCGGGTTACTCGTGTTCAACGCCCTCCGGCGGGCCGGTGTCGTGCCGGAGAACGCGGTCACGCATGCCGTCGCGCCGTTCGCGGCGCTCACCGGGCTGCTCATGGTCACCGGGCTCTATCTGCTGGCCCGCCACACGGCGGGCGGGCTCGGCGTGGTCGGTTATGTGCTCAACGCGGCCGGGCTCGCCGGGGCGTTCGCCGTCGAGTACGTGCTGCACTTCGTGTTCCCGCTGCTCGCCGGCGGGACCGTCCGGGGGCTGCTCGACGGGGCCACCGGACGGGCGTTCCTGGTCACCTCCGTGATCCTCATGGTGGGGGTGCTGACGTTCGGCGCGGCGGCGCTGCGGTCGGGGGTGTTCCCGGTCCCGGCGGTACTGCTTTACATGGCCGGTATGGTCCCCGGTTCGCTGCGGAACGCGGTGCCCGAGCCGGTGTACCTCGGCGGCCTGGTGGTGGCCGCGGCCGGAGTCGCCTGGCTGGCCGCCCGGCTGTGGGGGGCGGAGGAGGACCGGACCGCTCCGGTCGTCACATCGACAGCCAGGGCGTGAGCCGTTCGCGGAGGGTCTGGCCGGAGATCCCGGCGTCGGCGATCACTCGCATGGCCAGCCCTTCGCCCTCGCGGAGGATGCCGAGCACGATGTGGCCGTCCGCGATGTAGTTGTGCTTGAGCCGGATGGCCTCGCGCAGTGACAGTTCGAGCACCTTCTTGGCACGGGGGGTGAACGGGATGTGGCCGCTCGGGGACTTGCGCCGCGGCCCGGGGTTGTCCAGGGCGCCCGGGCCGAAGGTGGCCTCGACCTTCTCCCGGACCGCGCCGAGGTCGATGCCGATGCTCTCCAGGGCGTCGGCGTCGAGGTCGTCGGAGCCGAGGTTGCGCTTGACCGCCGCGACCGCCCGTTCGTGGTCGAGCCCCAGCTCGGCCATGATCTGCGCGGGCGCGCGGTCCCGCGCGGCGAGCAGCGCGAGCAGCAGGTGCTCGGTGCCGATGTAAGTGTGATGTAGCTCTCTGGCCTGCTGCTGCGCCCCCGTGACGCTCTCCCGGGCTGCGGCGGTGAAACGTTCGAACATGGCTCAGTCCTTCCTCCTCAGCAGCCCCCGGCCGCCCGCGTACTTCTTGTGAACCGCCTGCCTGGTCACCCCTAGCTGGACGGCGATGTCCTGCCAGGACCAGCCCAGTGTCCTGGCGTTTTCCACCTGGAGCGCTTCGAGCCGTTCCACCAGCACGCGCAATGCCCGCACGGCCCGCAGGCCCACCGCGGGGTCGCGGCTGCTGGCGTCGGTCGCCAGTTGCGTCGTGTCGCTCATGGCGTCAATTAGAGTTGACGCGCCTGCGTATGTCAACCATAGTTGACGGCGCGACCGGAAAACCGATTGCTCGGCGCTCCCGCACTTTGTCAGGCTTGCTGGGCTATGCGCTCCTTACCAGCCGCTGATCCCGGCATCCCCGACGCCCGCGGGCCCACGCGTTATCTGCTGTGGACGGCTCGCATGCAGGCGATTCCCCTTCTCTCGGGAATCGCCTTCGCCGTGTTGTGGTGGCTCGCACAGGCGATGGTGCCCATGGTCGTGGGCCGTGGCATCGACGCCCTCACCCAGCGCGACCTGGACGGCCTGGTGACCTGGTCGGCCGCGCTGCTCGGGCTCGGCGTGCTCCAGGCGTGGGCCGGCATCATGCGCCACCGCAGGGCCGTGGTCGTCTGGCTGACGGCCGCGTACCGCACCGTGCAGGTGACCGTACGCCAGGCCACCCGGCTCGGCGCGACCCTGCCCAAACGGCTGTCCACCGGCGAGGTGGTCAGCGTCGGCAACTCCGACATCGGGCACATCGGCAACGCCATGGACATCCTGGTCCGTGGCATCGGCGCGCTCGTCGCCATCGCCGCCGTCACCGTGATCCTCATCACCACCTCGCCCACGCTCGGCCTGGTGGTGCTGATCGGCGTGCCGCTGATGGCGGTCGCGGTCGGGCCGCTGCTGCGGCCGTTGCACCGCCGCCAGCAGGCGCACCGCGAGTTGCAGGGCGACCTCGCCACCCGGGCCGCCGACATCGTGGGCGGCCTGCGGGTGCTGCGCGGCGTCGGCGGTGAGGAGGTCTTCGCGGGCCGCTACCGCGAGGAGTCCCAGAAGGTACGCCGGGCGGGCGTCCGCGTGGCCTCCGTCGAATCCCTCCTCGAAGGCGCGCAGATCCTGCTGCCGGGCCTGCTGATCGCCGGCGTGACCTGGCTCGGCGCGACCTTCGCCGTCCGCGGCGAGATCTCCCCGGGCTCGCTGGTGTCCTTCTACGGATACGCGGTCTTCCTGATCTCGCCGCTGCGCACGCTCACCGAGATGGCCGACAAGCTGACCAAGGGACACGTGGCCGCGCGCCGCGTGGTCCGCATCCTGAAGCTGACGCCCGAGGTCCAGGGAGGCTCGCGCACCGGCGTACCGGCCGGGGCGCTGAGCGACCCCGACTCGGGGGTGACCGTGCGCCAGGGCGTGTTCACCGCGCTCGCGGCCGGCACGCCGGAGGAGGCGATCGAGATCGCCGACCGGCTCGGCCGCTACCGGGAGAGCGCCGCGACCTTGGGAGACGTCCCGCTGCGGGAGATCGCGGTGGAGGAGCTGCGCCGCCGCATCCTGCTCGCCGACAACGGCGCCCGGCTGTTCGCCGGGCGGCTGCGCGACGAGCTCGACCCCGCCGGGCACGACGACGAGACGGTACACCGGGCGCTGCACGACGCCTGCGCCACCGACATCGTCGAGGCTCTGCCCGACGGCCTGGACGCCCACGTCGCCGAGGCCGGCCGGGAGTTCTCCGGCGGCCAGCAGCAGCGGCTGCGGCTGGCCAGGGCGCTGCTCGCCGACCCCGACGTGCTGATCCTGATCGAGCCGACCAGCGCGGTGGACGCGCACAGCGAGGCGCGCATCGCCGCGCGGCTCGCCGCCGCCCGCGCCGGCCGTACCACGCTGGTGGCGACCACCAGCCCGCTCGTCCTGGACCGTGCCGACCACGTGATCTACGTCCGCGACGGGGTGGCCCGCGCCGAGGGCGCCCACCGCGACCTGCTCGCCCACGACGCCGACTACCGCGCCACCGTCACCAGAGGGGAGGACTGATGGCACAGCAGATCCTGCCGGTCGCAGACCGCCGGCAGGTCCGCGCCTACGCCCGGCGGCTGACCCTGAAATATCCGCGGGAGCTGACGCTGGCCCTCGGCCTGCACGGGCTGGCCGCGATCTGCGGCCTGGCCGCGCCCCGGCTGCTGGGCGAGCTGGTCGAGGGCGTCCAGCGGGGCACGGGCGTCGATGTGACGTTCACCGCGCTGGCCATCGCCGGCTTCATGGCCGTGCAGGCGGTGCTGATCCGGTTCGCCATCTACGCCTCCAGCAGGCTCGGCGAGAAGGTGCTGGCCGAGCTGCGCGAGGAGTTCGTCGAACAGGTGCTGGCGCTGCCGCTGTCCACCGTTGAGCGCGCCGGGTCGGGCGACCTGATCACCCGCACCTCGCGCGACGTGGACGCGCTGTCGATCAGCGTGCGGCACGCCGTGCCGGAGACGCTGATCGCGATCGTCAGCGCGGTGTTCGCGGTGGGCGCGCTGGTCCTGGTCGGGCCGCTGCTCGCGCTGCCGTGCCTGGTCTCCGTGCCGCTGCTGTGGGTCGCCACCCGCTGGTACCTCAAGCGCGCCCGCGACGGCTACCTGCGCGAGAACGCCGCCTACGCCGACATGACCGAGGGCCTGGCCGAGACCGTCGAGGGCGCCCGCACCGCCGAGGCGCTGAGCCTCCAGGGGCAGCGGCACCGCCGCACCGACACCGACATCGCGCGGTCCTGGGCGGCCGAGCGGTACACGCTCAGCCTGCGCACGGTGTGGTTCCCCTCGGTGGAGATGGGCTACGTGCTGCCGGTGGTGGCCACGCTGCTCATCGGCGGCATCTTCTACCTGCAAGGGTGGGTGCTGCTGGCCCAGGTCACCACCGCCACGCTGTACGTCCAGCAGCTCGTCGACCCGCTCGACCGGCTGCTGACCTGGATGGACGAGCTCCAGCTCGGCGGCGCGTCGATGGCCAGGCTGCTCGGCGTGGCCAACGTCGGAGACGACCGCACGGCGGGCGAGTCCCGCCCGATCGGCGAGGAGTTGGTCGCCGACGACGTCCGGTACGCCTACCGCGAGGGCCACGACGTGCTGCACGGAGTGGACCTCGCGCCGGCCGCGGGCGAACGGCTGGCGATGGTCGGCCCGTCCGGCGCGGGCAAGTCCACGCTCGGGCGGCTGCTGGCCGGCATCCACGGCCCGCGCACCGGCTCGGTCACCGTGGGCCGGGTGCCGCTGGTGGAGCTGCCGCTCGACGAGCTGCGCGGGCACGTCGCCCTGGTCACCCAGGAACACCATGTGTTCCGCGGCACGCTGCGGGACAACCTGCTGATCGCCCACCCCGAGGCCACCGACGAGCAGGTGCGCGACGCCCTCATCGCGGTCGATGCCGCGAGCTGGGTGGACGCCCTGCCCGACGGCCTTTCCACCATGGTCGGCTCCGGCGGCGAGGCCGTGTCGCCGGCCCAGGCCCAGCAGCTCGCGCTGGCCCGGCTGGTGCTGGCCGACCCGCACACGCTGGTGCTGGACGAGGCGACCTCGCTGATCGACCCCAGGGCCGCCCGCAACCTGGAGCGGTCGCTGGCCGCGGTGCTCGACGGCCGTACGGTGATCGCCATCGCCCACCGCCTGTACACCGCGCACGACGCCGACCGGGTGGCGGTCGTGGAGGACGGCCGCATCTCGGAGCTGGGCTCGCACGACGAGCTGGTCGCCGAGGGCGGCTCCTACGCCGCCCTGTGGGACTCCTGGCACGGCAAGGACCCCGGCCGGCCCGGACTGACCGGACCGGCCGAGGTGGCCCGCGGCTAACCCAGCGCCTTCTTCAGGAAGTCCACCTGGAGCAGCAGCAGGTTCTCCGCCACGACCTCCTGCGGGGTCATGTGGGTGACCCCGGAGAGCGGGAGCACGGTGTGCGGGCGGCCCGCCGCCAGCAGCGCGGAGGACAGCCGCAGCGTGTGCGCGGCCACCACGTTGTCGTCGGCCAGGCCGTGGATGAGCAGCAGCGGCCGGTCCAGCTTGCCCGCGTCGGCGATCAGGCCCGACCGCTCGTACGGCTCGGCGTCCACGCCCGGATCGCCCAGGTAGCGCTCGGTGTAGGCGGTGTCGTACAGCCGCCATTCGGTCACCGGGGCGCCGGCCACGGCGGCGTGGAAGACGTCCGGCCTGCGAAGCACGGCCAGCGCGGCCAGATACCCGCCGAACGACCAGCCGCGGATGCCGACCCTGGTCAGGTCCAGGTCGTCGGGGTAGGCGGCGGCGGCCCCCTGAAGGGCGTCCACCTGGTCCTCAAGGACGGGGGTCGCCAGGTCGTGCAGCACCTCGCGCTCGAAGGCGGGACCGCGCCCCGGGGTGCCCCGGCCGTCGGCGATCACCACGGCGAAGCCCTGGTCGGCGAGCCACTGCGAGGCGCTGTAGGCGCTCGCGGCGGCGGTCACCCGCTGGAAGTGCGGCCCGCCGTACGGGTCCATCAGGACGGGCAGGCGGGCCGAGCCCGGCGTGTGCCAGGACGGCAGCAGCACGGCGGTGGGCAGCTCCCGCTCGCCGGTGCGGATCAGGCTGACCCGCAGCTCGACGCCGGGGCGTTCGGCGCGCGAGGCGATCCGGGCGGCGGTCACGCCGTCGCGCAGCACGGTGTACTCCGGACCGGCCGGGGAGGCGAGGGTCTGGCCGGACAGCACGACCGTGCCGCCCGCGGCCTGCGCGGCGTACACGCCGGGCTCGTCGGGGCTGACCAGCCGCAGCGAGCCGTTCTGGTAGGCCCACACCGCGATCTCCGCGGGGTCGCCGCCGCTGGCCCGGAACACCACGGCGTCGCCGTCCACCGCGACCACGTCGCGCACCTGCAACGTCGGCGGCGTGACCGGCCGGTCGCCGACCAGCAGCCGCCGCCCGCCCTCCGAGTCGGCGGTCCACACCAGCGTGCCGTCCGGCAGCCGGGCCGGGACGCCGCCCACGATGTCCACCCAGGCGGCGTCGGTGTCCTCCCTGACCAGGGTGGACGCGCCCGTGGCCGGGTCGGCCGACAGCAGCCGGATGGACTTCTGGTCTCGCGACACCGTGACCACCGACAGGCCGTGCCGGTCCCACGCGGCCGTCGCCAGGTACTCATGCTCGAACGGCACCGCCACCCGCGACCCGTCCAGCCCGAGCACGAACAGCTCCACCAGGGCGTTGGGCGTGCCCGCGGCCGGGTAGCGCTGCTCGGCGGCGGGGCTGGCCGGGTTGGCCGGGTCGGCGATGTACCAGGTGCCGACCGGGGCCTCGTCCACCCGGGCGGCCAGCAGCGCCCGGCCGTCCGGCGACCACCAGTAGCCGCGCATCCGGTCGAGTTCCTCGGCGGCGATGAACTCCGCCTGGCCGTAGGTGACGGTCGCCGACTCCGGCTCGGCCAGCGCCCGGTCCGTGCCCGATTCGAGGTCCTGGAGGCGCAGCGCGCCGCCCGTCACGTACGCCACCCGCAGCCCGTCCGGCGAGGGCCGCGGGTCGAACGCCGCGCCCGGCGTGGCCAGCTCACGGACCTCGCCCGTGGCCAGGTCGGCGGCGTACAGGACGCCGGAGAGCGTGAAGGCGGCGACGGTCACCGCCGTGTCCGTGGCGTACCCGACCACGCCGCCGGCGCCCTCGCGGGCCCGCTCCCGCCTGGCCCGCTCCTCCGGCGGCAGCTCGCCCTCCTCGCCGCCGATCCGCGCCGGATCGACGACCAGCCGTTCCGTGCCGGACTCCACGTCCAGCTCCCATAGGCAGGTGACCGGATCGGTACCGTCGCGCGAGCGCAGGAACACCACGCGCCCTCCGTCGGGGGACACGGTGAAACCACGCGGGACACCGAGAGTGAAACGCCGGGTCCGGGCATACATGCGGGGAAAACTCTCACTCATGGACCCTCATCCTGCCAGCCGGACCCGCCCCGGATAATGTTTCGGGGCATGGAGGATCGGCGGCTGCTACTGGTACACGCCCACCCCGACGACGAGACGATCGGCACCGGCGCCACGATGGCCAAATACGCCGCGGAGGGCGCCCATGTCACCCTGGTCACCTGCACGCTCGGCGAGGAGGGGGAGATCATCCCCGATGACCTCCGCCACCTGGACCCCGACGCGCTCGGCCGGCACCGGATCGGCGAGCTGGAGGCCGCCTGCGCCGCGCTCGGCGTGACCGACCACCGTTTCCTCGGCGGGCCGGGCCGCTACCGCGACTCGGGCATGATGGGCGCGGCCGCCAACCACCGCACCGAAGCGTTCTGGCAGGCCCCTCTGGAGGAGGCGGCGGCCAGGCTGGCGGCGGTGATCCGCGAGGTACGCCCGCAGGTGCTGGTCACCTACGACGCCAACGGCTTCTACGGCCACCCCGACCACATCCAGGCGCACCGGGTCTCCTGGCGGGCCACCGGGCTGGCCGCCGACGGACCGGCCCCGGACGCCTGGCAGGTCGCCAAGATCTACCACACCGCGATGCCGCGCTCGGTGATGCGGCGCGGCGCGGCGGCCATCGACGAGGCGGGCACCGGGTTCCTGCGGCAGGAGGTGGACGATCTCGCGTACGGCTCGGAGGACCGCGACATCACCACCGAGATCGACGCCCGGGAGCACCTGCCCGCCAAGCTGGCCGCGATGCGGGCGCACGCCACGCAGATCAGCGTGTCCGGCACGTGGTTCGCGCTGTCCAACGGGATCGGGCAGCAGGTTCTCGGGGTGGAGCACTTCGTGCTCGCGTCGGGAGTGCCCGGCGCGCCTGGCGGTGGCCGCGTGCCCCCTGAGGCGGGCGGGCTCGGTGAGCCGCATGTGCGGGAGAGCGACCTGTTCGCCGGGATCCACTAACCTTGCGGGATATGGGGGAGAGTTCGGGAGCACCGGCCGACGGGGCATCGTCCCAGGTGGACGGGCCGGTCGTGGATGAGCACGGCGGTGCCGCGCCGCGCACGCCGTGGGAGGCGCCGGGGTGGGCGGGGATGGTGGTGTTCGCACTGCTCGGGGTGGTGCTCGCCGTCGTCGGCGGGTTCTTCCACAACGTCTCCCTGCTGGCCGGCCTGCCGATCCCGGCCGCCGCCTGGATGCTGCTGCTGGCCGGGCTGGCCCACGCCGCCGGGCGGCTGACCGGCCGCCAGTCCGCCTCGTTCGCGCTGATCCTCGTGTGGGCGGCCGTCTCTCTGCCGTTCGCCAACCCGCGGGCGGAAGGCGACCTGATCATCGCCCCCAACCTCGACGGATACCTCTACTTCTACGGTGGTTTCGTGGCGATGCTGATCGCCGCCGTGCTCGTCCCGTCCCGGGGGCCGTCCTGGCTGCTGTCGTCCAAGCTGGTCGGCGGCGGGGTCCGCGCGCCCCATGGCGTGGGCCGCCCGCCCGGATGACGATCGGGCCATGACCGGCGGTCAGCGGGTGCGCCAGGTGGTCAACTGGCTCAACCTGTCCACGTTGTTCGGGCTCCTGGTGGCCCGGCTGGGCCGCGCCCGGCTCACCCGCGGGCCGCAGGGCCTGATCTTCGCCCACGGCTACCGCATCCCGTTCCCGATCGCCAACGCCTTCACCGTCGGCAACGTGATCGTGACGAAGTACCCGGAAGGCTTCCTCCAGGGCCGGCTGCTCGCCCACGAGGCCCGGCACGCGACGCAGTACGCCTGCTGCCTCGGCGTCGTGATGATCTTGCTGTACGTCGCCGCCCTGGCGGTGTCGGTCGCGGTGTGCGGCCACCGGGCGTCGTGGAACGTCTTCGAGCGCCTGGCCGGGCTGGACGACGCCGGCTACCCGCGCACGCCCGTACGGTGGCGGCGCGCCACGGGCTGACGCGGGTCAGGCGCGGCTGTTCAGGAACGCGAGGACGGCCAGCACCCGGCGGTGGCCGCCGTCGGCGACCGGGAGGCCGAGCTTGGTGAAGATGTTGCCGATGTGCTTGTGGACCGCGTTGTCGGTGACGTAGAGCCGCTTGCCGATCTCGCCGTTGTCCAGGCCCTGGGCCATCAGGCTGAGCACCTCGCGCTCGCGGTCGGTCAGCGAGTCGATCGCGCTCGCCCCGCCCTTGGCCATCAACTGGGCGATGACCTCCGGGTCCATCGCGGTGCCGCCCTCGGCGACCCGGCGCAGGCCGTCCACGAACTCGCTGACCCGGCTGACCCGGTCCTTGAGCAGGTAGCCGACACCGCCGCTGCCGTCGGCGAGGAGTTCGCGGGCGTAGACCTTCTCGACGTACTGGGACAGCACCAGAACCGGGAGCCCCGGGTAGGTCTGCCGCAGGTCGAGCGCCGCCCTGATGCCCTCGTCGCGGAACGTCGGCGGGAGCCGTACGTCGGCGATCACCGCGTCCGGGTGATGCTCGGCCACCGCCTCCATCAGCCCGGGGGCGTCGGTGACGGTGGCCACGACCTCGATGCCCTTGGAGCTGAGGAGGAGTTCGAGGCCGGCCGAGAGCAGGACGTTGTCCTCGGCGATCACGACGCGCACGGGAGCTCCACGGTGATGACGGTCGGGCCGCCCGGGGGGCTGGAGACGGTCGTCGTGCCGTCGAGCGCGGCGGCTCTGCGGCGGATGCCGATGACGCCGGTGCCGAGGGTCTCCTCGACGCCACCGTGGCCGTCGTCGGTCACCTCGATCACCAGCCTGCCGTCGTCCATGCCCATGCGCACGATCACCCGCGAGGCTCCACTGTACTTGGCGGCGTTGGTGGTGGTCTCGGCGACGATGTGGTAGGCGGCGGCCTCGATCGCGGCGGGCAGCCTGGTCAGGCCGTCGATCCGCAGGTCGGTGGGGATGGCCGACTGCGCGGCCAGCGCCGCGAGCGCGCCTTCCAGGCCCCGGTCGGCGAGGATCGGCGGATACATGGTGCGGATCACGTTCCGCAACTCCGTCATGGCCTCCTCGGTGCCCGCGTGGGCCTCCTGGATGAGCCTCGCCACCGCCCCCGAGGCGTCGCCCAGGGCCTCCTTGGCCACGCCGAGCCGCATCGCGATGGCCACCAGCCTGGCCTGGGTGCCGTCGTGCAGGTCGCGCTCGATCCGGCGCAGCTCCGCGCCGTGCGCGTCCAGCACCTCGGCCCGGCTCTCGGTCAGCTCGCCGACCCGCGCGGCCAGCTCCTCCTCGGTGGAGGGCCGCAGCGCCCGCAAGGTGCTCCTGGCGTGCCAGGTGGCCAGCCAGGGCAGCGCCCACCAGGTCACCGCGCAGCCCAGGATGAGCTGCCCGGTACCGGTGACCAGCGATGACGTCCAACTGGTCACGTAGAAGCCGAGCATCGTGGCGGGGTCGTCGGCGGGGGCGACCCACCAGAGCAGCATGGCGGGCACGGTCAGTACGACCGCCCCGGCGGCGACCAGCCCGAGCGTGCCGAGGGGCACGCCGAGCAGGACCTCGCGCGGTATCCAGCGCAGGTCGCGGTGGATCTCCTTGTCCTTGGCCACGTGCCGCCACTGCTCGCGTACGCCCTCCGGCAGCCTGATCCTGCGCGGGGCGTGCGGGAGGCCCAGCAGCGCGGCGGCCCGGCCGCGGTTCCAGTCGGACCACTGCCGCAGCCCGACCACCATCCGCGGGAACGCGACCAGCCCGACCCCGCCGACGGCGACCGAGGCGACGCCGACGGCCAGGATGGGAAGCGCGAGCAGCGTCGCGAGCGCGGAGAACAGCTCGATCAGCAGGTAGCTGCACGCGCGCAACACTTGCTCGTATCGTTCGCGCATATCACCAAGTGTGGGGATTGAGGAGTCCGCACACACTACAGCAGGCTGCACTCTGGCGGTGGAGGCTCAGGTAAGGAGCGTGCGCAGACTGGCCCGGGCCTCGGCGAGCGCTTCGCGGGCCGCCGCGTCGCCGGGCGACCGGGCGACCAGGTCTTCGTGCAGCTCGATGGTCCGCCGGCACAGGCCGATCTCGAACTGCCGCCGCTCGGGGGAGTCGTCCGGTGGAGCCTGTTCGAACAGCGCCCTGGCCTGCGCGATCAGCTCGGCGCGCTCGGCGGTGGTCATCGGCGGCAGGTTGCCGCTGACGGGTGCGGGTTCGCCGTTGTCGGCCCATTGGTCCAGGTCGGCAAGGCCCTGGGCGAGCCGGTCGGGCGTGATGTAGGCGCTTTCGGCGTATTCCGGGTTCAGCCAGGCGCCCAGGACGCGCATCCGCCAGTCCTGTTCGGCCTTTGCGTAGTCCTGGCCGGTGTCGTGGATCTTGGCGGTGATGCGGTCCCAGTCCAGGCCCTTGGTGCGCTCGTAGGTGACCGCGTTCTCCAGCAGTTGCCGGGCCTGCGCCAGCAGGTCGGCGGCGGCTCGGACGAAGTCGCCGTCGCCGGCGTAGCGGTCGGATGTCGTGGGGACCAGGCGGCGGGCCGCGTCGGCGATGTCGCGGGCGGTGTGGGAGAGCGTGATGCGCGCGAGAGCGGCCTGCGAATAGGCGGCCGACCGGAAGTGACTCGGTCGTTCGCCGCGCGCGGGGGGATGACCGGTTTCCGTCACGCGCTACAGCAGACCCCGGCGCGCGGGCGGCTGTCAAATCGGACCAGAGAGGGCGATCTGCCCTTCAGGGGTGTCGGTGACCTTGACGCCCAGCGCGGCCAGTTCGGCGCGGAGCCGGTCGGCGACGGGCCAGTCGCCCGCCTCCCTGGCCAGGGCGCGCTGCCGCAGAAGCTCGGCCGCGCCGCCGGGCAGCGGGGGCGCGGCGGGGACCTTGCCGATGTCGGCGGACAGGTCGAGGGCCAGGATGTGGTCCAGGTGCAGGAACGCCTCGAACTTCGCCCCGGGCGGCTCGCCCTCGTCGCGTTCGAGGTCGCGCATGATCCGCAGGGCCGCCGGGAGGTCGAGATCGTCGTCGATCGCCTCCTGGGCGCGGGAGACGTACCCCGCGCTCATCGGCCGGCTCGCCGACTCGGCCCACTGGGCGACCCGGGTCCGCCAGCGGCGCAGGGTGCGGTCGGCGGCGCGCAGGGTCTCCCAGGTGAGGTTCATCTGCTGCCGGTAGCGGTGTTCGAGCAGCGCCAGGCGTACGGCCAGCGGGTCCAGGCCGGCGGCCGTCACGTCGGACAGGAGCACCACGTTGCCCGCCGACTTGGCCATCTTGCGCCCCTCGAACAGCAGGTGCTCGCCGTGCGCCCAGTGCGCGACCACCTCGTGCCCGGCGGCGGCGTCGGACTGGGCGCGTTCGTCCTCGTGGTGCGGGAAGCGCAGGTCGATGCCGCCGGTGTGCAGGTCCACCCGGTCGCCGAGGTGGCGCAGCGACATCGCCGAGCACTCCACGTGCCAGCCGGGAAAGCCGCGCCCCCACGGGGAGTCCCAGGTCAGCTCGCGGTCGGCGGGCTTCCACAGCGCCCAGTCGGCGTGGTGGCGCTTGCGGGGATCGACGCCGTCCACCCGGTGGCCGGGCCGGAGCCGGTCGAGGCGGTTGCCGGAGATCTCGCCGTAGGTCGGGAAGGACTCGGCGGCGAAGAACACCGAGCCGTCGGCCGTGACGTACGCGTGCCCCTTCTCGATCAGCTTGGCGATCAGCTCGATCATCGGGTCGATCGACTCGGTGGCCCGGGGCGCGTGCTCGGGCGGGCGGATGTTCAGCGCCGCGCTGTCGGCCAGGAACGCCTCTTCGTAGAACCGGGCGACCTCGTGGGGCGGGCGGCCCTCCGCCCGGGCCCGCGCGAGGACCTTGTCCTCGCCCGCCGGGTCGATCTCGGCGTCGTCGGTCAGGTGGCCCACGTCGGTGATGTTCCGGCAGACCACGACCCGCGCGCGGTGCCGTTCGGCGACCCGGCGGATCAGGTCGGACAGCAGGTAGGACCGCAGGTTGCCGACGTGGGCATGCCGGTAGACGGTCGGGCCACAGGTGTACATCCGCAGCGACCGGCCGTTCAGCACCGGCTCGGCCCGTCTGCTCCGCGTGTCGTACAACCGCAGCATGCCCCCGAGCCTAGGCGCTAGGGCACCGTTGGGTCGAGGAAGGCCAGGATGTCCCGGTCGCCGCGCTCGCGCAGCCGGGCCAGCACGTCGTCGCGGCCCGAACCCTCGGCCAGGCCGATCCGCGCGCCGATCAGCCGCGCCCCCTCGGCCTCCGACGCCACCGGCGCGGTGTAGCCGATCAGGTGCAGCGCCCGGTTGAGCGGCGGCAGGCTCGGCGCGGCCGACTGGAGGAACCTGGTCAGCAGCTCGCCGCCGTCGGACACGGTCAGGAAGATGTGGTCGCCCTCCTGCGCACCGAACTCCACGAGCACCGGCCGGATCGACCCCATCGTCGGCTGGTTGTGCCAGCTGATCACCACGTCGCCGGACGGGGCCGAGGCGGTGAGCTGCCCGCCCGGGGCCATGCCCAGGTAGGCGGCGAACCCGGTGGGCAGCGGCGAGCCCGAACCGCGCAGGTGCTCGGCATTGACGTCTACCCGGTGCCACCAGCGGCCGTCGCGGCTGCGGAAACATCGCCGGGTCTCGGAGACGTCGCGGCGCGGTTGGTACGGTTCGGCGACCTCCTGGCCCGCCACCCGGATCCAGCCCCGCTGGCTCCGCTCGAAGCCGGGGCCGCCCGCGTAGGCGCGCACCGAACTCTCGCTGACGTCGTAGCGGGTGGTGAGGTTGGTCACGATGGTGTTGACCGACGCCTCGCCCCCGGCCCGCTCGATCTCCCTGGCGATCATCTCGCGGATGCCGAGGTACTGCTCGCCGCCCCAGCGGTCCAGGCCGTACTTGTTGCGGTCGACCCGCAGGAACCGGTCGTCGGCGGTGAGCTGGTTGCGGATGCCGACCAGGCTGTAGTCCTCGCCGATGCGCTCCTGGATCTCCTCCGGCGTCAGCGGGATGCCGGCGATGGCCAGCACCGCCTCGGCCTTCTCGTTGACGCTGCGCGGCCAGGCCACCACGTGCCCGTCGAGCACCCGCAGGTGCGGCACCGCCATGATCCAGCGCTCGGCGACGTCGTCGCGTACGCCGAGCTGGGCCACCAGCGAGACCGCCTCCGGCAGCGGACGCGGCCCGTCGGTGAACAACTGGCGGGTCTTCTCCCGCAGCTCGTCCGCGCCGCCCGCGACCAGCCAGCCGTCCACCTGCTCGAAACCGGTCAGCAGGGTGCGTACGAACCGCCACACCGGGATGCCCAGCGCGGTCAGGTCGGCCCGGTGCCAGGCCACCGCCCCGGCCAGGTCGTCGGCGGGCACGGCGGAGCCGAGCCGGCCGCGCAGCCAGGTCACGTGCGCCACCACGGGCGCGGCGTCCGGGCTCGACAGCCAGGACTCGACGTGGTCGCGCAGGTCGCGCTCGATCTGCCGGATGCGCTCACGGGTCACCGAGAAGCGCTGGGCCAGCTCGTCGAGGGTGGCCCGCTGCGGCGCGTACAGCC
Organism: Spongiactinospora gelatinilytica; assembly: GCF_003236385.1. GTDB lineage: Bacteria > Actinomycetota > Actinomycetes > Streptosporangiales > Streptosporangiaceae > Spongiactinospora > Spongiactinospora gelatinilytica. Next base: position 15,609 of record NZ_POUA01000160.1, read on the forward strand.
GGTCGCGGGCGATGGCCCGCTGGCGGTCGTCCAGCTCGGCGAAGACCTCGTTGATCAGCTCGGATATCGGTAGCTCGGGGCGGGTGGGGTG
>NZ_POUA01000161.1 GCF_003236385.1 Spongiactinospora gelatinilytica
ATCCCACCCGAACCGTCCCACCCGAACCAGCCGAAAGGTCAAGATCATGGAAAACCAGGCCAACCGTCCCGACTGGGCCGATCGCGGCCAACGTGCGCAGCAGGCGTTGGCGGTGCTCAGCGCCGTCCTTCTCAACCTGGGCATCACTCCGCCCGATGTCGTCATCAAGGTCACCGAGGACGGCCTCAGCGTCGGCTACGACGGCGCGGCCATGGCCCGCGCCCGTATCATTGCCCTGACGCTCCACCACGCGCCGTATCGACTGTTCGCCACGACGGCCGTTGCCCTTCTGGGCGATGTGTTCCGCGTCGCGCCCGATGGACGCGAGGACCCCGCGTTACTCTCCCTCGTCACGGAGGTGGCGATGGACCTGCGGGAAACCACGCTCATGACTCAGGTAATGCGTTACTTCCGCGCTTAGCCGCATCTCACAGCGCCGTCTCGCATCCAGCGGGCGGCGCTGCCGCGTGTCCGGGGGTACCCCCACCCCGGGCCGGCGGGCTGGGCGGGAACGCCCGCCCGCGACGAGTGGCCCCCGTGCTCGTGTGCGGCTTGACGAGAGGCGCTGCCCATCTGCGGCGATCTGCACCTCTGTTCGCTGCGCCCTGGCCGCACGCTGCTGCCATGCTTACCCCATGTCCACCCTCCAGTTCATCGCGGCCCTCGTCGGCTTGCTCGCCTGGCCGGTCGCGCTCGTCGTCGCCGTGATCGTGCTGCGGCGTCCGCTGGGTGCCGCGTTCGGACGGGTCAAGCGGGTGGAGGGTGTGGGGCTCGCGCTGGAGCTGGCCGAGGCCGAGCAGGCCCGCGAGGCGGTGGAGGGGGAGCTGGCACAGCAGCCCTCTGGGGTTGACGTGGACGAGCTGGTACGTCTTGCGGCTGATCTTGGCTTTGAACTGGCGCGGCTTCAACCCGACAGAAGGCCGGCGCTGGTCATCGATCGCTCGGGACAACGCCCGGTTGTTCGGTCGGCTGTCGAAGAGCGGCTAAGGCCAATAGTGGATCTCTTGACAGGACACCCTGTGAAGATCAGTGGGGACTATTACAGCATTAGATTTCACGGGCGAGGGAAAGGCATGCCGCGCCGAGTACGCGGAAGCGAAAACTAAGGCGTACCCGCCGGGCACGATGTCCAGATAACGACCGTTTCTCGACATGATCGACAACCGGGCTTAACGATCTCCATGTGACGCGTCGTGCGTGTAGAAATCGTGTTGAGAACTCATGATGTGCGAAAAGCTGAAGTAAGCCCTTTTGCATACAATAGAGCTATGAGCGTCGATCTCCTGAACCCCGAACCTGTCGCAGCTTCCGGCACGCTTGTCGGCTACGGGCGGGTCAGCACGAAGGACCAGAACCTCGACCGGCAGATCGCCGCCCTGCGCGAGGCGGGTTGCATCCGCGTGTTCACCGACAAGCTGTCCGGGCGCAGCACGGACCGGCCTGAACTGCTCGCCTGCCTCGATTATCTGCGGCCCGGCTCGGCCCACGCCGCAGCGCTGCCGTCTTGAGCGCCCTCGGTGAGGCCAACGCCAGGGCCGCTGACGGCAGCAAGCGTGCGCTCCTGCGCGGCACTTTCGTCGGCCTGGGGGTTGTCGCCGGAGCGGCGCTAGTGCCCGGTGTCGCACGCGCAGCGCTTGCTGGCGACGCCACGCTCACCCCGAAAGCCGAAGCGCTAATCCTAGCACAGGCGGCGCGATACGACCGCATGGACATCGTGCAGTCGCAGCTAGTCAAGCACGGCTTCATTACAACGCCCGACAAGCAGATCGTAATCGGGACGCCAGACAGCGCCGCAGTCCTTACCTTTTACGGGCGAAAGGACGGAGATCCCCATCACGCTGCGGTACTCGTTCGCAAAGTCGTGAGCGGCCACGTGTCGGGCTCCCTGGAAATCGCGAGCGGCGACCCCGCTTCTCTTTTCAACGGCGACACGTTCAACGTCAGCGCCCTTCGCGTGACGTCGGTGTCGCTCGCACGCCCTGGCGAATCGGAACCGTACTCTCCGCTGGACTACTTCTACTGCATGATCGGATGCGTCGGCGGCGATTGCGGCGTCCCGGCCGCGGCCTGCCGCCTCATCCCCGTTATGACGGCGATGCTGGCCTGCCTGGTGTCATTCTGCGGCGAAGTCGTCGGGTCATGCCACGCTGATTGCGTGCGCCACTGGTAGAATAGATCTCTGCAGAGAGCACAAAGGAGCCCAGATGCCTGAAGCCCGCCAGTCGCGGCGCCCGGTCACCGACAGCGCTGACGCCGAACTGGCGGGCTCCGTGGTACAGCGACTGCTATCGACGACGAAGATTCGTGGATATGTGCACACCGCCATTCCTTCGGTACCACTGATATCAAAGAGTGGCGTGCTGGTCGATCTCTCCTCATCACTGTCCATCACCTGGGCCGAGTTCGACATGGCCGGGCAAACCCGCCAGGTGCAGCAGCCGATTTACGGTCGTGGCGATTCCATTCACATGCCCGTCACTAAGGATGGTGTCGTGCAGTGGGCGGAGATCGAGGGCGTCAATCTGTGGGATTGTGGCATCGGAATCATTCTCGGCGTCGCAGGGTTGACCGTGGAGGAGGGCGCGATGGCGCTGGATCCCACGTTGGCATTGTCCAGGACGCCACAAACGCCGCTTGGCCTGTATGGCGGGTTGGCCAAGTCGATCGCTGATGTTGGGTGGACACACCTGAACCACCACGCGCCCGCAAGCGGGTTCCTCGATGCCGATCAGCTAGGGGCGCGTCTTGTGGTGGGCCTGAATGACCAACGCGGCCAGGCCGTGACGCCAATGTCCATAGATGTTGTTATACGCGCCGATCCGGATGCGGCATTCCCGCCGTGGCCAGAAACAGGGGCGCGCTTCACGGCCGATGAGTTTGTCCGGTGGCTAGTGCCTTCGTGGCCTGACAATGTGCCGACATCGCCATGGCGAGGTGCGTGACACGCCGCCTCGTCCCGCCCGATGCTCCCCTATAGCCCCGGCAGTGAGCGGTTGTCCGCCGAACAGGTGCAGATGGGCGCTGACGCATGCTCCTCGCCCATCCAGCACACCATCGCCAGCACCACCGTGACCACCAGCGCCGTACCGCCGATCACGAGCCACCCCACCAGCTCCGCCATGGTGAGCGGCGTGCAGAACAGCAGCGGCACGCGAAAGGGCCCGCCCGGCAGCCCCGCGACCACCCAGGGCGTCACGATGCGGCCGATAGCGGTCAGGGCGAGCAGCAGCATGCCCAGGGGAGCGAATAGCCGCAGCTCGCCGAGCTGATCGGGCGGGATGCGCCCGGCGGCACGGTCGAACAGGGCGTCGAGCGCATCGATGGGGTGGGCGAAAGTGCGCACGATGCGAAGTGTATGACCAGGTCGTCATTTCGCGCTGACGCAATTCCTTGCGCTTGCATAACTTGACAACGGCACCTATGTTGATCGTCAGTGTGGGTCCAGTGTAACTCGCGCGCATACGCTACGGCCGCCGCAGACACAGCCCGGCGGCCTTCTTCATGCCTGTGGGCGATCTGCTGAAGCGGGGTGGTCGCCGTGGCGCACATCGCCTCGCAGGAATACCGGTTGGTGCCGGTCGCGGACCTGGAGCCGCATCCCGACAACCCGCACCGCGGCGACGTCGAGGTGATCAGCGAGTCGATCGAGGCCAACGGCTTCTTCGGCGCGGTGCTGGTGCAGCGCACCCGCATGCGGATCATCGCCGGTGAGCACCGCTGGCGCGGCGCGGTGGAGCGCGGGCTGGCCGAAGTGCCATGCGTGCTGATCGATGTGGACGACGAGCAGGCCAAGCGCATCCTGCGGGCCGACAACCGCACCGCCGCGCTCGGCTATGAGGACCCCGAGGCCCTGGCCGCGCTGCTGGCGAGCCTGGATGAGGACCTCGCGGGTACCGGCTACACCGAAGCCGACCTCACCGACGTCACGCGACTCGTCTCCGCGCCCGACCTGGACGAGGTCGTCGAGATGCTGGGGGAGCCCACCAAGCGGGACGGCTGGGTCGCCCTGCGGCTGACCGTCCCCCGCCCAGTGAACGCCGCCTGGAGCGACCTCGTGTCCGGCCGGGAACCGGCGCAGGTGCTCGCCGAGCTGCTCGGCGTCGAATGGCAGTGGGACGACGAGGCCGCCGCGTGATCGACGCGCTCGTCTCCTACCACTACCTGCGCTCCGATGACCACATGCGGCGGCTGGTGGACAGCGGGCGGCTCAACATGATCGGCGACTCGGGCGCGTATTCCGCCTACACCCAGGGCGTGAAGATCGGGCTGGAAGAGTACGCCGGGTGGGTGCGGCGATGGCAACCGGATCTGGCCTGGTGCGCGTCGCTGGACGTGCTCGGCGACCCGCAGGGGACCTGGCGCAACTGGCAGGCCCTGCGTGATGCGGGGCTGGCGACCGTACCCACGCTGCACGTCGGCACACCGGAGCGGTGGCTGCACGTCTACGGCGAGCAGGGCGTCGATTTCGTCGGCCTGGGCGGCGGGCTCACCACCGGCGACACCGCCGGTATCCGATGGGCGGCCCGGCTGCTCGCCCACGGGCGGCGTCATCTGCCTGCGATGCGCTTCCACGGCTGGGGGATCTCCAGCCGCGCGGTGCTGGACAACCTGCCGCTGTACTCCGCGGACTCATCCGGCACGCTCGGGGTGGGCTACCGGTTCGGCCAGCTGCGGCTGTTCGATCCGCGCACAGCCCGCGACACGACGTTCTACCTGGACGGGTGTTCGGCGCTGCGGCACCGGCGGTTGCTGGAGCGCTTCTACGGGACGAGCCCGGAGCAGGTGCTGCACGGGGATGCCTCCAACCGGCCGCTGCTGATCCGGCTGATGGCCCGCTCCACCACGTTGTACGCGGCCTGGCTGCGCAAACGCCATCAGGTGACACCGCCCGCCTACGGGCTGGACCCGCAGCGGCGGGGACAGGGCACACGGCTGCACCTGGTGGACACCCAGGTACGCACCCTGCTGACCGCCGCACAGGCCGACACCGAACCTGAGGGGATGACGGCATGATGCTGCGCACGGTGACCGTAGGGCCGTTCCTGATCTTCTTCAGCAATGTCAACGTCGCCATGGGGCTGCGCGGGCACTTCCATAGCGGGCGGGTGCATGTCACCTACGAGGTGCTCGGCGCGCACGGCTACCCCTCCTTTGAGACGACCAACAGGGCACTGCTCGATCACCTGCACGTGCTGACCCGTAAGACGTTCCGCGACGCCACCAACGAGGACGTCGCCGACCGCATCTTCGCCCACCTCGACGGCTGGACGCACCCCTCATGGGAGCCGTACGGCGGCGACTACCGGCTGCGGCGGATGGACCTAGACGTGCTCGGCGTGTTCGACGACATCGGCCACGACGCGGGCTGGACCCGCTACACCGTCGAACGGCAGGAGGATCGCGCCTGATGCACGAGATCACCGTGCGGCACACCTTCGAGGCCGCACACCGGCTGCCGCACCTGCCGGGCAAGTGCACCAGCCTGCACGGCCATTCCTGGAGCGTTGTGGTCACCGTGGCCGCGCCCGCGCTGGACGAGCGCGGGATGGTGGTGGAATTCGGCGCGTTCAAGACCCTGCTTCGGGGATGGATCGACGACCGGCTCGACCACGGCGCGATGCTCGGCGGGGACGACCCGCTCGCCGCCATGCTCGGCGAGCACGGCAGGGTGTTCTCGATGCCGCGCTGGTGGCCCACGGTGGAGTCGGTGGCCCGGTTGCTCGGCGAGGTGGCGAGCGAGCTGCTGGCGACGGTGCCCCGCGCCCCGCAGGCGCGGGTGATCCGGGTGGACCTCACCGAGACGGCGGCGAACGGGGCGTCGTGGGTGGCGTGACCGGCGCGACCGTCGAGGGCCTGGTGGTCAGCGAGGTCTTCGGGCCCACCGTGCAGGGCGAAGGCCCGTCCTGCGGCAGACGCGCCGCGTTCGTGCGGCTCGGCGGCTGCAACCTGGGCTGTTCGTGGTGCGACACCCCCTACACCTGGGACGGCCACCGCTTCGACCTGCGTGCCGAGCTGTCCAGGATGGCCGTCGCCGACATCGCGGACCAGATCGCGGAAATGAACGTGCCGCTCGTGGTGATCACAGGCGGTGAGCCGCTGCTTCAGCAGGACTACCCGGCGTTCGGCGAGCTGCTGCGGCTGCTGTGGGACGTCGAGGTCGAGGTGGAGACCAACGGCACGCGGGTTCCCTCAACTGCCACGGCGGGAGGCGTGTCCCGGTTCAATGTGGGGCTGAAGCTCGCGAGCAGCGGTGAGCCGGAGTCCCGGCGAATCGTGCCGCAGGCGCTCGCCTTCTTCCGGCGACTCGCCGGCCACGACGGCGCGTGCTTCAAGGCGGTGTGCCGCGATGAGGCGGATGTCGCCGAGCTGGCCGATCTCGCCGAGAGTCACGTGATCGACCCCGCCGACGTCTGGGTGATGCCGGAAGGCGTCACCGCCGAGGCGACGACCACGCACCTGCGGCAGATCGCCGACCCCGCCATCGCGGCGGGCTTCAACCTCACACCCCGCCTGCACGTGCTGGCCTGGAACGACGAGCGGGGGCGCTGAGTGGCCGAACAGACCCCCGCCCCCACGGCGAACGACGCCCGCCAGGCCGTGCGCACACTGCTGCAATTCGCCGGTGTCGATCCCGCCCAGCCGGTGATCGCCGACACGCCGCGGCGGTTCGTCAAGGCGTGGCAGGAGATGACCGCCGGATACGCGATGGACCCGCGCCAGCACCTGGAACGGGTCTTCGTTGATGAAAGCGTGCACGGGCTGGTGACGGTCGAAGCCATCCAGTTCGCGAGCCTGTGCGAGCACCACCTGCTGCCGGTGTACGGCACCGCCACGGTCGGATACCTGCCCGCCGAAGGGCGGCTGCTGGGGCTGTCCAAGCTGCCCCGGCTGGTCGAGGTGTTCGCCCGCAGGCTCCAGCTTCAGGAGCGGCTGGGACGGCAGATCGCCGAGACGATCCACCAGGACCTGCCCGCGCTGGGCGCTGGAGTCGTCATCCGTGCCACCCACTCGTGCATGACCGTGCGCGGGGTCAACCAGCACCAGGCCATCACGACCACGGTGTCCCTGGCCGGAGCCTTGGAGTACGGCGCGCACCGCGCCGAGTTCCTCGCCGTCGCCCGCGACGGCTGATCCCACCTCTTCCACCTTTTGCTTCCGCCTTCGGCCCCTCACGGAGGTACTTCATGGTGTCCACGCGCAAGCAGGCCAGAGCGGCCGAGGTGTCCGAGCGGCGTAAGAAGGCGATGCAGATGCGCATCGCCGGCGTCAAGCTCGATGCCATCGCCGAGGCGCTCGGCTACTCCTCACCCCAGGCCGCGTCGGTGGACATCCAGCGGGCACTGCGGCAGTCCAAGGCCGCGGAGGAACTCGCTTCGGAGGAACTGCTTCAGCTCACCATCGACAGGCTGGAGCGCGCCTTGCAGGCGATCTGGCCCAAGGTTTTGAACGGCGACCTCAAAGCGGTGGAGCGGGCCGAGAGCCTGATCTGGAAGCACGCCAACCTGCTCGGGCTCGACCAGCTCAACCGGCAAGGCATCAACGACGGCGACATCGCGAGCCTGCTCGGCACCCTGCTGTCCTCGCTTCAGGCCCGCCACGCCGAGCCGGTCGCCTCGGCGGAGGTGCTGGACGTGGCGGCGATCGAGGCCGCCGAACCGGCCGAGTACCTGGCGTCGTGACCGGTACCGTCTCCCGGCCGCAGGGCGGGGCGGGCGCGGGCGCTCGCGCGGCGGCGCAGCCGCACAGCCAGGTGATCCGGCTGTCGCCCAAACAGGAGTGGTCGATCGCCAACGCCACCTCCCGGCTGGTGATCTGGTCCGGCGCGGTGCGCTCCGGCAAGACCATCGCATCCTTGCTGAGGTGGCTGATGTACGTGGCCGCCGCTCCCCGCCGCACCGGCCACCTGGTGATCGCGGGCAAAACGGCGGACACGATCGCCAGAAACGTTATGGAACCGCTGATGGATCCGACCCTGACCGGGCCGGTTGCGCGGCGGATCTTCTACAACAGAGGCGCTCCGACCTGCAACATTCTGGGGCGGCGCGTCGAAATCATCAGCGCCAACGACACCCGTGCCGAGGCTCGTCCCCGGAGACCGAAGGCTTCGCCGCGATGGTCGATGAGGACGGCGGCTTCGACTCCGGTTACGACAAGGGCCTGCTGGTCGGCTACGTCCCCAACATGAGACCGCACAGGACCTTGCGCGGCACGCACCTGGGGCGCAGCGACTACGCGGGCGTCGAGCCGATCATGGACGCTCTCGATGAGACCATGACGAGCTGGATGCGCGACTTAAGGCTCGGCAAAGGCCGGATCATCGTGCCGGAGGTCTATCTCACCAACACCGGCCGGGGCCGCGGCGCGATGTGGGACCCGGACCGTGAGATCTACAGCGCCCTGGCCATGCTGCCGCCGCCCGGCGGGTCGGGCGCGGCCGAGCTGACGATCAGCCAGTTCGACATCAGGGTGGCCGAGCACAAGGAGACGGCGAGATCCCTGACCGCCCAGATCTTGCGCGGCGCGGGATATGCGGTGCAGTCCTTCGGCGAGGACGACAATTCGGGGCAGGCCGCCACCGCCACCGAGATCCACATGCGCCGCCACAAGAGCTACACCACGCGGGGCCGCAAGATCGGCTACTGGACGCCGTGCCTGGCCTGGCTGGCCGAATGCCTGCTGGCCGTGGACCGCGCCGTCTATGGAACGAAGGTCGTCAGCGAACGAGCCGGTATCGAATGGCCAGACGGCGTCATGCCCGACCCCGAGGCGCTGAGTCGCACACTGGACATGCTCAACCGCGCCCAGGCGGCCTCAGTGGAGACCCGCGTGCGGATGCTGCACCCCGAATGGGAGGACCCGCAGGTCAGAGCCGAGGTGACCAAGTTGCGCGAGGAGATGACGATCAACGTCTCGGATCCGGCGGAACTGGCTGAGACCTACGTGCCCGACGCCGACGACGACGACATCGCCGCCTAGCGGACGGCCGGGCCCACAGGAGGCGGTGTGGCCGACAGCGCCGCCGAGGCGGTCGAGGCTGCCATCGAGCAGGCCAAGCGCATCGCCGAGATGTACGAGCAGGCCGAGCTGGACCTGCTGGAGGCGATCAGGCGACAGGCCGAGCGCGGCATCGACGTCGAGGACACCGAGACGTGGGCCACCCGGCGGCTGAGCGAGATCCGCAAGCTTCGCGCCGAGTCCGCGAAGATCCTCCGGCGGCTGGGCGATGCCAGGCGCGCGGCGGCCAAGGCCGTGCGCGACGCCTACGCCGAAGGCGCGGACAGCGCGCACGCTGAAGTGGCCGCCCAGATCGCCGATGCCAAGGCTCGTGCCCGCCTGGAGAAGATACTCGCCGACGCCCGCAAACTCGGTGCCTCCGAACTGGTCAACCCCGGCGGCGGCGTCAACGAGCTGGCCCGGCAGTTGGACCAGATGCTCACCGACGTGCAGACCGGCGCGCTGCGAGGCGTGGACGACATCTACCGCCAAGTCGTCGCCTTCGTCGCTGGCTCGGAACTGACCGGGGCACTCACGTTCCGCGAGGTCGTCGGCCGTGCGCTCCAGCGGTTCGCCGGCCAGGGCGTCAAGAACTTCACCGACCGGGCCGGGCGCACCTGGGGGCTGCGCGAGTACGCCGAGATGGCGACCCACACCGCGACCGCCCGCGCGACCCGCGACGGCCATCTGGCGAGGCTGCGCGATGCGGGCTTGGACCTGGTGATGGTGTCCAGGTCGGTCTACCCGTGCACCGTCTGCCGGCCGTGGGAGGGCGAAGTGCTCGCCCAGCGTGGCGAAGCGGGCGTGATCGAGCTGGAGCACGCCATCAACGATGGCGAGACGGTGCGGGTGGACGTGCGTGCCACCGTCGCCCAGGCACGAGCCCGTGGGCTCGGCCATCCGGGTTGCACCCACGGATTCGGTGCCTACCTGCCGGGCGTCACTCGGCCTGCGCCGCGTCCACCGACCACCGCCACCTATGACGACGTGCAGAAGCAGCGGCGGCTGGAACGCGAGATCCGTGGCTGGAAGCGCAAGCAGATCGTGGCCACCGACGAGCGCAGTCGCCGGTATGCCCAGCAGATGTCAAGGGAGGCCCAAGAGCGGCTCCAGCGACACCTCGCAGAGACCGGCCTGCGCCGCAAGCGCGCCCGCGAGCAGGTTCGCCGCTACGAGCCGCCGCCCGAGCAGCCGTTCACCGCGCCGCAGCCGGAGCCCGCTCCCGCACCTGAGCCTCCGCCGCGGCCGGGCGGCCCAGAGCCCGGCGCGAGTGCCTCCCAGCCGTCCGCGCCCGGCGCATCCCGTCCGCAGGTGCGGGCGGGCGGCCCGCTGTCGCAGGAGACCGCCGACCGGATCAACACCGCCCGGCGGGCGCTCCCGGTCGAACGCAACGAGTGGCGGGACGCCCGTTCTATGGTGCTGCCCGACAGGCGCGAGTATCGGTACCGCAAGGATCCAGGCGGTGCACTGCTGCCGCCTGAGACCTACGAGAATTACCTGGACCGGGTTCTTGAGGCGGGCGAGGCGTTGCATGACGACCTGACCCGCCTGCTGCGAGGCGACGCCGAGCGAAACCGGGTGCTCAAGGAGCATGAGGACACCTCCACGGCCCTGAACCGGGCAGAAGGTGAGGCACGCCATATCGCTGACGGCACCCAAGGAGGGGCGGTATGCCGGCAAAAGTGCTCGACATCTGGGACACCGAACTCGCCTACACCCAGACTTCACTCGCTCAGCAGGTGCAAGCGCGCCCCCAGCAGCCGGTCCGGCCGGACGGCGCGGAACCGCTGTGGGGCGTTTACCTCGTCAACGCTGCCGATGGCGGCCACGGCATCCACACGTTCCCGCACAGCACGTTCGAGTGGAGGGCCGCCGAGTACGGGATCGACCCGGACGACGTCGAGACCCTGCTCGACGTGATCTTGCACGAGCCGTACATCCCCGACCCAGACGACGCCCTGGTATGGGACGACCCGGCGGCGGTCACCATACTGAAGGCGACACGGGGCCTGCCGACGTGCTGGACGCCCGGCGTGTCCGACAGCGACCGGCTCGCGGCGCATCTGGAGCGGATCAGCCAGGTCAAGCAGCACGCCGTACGACTGGACGCGGCGTCCCACACCGACCGGCAGGCCGCGCTCGACTTCGCCGGGGCACGCCGCGTCGCCCCGGCGGACCCGCTCGATCCCATCCGCACGCAGACCCGGCTCGATCCGGTGCGGGTCGCCAGCCGCCGGCTCGCCGTGGAATGGCAGCGCTCAAGCGGGTACGGCGCACCGCTGGCGTTCCAGGCGAAGCCGCCAGCGACCTTCGTATCCGCGACCAGGGCCGCCCGGCGGGAAGGCGAAGCCGCGTGAGCGACGAGCGCACGCCGAACCTGGAGCTGATGCTGGAGAAGCTGCGCAGCCTGGTCGAGATCGGGTTCGAGAAGGTCAACGGCTCCATCACGCTCATCCTGCAACGCCTTGACCAGGTGGACGGCCGTCACGCCGAGCTGGCTCGCGAAGTCGAGGAGACCCGGGACCGGCTGGCCGAGGTGGAGAAGAACACCGTGACCCGCGCCCAGCTCGCCGAACGCACCCGGCAGATCATCGCCGTGGTCAGCGTGCTGGTCACCGTCGCCGGTGTCGTGATCGCACTGATCTCGCTGACGCGCGGCTGAGCTACTTCTAGCCGCCGTTCTTGGCGGCGGCCGACTGAGCCCGCGGACCGAACCCGCTGCTCGCCGTCTTGCCGGACGGGTTCCTGTCGCCCGAACTCTGCACGCGCGAGGCGGCCTTGCCGGTCATCGGTGTCGAACCCTTGCCGCTGCCGCCCTTGCCGCTTTTACCGCTACCGCTCTTGGCCATGACGTCCCCCGATCGTCGTCGGCCTGCATCTCCAGTATCCCCCTGACCATCTGACGGGAGCCATCCGCCCTGCTCACGCGCTTGAAGGGCTTGATGCTGCCCGTTCGTGACGGGGTGCTCGTCGTACCCGCCGTGCTCCCGCTCCACGTGCCCGAGGCGGCCCTGAAGCTCACGGTCGCCGAATGGCTCGGCCTGCCCACCACGCCCTCACGGAGGACCGCCATGCCTGACGACGAACTACCGCCCGCGCCCTACGAGGGCGCGGGCCTGAGGGGCGACGACCCGGACCAGCACGGCCTGCCCCAGGAACCGGGCTCAGTGGTCCAGGACGAGAGCGACGAGAGCGAGACGCCATGAGGTTCGCCCGCCGCTTCTACCTGCAACGCGACACCGACGTTACCGGGATCTCCGGCACCGGCCACGTCACCGATGGCGTGCTGTGGCCGGACGGCTCAGCGACCGTGCGCTGGCGTGGCCCCCGGCCCTCCACGGTGCATTGGGACCACTTCGAGGACGTCATCGCCGTTCACGGCCATGATGGCGCGACCCGCGTGGTCTGGATCGACTCAGAGGACGACGATGCCGTCCGGGCCGCTTGACCGCCTGCTCGCCGTGGCGCGCGGCGAGCTGGGCCAGGGCGAGCGCAAGGACGGCTGGACCCGCTATGGCCAGTGGTGGGCCGAGCGCCACGGCAAGCCCGACTCATGGGCACATGCAGCCTGGTGCGACATGTTCCTCGCCTGGTGCGCCCACCAGGCCGGACTGATCAATGACGTAGGCGATTTCGCTTACACGCTCTCGCACGCGAGCTGGTTCAAGCAGCGCGGCCGGTGGGGGCGCATGCCGAAGCCGGGCGCCATCGTCTTCTTCGACTGGGGCGGGTCGCACAACCTCAAGAAGATCGACCACGTCGGCATCGTCGAAGCGGTGCGAGGCACCACGGTGATCACCATCGAGGGCAACACCGCCAACCGCGTCATGCGCCGCGCCCGCAGCATGGCCGCCATCGCCGGATTCGGCTATCCCGCCTACACCAGCAAGCCCGCTTGCCCGCAACCCGAGAACTGGACGGAGGAGATCGTGAAGCAGCTTCCGACGCTCCGCAAGGGCGCGACCGGCTGGGACGTCAAGACCGTGTTCTACCTGCTCTACGCGCGGGACTATGGCCTGAACGACGGCATCGACGACACGCAGTTCGGCGTGCCCATGGACGACGCGGTTCGGGCGTTCCAGCGGCACGCGGGCCTGGCCGTGGACGGCATCTGCGGGCCGAAGACGTGGGCCGCACTGCTACGGGCCGCATAGACGCCTGCAAAGACTCGATGACATCGGAAACAGTTCCACGTTCAGCATCACCAAAGCGAGAGATAACGGCCATGCTCAGATGAGGTGGCCTTTGCGTATTCGGAGGTATTCATGAGCATCGGCCGGTATGCCAAGGCAGTTGTTGCAGCCCTGCTCGCGGCGATCACAATTATTAACGGCGCCGTATCAGATAGCCTGTTCACTACCACTGAGATCGTCAGCGCGGTCCTTGCCGTACTAGCGGCACTCGGCGTGTATGTCGTACCGAACGACACCCGGCCGGTGCCGCCAAGGGGTGACAGTGCAAAGTAGCTAGCACTCACATAAGCTAGCAGAAAACGGCCCTTGCATACGCAGACGTCTCACTCTTCCGGAATGCCCCCGTCGCCTTCGTGGCGACGGGGGCATTCTTGCGTGCTCCTGTAGAGGCCGATACGCGCAGCCAGCACTGAATCAACTTGCATACTCCGCTCGACGGCACTAGCTTGCTACTTGCGGCGGCTAGCGCCCGCCAGAATCCCGTCGAACGATGCCCATGCCATCTCGACATGAGCGGACAAGACTCCCTGAGTCAGCGATATTCCATCACCTTTACACGTTCTGCGGCGTGTCGCATGGGGGCTGCCCGGGAGCGAAGCATGAAGGGTTACCAAGCAAGCAAGAACGCCGTCCGCGCACGGATGGGCGCTACGGGGGAGCGGTACACACGGGCCCAACGCGAGGTCGCCGCCGACAGGCCCGAACATGCTTCAGCCAAGCTGATTATCGGTATCCTTCACTGGGCGACCGGCCTAAGCATCCCTGTGTGCGGGAATATTTACCGTACTGGCGCCGTCACCACACAACAGCCTGCGCCAGACGCCTCATCGCCGGAGCTGCGACGCCTAGAGACGAAGGTCTTCTACACACTGATGGAGCGATTCCGGGACAAGTTGGGGGCTATGGGTTACATCCTGGCTCTGGAAGCAGTTGAGCCGTGGCCAGACAGCATCGTTCTTGTCTCCCATTATCGGTTGTGGCACCGCGTCATACGTACGCTCCTGCCATCCTTCGAGCCAGAATCTGGAAATCTGTACGGCGTCGTGGGCCTCCGGTATCAAGGCCAGGACGATTCCTACATATCGCTAATCGACCTGGAGACAAATCTTGTACTACGGCTCACACACCCGCCGGGCAGGAAAGGATTCCGCTCTCTCTGCGAGGGGCATATCGTGGCGGTATCCCCCTCTGGTAGCGATATCTGGGCTCGATTCGCCCCCGGAGGTCCATGAGTGGGAACTCAACCACCAATGTGTCAGGGCAAATGTAGCGGGGGTTGTCGTCGCTCGGGCCCGCCTTGGGTGAGACGGCGGGCCATTCTGGCGATGGCCGCCCATCGGATGAACGCCTCGGAGACTGCGGGGTCGCGTTCGTAGTCGCGTACCAGACGGCGGCAGGCGGTCAGCCAGGCCAAGGTTCGCTCTACCACCACCGGCGTGCGATGACGTTGAAGCCGGGCCGATCCGCAGGCTTGCGCACGATCTCCAGGGTGGTGCGCAGCCTGTCACGGGCCCAGTCCACCAGCCGTCCGGCGAATCCCCGGTCGGCGAATACGTGCCTTATCGGGGTGGTCAGATAGGCAGACGAGGGACGTGACGAATAGGCCGGTGATGTCGGTGACGATGAACCGCTTACGCCCGTTGGTCTTCTTGCCCGCGTCGTATCTGCGGGTGGTCCGGTCGGCGGTGTCGGCTCCTTTGACACTTTGGGAGTCGATGATGGCTGCCGAGGGGTCATCGGTCCGGCCGTCTTGGCGGCGGCCCTTGATCCGCAGCTCACGCAAGAGCCTGTCGGTGGCGCCGGCCTATTCCACTTCTGGAAGTACCAGTACACGGCTGCCAGGGCGGCAGGTCAGTGGACAGGTACCGCCATGGGCATCCCGATCGGACTATCCCACTGGGCATCGGTGACCTCGGAAGGGTAGCGCTGAGGGGACACCGGGCCAGCTTGAGGGCCTACCGGGCGGCGATCACGCCACCACGCCGGACAACGATGATCTTCTCAAACACGCACTCAGCTTGTTCTTTATCCTCCGGATCGTTGTAGGGCTGCGAGGGTGCGGCCGCGTTTGACGGTCTTCCCGACGTCATAGCGGGGTGCGGGGCGGCGGTTGGGGATGCCGGGTGGCCGGCCGGGGCCGGGCCTAGAGGGTTTGGGAGCACGCGCCGGGCGGGCAAGCGCGGGACGTAGGTTCCGAAACCCGCGCCTGACCCGCGCGGGAGTGAGTTGACCCGGCCGGGCCGGTTTCTCCCACGGGTGGCGCAGGTCTTCGGTCAGCCGACGCCCTAGTACTGCAACGGCACTTAGGTGAGTGGGTATCCGCGTCGTTTGTAGTGACTGAGTCTGGCCTGATGCTGGCGGCGTCTGCGCCAGCGTGACCAGGACCAGACGTGTTCGGGGTCGGGGAGGTAACGCT
>NZ_POUA01000162.1 GCF_003236385.1 Spongiactinospora gelatinilytica
GTCGTCACCGGGGGCTGGGGGGTGGTGCCGCCGGTCGGGCCGAGCGCGTTGCCCGCGCCGCAGGCCGTCGCGAGTGCCAGGCACCCGGACAGCAGAAGCGTCGGCTGGAGTGTTCTCCCACGTGAGGCCACATACGCAGCTTAAGCGATGAGTGACCGGATCAGCCCTCAGGGTGATCGTGGTGGTGCAGCGCGTCGCCGATCCACAGGTGGGCGATGACCTGTTCGGGTGGCCAATGCAGGCCGCGGATGGTGTAGACGAGCTCCCAGTACCGGTGGGAGCGTGGGTCGTGCTCGTCGTACTCCTTGCGCAGCGTCCGCCAGAACGCCGCGTCGTACGGCCGGCCGCGTCCCTCCGCGTTGAGGGCGACGATGCGCGCCAGGATCGGTGCGGCGGCCGGTGAATCGGGCTGCACCCCGGCCCGGAGCGCGGCCGTGGCCTCCTCGATGATCCGCGCGCTGGCCTGCTGCCACGCTGCGAGGTCCATTTCGTCGGCGTTGTCCCAGAAGTCGGAACCCTGGCCGCGCAGGCTTTCGCGGAAGTCGTCGGCGGCCAGGAGTTCGGTCAGCTCCAGCCAGGCGTCGAGCTGGTCGATGGTGGGCTCGTCCGGTAGCTCGGGCACCATGGCCTCGCGCAGGCAGGCGAACCATTCGTCCAGCGCGGTGTTGCCGCTCGCGACGTCGTCGGCGAAGTCGTTCGCCAGGCGGCGCATCTCCGCCGCGCCGTACCTGCCGAGGGAGTTGAGCCTGCGCAGGTCCTCGTCGGTCGGATCGGCGCGGTCCAGGGTGGCGCGCAGTACGGCGCGGGTGCGTTGCAACGACCGGAGCCGCGTCTCGACCGCCTCCAGGTGGAGGGTGAGCACGTCGCGCAGGTCGCGGTCGCCCAGGCCGCGGATGGTGGCCAGGTCGACCCCGATCTCCCGCAAGGTCCTGATGACCTCGAGCCGGGCCCTGTCCTCCTCGCGGTAGAGGCGGTAGCCGGCGGGGGTGCGCTCGTACTCGGGGAGTACGCCGCTGTCGGAGTAGAACCTGATCGTCTTGATCGGTAGCCCGGAGAGCCTGGACAACTGGCCGATGGTGTACATATTCGCTTGAGCCTCCCGTAACTGGAGACTTTAGCGTGCCGCTCATGGCAAAGAAGATCAGTCGCGTAGTGAAGATCCAGTCCAGGGCCGGTGAGGCGAACCCGGCGTCGGTGGGCAAGGACCTCGGCCCGCTCGGCGTCAACCTGATGGAGTTCTGTAAGCGGTACAACGCCGCGACCCAGGACCTGCGCGGGTTCGACGTCACGGCGGTGCTCACCGTCTTCGACGACCGCTCCTTCGAGATGGTGACCAAGAAGCCGACCACGGCGTCGTTGCTGCGGCACGCCGCCGGGCTGACCGCGGGCAGCCCTCGCCCTGGGCACGCGCCGGCGGGGACGATCACCCGGGAACAACTTCAGGAGGTGGTACGGGGGAAGATGTCCGACTTGAACACGGATGACCCCGCGGAAGCCGAGAAGATCATCGCTGGCACGGCGCGCTCGATGGGCCTGGTCGTGAAGGAGTGATGGCCCCTGGCCTGCGGCTGTGCGAACCGGCAAGATCTTTACCCGGAATTCGGCGAAAAACTCGCGCAGGTGTTCGATGCCGCGCTACAGTCGAGGGCAATCGGATCGAACACGGGTTCGGGCCACGATCTTACCTGCGAGGGGTGCGCCATGGGAAGAGCGATCATCGCGACGCCCGCCCCCGCGTGCGCCGCGACGCCTCCGGTGGCCTCTCCGGTGACGCCTTCGGTGACGCTCTCCGTGGCGCCGCACCTGCTGGTTCCGAAGGCTCCGAGCCGGCCGCGGGCGACACGCCGCAGCACTTTCTACGGAAATCTACGACGGCCGCTATATCCCGTCATAAAGTCCGAGAGCGTGGATCCCGTGCGCAACCCCTACGCCCCCGGGGCCGGGCAGCGCCCGCCCGAGCTGGCCGGCCGCGACCGTGAGCTGCAGCAGTTCGAGGTCGTGCTGGAACGGGTGGCCCGCGGCCGCCCCGAGCGCAGCATGGTCCTCACCGGGCTGCGCGGCGTCGGCAAGACCGTGCTGCTCAACACGTTCAAGTCGATGGCGATGCAGCGGCTGTGGGGCACCGGGAAGATCGAGGCCCGGCCCGACCAGTCCATCCGGCGCGCGGTCGCCGCCGCGATGCACATGGCGATCCGTGAGCTGGCGCCGCGGCACCGCGCCCCCGAGCGCATCGAAGACTTCCTCGGCGTGCTCAAGGCCTTCGCGATGCGCGACCCGTCGGCCGCCAAGGGCACCTCCCATTGGTCGCCCGGCATCGACGTGCCCGCGAGCCGGGGCCGGGCCGACTCGGGCGATCTGGAGATCGACCTGACCGAGCTGTTCGTCGACGCCGCCTCGGTGGCGACCGACCTCGGGGTCGGCATCGCCCTGTTCATCGACGAGATGCAAGACGTGCAGGCCGCCGACGTCTCGGCGCTGTGCGCGGCCTGCCACGAGCTGTCGCAGAGCGGCGGCCCGCTGATCGTGGTCGGCGCGGGCCTGCCCCACCTGCCGAGCGTGCTCAGCGCCAGCAAGAGCTACTCCGAGCGGCTGTTCCGATATACCCGCATCGACCGTCTCGACCGCGCGGCGGCCGACCACGCGCTGATCGCGCCGGCCGAGCGCGAGGGGGTCGAGTTCACCCAGGAGGCGCTCGACGCGCTCTACACGGCGGCCGATGGATACCCCTATTTCGTCCAGGCGTACGGCAAGGTCACCTGGGACCTCGCGCTCGGTTCGCCGATCACCGCCGACGACGTGCGGCTGGCGGCCCCCGAGGCCGAGGCCGAGTTGGCGGTCGGGTTCTTCGGCAGCCGCTACGAGCGCGCCACCCCCGCCGAGCGCGACTACATGCACGCCATGGCCTCGATCGGCGACGAGCCGGTGGCGACCGCCGAGGTCGCCGAGGTGCTGACCAGAAAGCCGTCCAGTCTGTCCCCGGCCCGCGACAGCCTGATCAAGAAAGGTCTGATCTACAGCGCCGAACGGGGGTTGATCGCGTTCACCGTCCCGCACTTCGGCAAGTTCCTTCGCGCGCAGCCCGTTTGATCCGTTTGATCTGTGTGACCGAGCCGGTCTCCTAGACCTCTATACGGCTCTCTAGTGGGGAAGCTAGAGAGCCGTATAGAGCTATATCGAGTCGTTCTCGGCTTGGTTCTGGCCTAGTTCTCGGCGTTTATACGGCGTTCTAGCGTCAGGCCGATACGGCGATAGATTCCCGTAGCGGCTCTACCGGCGCGCCGTCCGCGCTCACCACCGCCGCCCGCACCGGCGGTCGCCGGCCGCTCAGGTAGACGGCGAAGACCACGTCGACCGGTGCCCCGTCGGGCGTCCGGCCGGCGAACGCGAAGAACCGCCAGCACAGCTCCCGCCAGGTGTCCACCGGCTCGCCGCCGGTGAGCAGCATCCGGTGGTCGTCCCAAGCCGTGCTGGCGCGCAGCCGGGCGAGCGCGGTGCCCGGCGCGAGCGGGCGCTGCTCGCAGGGCGCGCGATGCCGGAGCCGGGCGACCGCCTCCTCCAGCTCCGGCGAGAGCGCGGCCAGCAGGGCGAGGCCCACCGCCGTGCATCCCGCCATCGTCCAGGTGATTCCGGACATCGCCGCCCATCCGATGCCGGGGTACGCGAGCGTGCCGGCGGACATCGCGGTCAGCAGTACCGTCCGGCCGATCGAGCGCACGCCGATCGGACGCGAACTGACCTCGCCGAAGCAGCCGCACCCCACGTCGGGACGCCGCCGCCGCAGATCGACGAGCGCATAGGTGGACATGGCGAAGAATCCCACCGCTGCCCAGCGGAAGAGTGGATGTGTCGTGAACGTCATCCCGGCGGCGAGCGTCAGCTCACCCGCCGCGCATATGGCGAGCGCCGGCGCACGCCAGCGTTCGGGTACTAGTACTGCCGGTCCGAGCCTGGTCAGCCCGCCCGGTTCGGCGTCGGCGCGGATCGTTGCCACCTTCGCGGCACTCCCCAGCGCCAGCAGTAACACCACCAGCGGCAGTTGCGCCGTGGCGACCGTCGCCGGCATGTCACCCCAATCCGATCCTGGCATTGAAACACCCCTTGATCAGGTCTCCACCCAGTTCGACGAAAGAGACGGGCGACACTTCCGCGATCCTGCCGCGCGGTGAGGTGTCGCATTCCACGCACCGGTCACAGAATCGCCCGGCGAGGCAGCCGCAGGCGACGATCGGGATCGACATCGCGCGCCCGGTGCAGGTGTTCTGCACGTTGAGCAGCGAACCCAGCGCGAGGTACGGCAGGCCCGCGCACGATGTCCCCGCGTCGTCGCATCCGCTGTCGGACCGTTCCAGCATCGGGTAGGCGGCTCCGTGGCCGTCGCCCGAGATGTGCTGGTCCGTGGTGCCTTGTCGGTCGTCCGGTAGGCGCGTGTTCTCCGTTCGGTGCCCGTCCCGTGCTCGGTGTCCGCTCTCCGGGATGGCGTCCGACCAGGTGACCGTGCCGGCCACGCGGGACTGCGCCCCGCCGTACGCGGGAGGCGGGACCGGTACGGCCCGCGCCCGGTAGGGCGGTTGCGAGGTGGCGGGCAGCAGCGCGGACAGTACGTCGCCCTCGCCCTCGCCCTCGCCCTCGCGCACGCCGATCGCATCGAAGAGGTACCCCGGCTCGAATTTCGGATGCCGTACTCGGAGCCTTCCGGATGCCCGATAAGGGATGACGATCGTGTGTCGGCCCCGGTGCGGACCGGCGTCCAGTTCCACCAGCTGGTCCTTGCCGTCGGTACGGATCGACACGATCGTCCCGGTGATCCGGGTCGTGTCAGCCCATATCCGGTCAACGACCTTGCCTTGGTGAACCGTACGCATGATCACGTTCGTCCCCGCAGGCAGATCCGCGACGGCCACGTCACCGCCGCGCCAGGCGACCGCCCACGGGGCGACCACCAGGCGCTCCTCCGCCCCGTTCCCGGCCTCGACGACGATCATGTGCGGGCTCGCGTCGAGGATTCGCCCGGTGACCGCGCGCAGCGGCTCTTGGCCGCCGTCGGAGCTCTCCGGCCGCTCGGGGGGACGCCCGAGTACGGCCGCGGCGAGGGCGCGACGCCGGTGAACGGTGGTCGGGTCGGTCATCCGCCTGTCCCAATCGTCTTTCTGGTCGTCCGTGCGCGCCGGCCCTCACGGTACACGAGCGGTACGCGGGGCCCGGCGATCCCCTCTCTCGGCCACAGGGCTGGCCGCTGCGAGGCCCCTCCATGACCTCTCAGAAGACAGCCTCACACGGGCAGAGGGTGTATCGAGTATGTTCTGCTGATATTTCCCGACGGATGGTATGGCAGATAGACATTTCCGTCCCTGAGTAGAAAAGTACGCCTACCGCTTCTCAGCAATCCTTACCCTGACCAGGGGTATCGGCTACCTGGCGATTTCTGTAGTTTGTGCTCGGACTGGCCTTGGGCGCCGGCCGGTGCCTCTGTTGCCGCAGTGGCCGGATGGGTGGGTGCACGCCTCCGGTCGTCGAGCGGGTCGTGTGGCTCGTGTCCCGATACTTGGCCCTTCTTTGCTATTGGCAGGGCGAAACCTGGATTTCGGTTCAGCCGTATCAGGCGGTCCGGCTGCGATTCTGGCCACAAGGGAGGTGTCTGGCAAATGCTGCCCGGCGTGGGGGCTGTCGCCGTGACACGGTACCGAGGCGCACGGGCAAGCCCCTCTGTGGTCGGCGGGTGATCGTGATGGACGTGCAAACCGATGAGTTCCGCGCGTACGTCGAGGCGCGCGGACCGGCGCTGCTCCGTACCGCCTGCCGGCTCACCGGCAACCCCATGGACGCCGAGGACCTGCTCCAGTCCGCGCTGGCCAAGACCTATCTGGCCTGGGACCGCATCCAGGACCGCGCGGCCCTCGACGGCTACGTGCGGCGGGCCATGGTCAACATCAACATCTCCTGGTGGCGGCGGCGGAAGCTGGAGGAGTACCCGTCCGAAGAACTGCCCGAGCCGCCCGCGGCCCCGCACGCCGGCCACGAGCACGCCTACGAACTGCTGGAACAGGCCCTGGACCGGCTGCCGGAGCGGATGCGGGCCGCCGTCGTACTGCGCTACTACGAGGACATGACCGAACCGGAGATCGCCAAGACGCTGGGCATCAGCGTCGGCACGGTCAAGAGCACGGTCTCACGGGCGATGGCCAAGCTGCGCGGCGAACTCGTCGTTCCGGCGCAACGCCGTGCCTGACCAGGCCGAATGCCCGGCGCAACGCCGTGCCTGAACGGGCCGAGTGCGCCGGTTACGCTTCCTCTTCGCCGCTCGCTCCCGCGGTCGCGCACGGCCGTACGACGTCACGGATCACGCGCAGCGCCGACAGCAGGCCGTCCAGTTCCTCGGGACTGAGCAGCCCGGTGAACCAGCGGTCGATGTCGTCGAGGTGCTGCGGCAGCACCTTCGCCAGCGTGTCGGCCCCCGCGCCGGTGAGCGCCGCGTAGGAGGCCCGCCGATCGGTGTCGCACGCCTGTCGTTCGACCATGCCCTCGCGCTCCAGCCGGTCGACGACGCGCGTGACACCGCTGGTGGACATGCTGGTCTGGGCGGCGAGGTCGCTCATACGAAGCCTGCGGCGAGGCGAGCGGGACAGCCGGATCAGCGTTTCGAAGTCGATCAACGAGAGCCCGGCGGCGGCGAACGACGGCATCATCTTCGCGGACAGCCCGACCTGGACCTCGGACAGCAGGCCCATGGCGGTGAGTCTGGGGTCGTCGAACGATTGCATTGGAACAGTATAGTCCGCGATAGTTGACGTGAGGAAAAGTTGTCCGATAGAAAGATAAAGAGGCAACTATCCGCTGTTCAATAATCCTCGCGAGGAGAAGACCATGGGCACCCGTGCATGGGAAGGGCTCACGATCCCGACGGCCGGCACCTACACCATCGACGCCATGCACTCCAGCGTCGGCTTCGTGGTGAAGCACATGATGGTCAGCAAGGTCCGCGGCAACTTCGGGAAGTTCTCCGGTAGCGTCACGATCGCGGAGAACCCCACGGAGTCCACGGCCGAGTTCACCATCGCGGCCGACAGCATCGACACCGGCGTCGCCGACCGCGACGGCCACCTCCGCGGCGACGACTTCCTGGCCACCGAGAAGTACCCTGAGCTGAAGTTCCGCACAACCCGCTTCATCGGCCGCTCCGGCGGCGAGTTCACCGTCGCGGGCGACCTCACCATCCGGGACGTCACCAAGGAGGTCCAGCTCTCCGTCGAATACGGCGGTACCGGGACGAACCCGTGGGGGCAGGAAGTATGGGGCGTCTCCATCGCCGCGGAGTTCGACCGCGAGGACTTCGGCCTCACCTGGAACCAGGCCCTGGAGACCGGCGGAGTCCTGGTCGGCAAGAAGGTCAAGGTAGAGATCGAGGTCGAGGCCCAGCCGGCCGCCTGACGACCGCCGCTTGCCCACATCCTTTGTCCACAGGTTGTGGACAAAGGATGTCGGGGCCTGCGGCTTGGTGGAGTCGGGAGGTGGTTTCGCCTCTCCACCTGCCAATCCGCTTTGCCGCTTGGCCCCGCTGCCGGTACGCTGTCGTGAGCCACAGTGGCAACCAGGAGGCTTCGCCTAGTCAGGTCTATGGCGCCGCACTGCTAATGCGGTTTGGGTTCACGCCCATCCCGGGTTCAAATCCCGGAGCCTCCGCACTTCAAAGGCCCTCTCCCGCGTCCGGGAGCAGGGCCTTTTTGATCTTCGAGGGTGTCGTAGTTGCAGTTCTAGTTGCAGTTGGTCAGCTATCGCCCCAAAGAGCGGCCCCGATGCGGGTGCTCGCGTCCTGCATGAGCTGGGTCGCGACGTGGGTGTACCGCTCAGTGGTGGTCACCCGGGCGCGGCCAAGAATCTCCTGTACGACCCGAATGTGCACGCCCTGCTCAACGAGGAGCGTCCCGGCCGTATGCCGCGCGTCGTGCAGCCGGGCATCACGGACTCCGGCTCGCTTGAGGAGGGCCTTCCAGGTCTTGTAGTCCTCGCTGCGCTCAATGGGCCTACCATGCCGCGTCGCGAAGACAAGGTCGTGGTAGGTATGGCCGTGCCGCTTGCAGGTCTTGGGACAGCCCGGCCGGTGCCGATGCTACGAGGACGATCCTCATGCGGGACCCGGTGGCGCCCTGCGAGCTGGTTCCCGACGACGTGCCGCACTACGTGCCCAGGACGCCCGGGGAGAAGGTCAGGTCTCTGGGCGGGTACCACCTGGAGGGAAGGACCGTGGGCGAAGTACTGCCGGAGATCGCCGCGCGTGGCCTCAAGGTGACCTACCTGGTCACCGAACCCTCTCCCGACGAGCCGCGTGACAGGGACATGCCCTACGTGATGTATCCCACCAAGCAGGACACCCCGGTGGGCCAGGACTGGTTCGTCTGGCAGGCAGATGAGCAGGGGAGCGGGGTGGTCCGCCTGTTCGTCACCCGGCAGCTCGCCAGGCCCTAGAACCCCTGAACCCGCAGGGCAAGGCCCTGGCGCAAATCGGGGCCGAGCGCGCACCACGCGTCTTCGTACAGCGCGCTCTGTCCGGCCGTCCGGTGCTGGTCGGCGTGCGGGGTTCGGTACGGCAGAGCCCACTGCTCGCCGCCCGCCGTCTTCGGCCGCGTCCCGCTGCCCGGCGTTTCGCGCGCGCCGTGCTACCTCGCCGTTCCGGCACCGGCTATGACCGGCCCTTTCCAGCCCACCGCGCCGTCCGATGCTCTCCCGCCGCCTCCAGGGGAAGCATGCGCTTCGCTTTCGGTTCGCCCGGCACAGACGAAGGGGTGTCGATCTTCACCGAGCGGGTGCGCACAATCGCGGACGCCGGGCGGCTTCGGGTGGCGAGGAGTGCCTTATGCCAGGCTCAGGAGTCAGGCGCCGATGCAGGCTGCCCAGGCTGATGATGTCGTTGGAAGAACGCGTGATCCTATTCATCATCGGCGTCGCTCGTATACGCGTCGTATAGCTTGTGACGGAGGAGATCGGTTCGGACGGTAAGGGCGCCGAGGAGTTCCTCGTCGTTCAGCCCGTCCGTGGTCCTGAAGGCCCAGGTGGAGCGACCTTCCTCATCGAGGCACTTCACGAGAACAATCGCGGCCAGAGCGGTCCATCCTTGGGGAAGCGGGTAGACGTTGAGGCCGTTCAGGGCTTGGCCTATGGGTGCTTCCTCCTCTTCCCCTGTCATGGAGTCTCCTGGTGACCGGTGGTGGAACGAACCGAAACGTGCTGCTCAAGCGCGTCAGAGTAGATGTCCGGATAGCCATGCTCGAAGAACACAGGCAAGGAGAGGGGCAGGCCGGCCATGCTCCCGATGATGTGCCGTTGGCTCCCGCTGTGCAACTGATTTGATCTTCGGCGGTCCGGCAGAGCACTGCGGCTGAGGGATGTGGCGGACACTGCGGCCTGTTGCTCTGCCCGGCTCGCGCTCGTGACCTCCGGGACGGCCAGGAGGGTTTGGCTGACGGACTGATCATCACAGGCCGGATGCCTCACCATCAGATGCGTTGCGCGCTGTTCTATCGCGCCTCCGGTGATTTGACTCCCTAATCCTTGACTACATGCTCGGAATCATCGGCCGGCGCTGCAAGGCGATTCGCTCGCTGCTGCGGTGCTTTAGCCGCCGCCTTCCCGGAATCAGGCGTCTCTCAGCGGTACACGTTCCATGACGTCTATCACATAGTGCACGACCTCATCGATGCGGTTCGTGCCGCCGAAAATCATGGGATCGACACCCAGTGTGGGGTCAAACCTCGCTGCATGTATTATGACCGGTAGGCTGATGCCGCGGGTGCGGAATTCGTGAAGCATTTTGATGCCGGCTTGAGGGTCTGACTCTCGGTATATATCGCTGATTACGAGGTCGTATTTATGGTGATCGAGACATGCCATGGCCTCGCCCGTTGAAGTGGCAGAGTCGACCACCATGCCTAGCTGCCTGAATAGCTCTTTCAGGTATATGTTATTTCTTGGGAGATCGTCTACCCAAAGCATCCTCCCGCCTCGGAGATAGGCCGCTGCGTGGTCTACCCTTTTGATGACCGCTTGGCGATCCGCTCCACTAATCTGCGGTTCCAGTGTCTCTTGATCGCCGTTATCGACGGCTTTTGCTAACAGCCGTTCCACCTCTCTGAATTCGATCTCGATGCCGAGTGCTCGATTCTCGGACATTCTGGACAAAGCCACAAGTGTGGAACTAACCCAGAGCACCGTGGGGATTATTGTGCTGTTCGCCCTTGTTGCTGTTCGTGTGCCCAGCCCTGCGCAGGGCTCCGGCGTGCCGCCACCAGTACAGCCAGGAGTCGGGCCGTTGTAGGGGTGTCTGCGGAGGCTGTGACGTCAGGGGCGGTGTGGCTTGTCATCGGGAGAGGCCCCTCGTCTCACCGCTCGAGTGGTTGATTCGATTGCCTGGTGAGCGCGTGGTTCTCCATTGTCGGTGAGGTGAGCATCCCGTACCGGCAGATTCGTGCCGCCTTCACCGACGAGACCATCACCGTGTACCAAGCCTACGACCCGGCCATCGCGGTGCCGGCGGTCGCCGCTCGGCGGTTCGTGGCGCCGTTCAAGAGGGAGCGGATGACCTGGATCAAGCCGTCGTTTCTCTGGATGATGTATCGCTGCGGCTGGGGGACGAAGGCCGGTCAGACGAGGGTGTTGGGGATCGACATCACGCGGGAGGGGTTCGAGTGGGCGCTTCGGCATTCCTGTTTCAGCCATCCGGACGGCGACGTCGATCACGCGGCGTGGAAGGAACGGCTGCGGGGGAGTCCGGTTCGGATTCAGTGGGATCCTGAGCGGGATCCGCGCCACAATCCTTTGCCGTACCGGTCGATTCAGGTGGGGCTGTCCGGTGAAGCCGTCACTCGTTACCTCGACGAGTGGATTGTGGGGATCACCGACCTCACCGGCCGGGTTCACGATATCCATCAGGCACTTCGCGACGGTCGGGACGTCACGGGCATGCTGCCCCGCGAGAGCCCTTACCCCTTGCCCGTTGGCCTTGGCCGGGCCATTGGCGCCACGATTCCCGCCGACTCCGGTTCCGGACCGGCACCTGGCTAGGTGGTGGGCTCGTTCGGTGGTTCGGGCCTTTGTCGATGCCGATTCGTGCTTCCCATTGCGCCCCCACGCCGAGGGCCGCTGAGGGCGGCCCTCGGCGCGGTGGTGGGGGTCAGTCGGTCGGGTTCGTCCGGGTGAAGTGGAAGGGGCAGTGGGGGGCGCCCAGGCCGATGGTGGTGGGGCGGTCGAAGCGGAAACCGTGGGTTTCCGGGTCGATGGCGTCCATCCAGTTGGTGTCGAAGGCGCACATCACCGGGGTCAGTTCCGGTGCGGAGTGGGCCGTCAGGACGTCGTGATAGAAGCAGCGGCGTATGTTGAGGTGATAGCGCTGGTCGTCGTCGATCGCGCGGTCGAAGACGAATGTGTCGCCAAAGGCGTGTTCCTCGCGGGACTTGGACGTGGCGACCATGGCCGCGAAGGGATCTGGCGCGGCGTCCAGCATCGCGCGGGTGCCTTCTTTCACGGCGTCGCCGAGTGGTTCGATGAAAGCCGTGCGTACGGCGTGCATGGCCGTTTCCCGGCCCAGGTGCGGGGTGAGGATTTCGTAGGCCGCGACAAGGGCCAGCGTCATGCGGAGGTTGTGGCGGGACGGCTCGTCGGCGATCAGGTGCTGGTCGGCCGCTTCGAGTTCGGCCTGGCGTGACCGCATTTCGGTCACCAGGGATTCGGGGAGCGCGTGTTCGCGCAGAACCGCGGCGATGTGGTCGTAGTAGCCGTCGAGCAGGATCGTGGTGTCGCGATCGGGATCCGGGGTGTAGTCGCCCTCGGAGAGGTGGAATCGGTCGGGGGACATCGTGAGCCTTTCGGGTACGGCTCGGCCGTACACGACCAGCACTCCGCCAGGAGGCGCATCTGGTCGTACTCGCGACCGAGCGAGCACGCCAGCGCACTCCACCGACCGACCAGGCGCTGACAAGCATGATTGATGTTGTCTCGGCCAGTGTGGCACAGCTTCTGGAGGATTTCGACAGGAGGCGGGAGGGGCGGGGCTCCGGCCCTATTGGCCAAAATTCGGAGGGTAGTTCCGCTTGGGCTCCCGAATAGGGGTCGCCATGCCCGGAGAGCTTGATGAATGGCATGCCGGTACCGGTGGCTATGCGCCGCGGCCCGCCTTTGTGGCGTACGCGGAGAAGTACGCCGAGTACTTCAGGATGCGGCGGCGTGACGGGATCATGGAGGTGCGGATGCAGCACACCGGCGATGGGCCCGCGCGGTTCGGGTTCGCCGTGCGCAACGCCCTGGGGCAGACGTGGCAGAAGATCGGCAACGATCCGGACAACGAGGTGCTGATTCTCACCGGCACCGGAGATCAGTGAGCCCCTTTCATCCCTTCGAGGGCGTTCGTCTGATGGCGTAGAGATACCCCTGGTAGGCGGTTGATCACCACATCCGGACATGGACCCGACCCCCCGATTGAACCGACCTTTGAAACTCGAACCGTCGCCACCTGCGCACCAGCGGCCGAACCTTCCGGGATCACTTCAACGGAAGGCTGGAATTCATGCTGATCACAGACAAGCGCTGGTGGACTCTGCCGGTGGTGAGCGCCGCCCAGCTCCTCGTGGTGCTGGACGGCACGATCGTGAACATCGCGCTGCCCTCCGCGCAGCAGGACCTCGGCATGTCCGACGCCGGCCGGCAGTGGGCCATCACCGCCTACGCGCTCGCGTTCGGCGCGCTGTTGCTGATCGGCGGCAGGGTGAGCGGCGCGCTCGGCCATCGGCGGACGTTCGTCGTCGGCCTGGCCGGCTTCGCCGCCGCCTCCGCGCTGGGCGGGCTCGCGGTGAACCCCGGCATGTTGTTCGCCGCCCGCGCGGCGCAGGGCGTGTTCGCGGCGGCGCTCGCGCCCGCCGGGCTGTCGCTGCTGACCACCACGTTCACCGACCCCCGCGAACGCGGCCGGGCCTTCGGCGTGTTCGCCGCCGTGGGGGCCGCCGGGTCGGCGGTCGGACTGGTCGCGGGCGGGCTGCTCACCGAGTACGCGAACTGGCGGTGGTGCCTCTACATCAACGTCCCGGTCTCGGTGCTCGCCGTCGCCGGGGCGGCCCTCATGCCACCTGACCGTAAGACACGGCTCACCGGACGGCTCGACGTCGCGGGCGCGCTGCTCAGCGGGGCCGGCTTCGCCGCCATCGTGTACGCCTTCAGCGAGACCGAGGCGCTGGGCTGGGGCTCGCCGAAGGTACTGGGCCTGCTGGCCGCGGGGGTGGCGCTGCTCGGGGTGTTCGCCCTGGTGGAGACCCGGACGGCGAGCCCGCTGCTGCCGATGCGGCTGCTGCTGCACCGGGCCCGCGCCGGGGCTTTTGTGTCGATCACCCTGATGTTCACCGCGATGTTCGGGTTCTACCTGTTCATGAGCTTCTACACGCAGACCGTGCTGGGGTACTCACCGGTCCAGGCCGGCCTGACGCTGATCATCAACGCGCTGGCCACGCTCGTCGCGTCGACGTTCATCGCCGGGCGGCTGCACGGCCGCGTCCCGCCCGCCGTACTGATCGTGCCGGGACTCCTGGCCGCGGCGCTCGGGATGCTGATCCTCACCCGCCTGACCGCGACCAGCACGGACGTCCTGCCGCTCTACCTGACGCCCGCCCTCGTGCTCACCGGCCTGGGGCTCGGCTGCGTGATGCCCCCGACCGCCGCCCTGGCCACCACGGGCCTGAACCACCAGGACATCGGAGCCGGCGCGGCGGCCTACAACGCCTTCCAGCAACTCGGCGCGGCGCTCGGTACGGCCCTGCTCAACAGCGTCGCGGCCGGTACCGCCGCCACCTACCTGGCCGAGAACCACGCGAGTACGGCCGCCGCCTCGGTCCACGGCTACGCCACCGCCCTGACCGTCGCCTTCGCCATCCTCCTCGCCGCCGCCTGCCTCACCGCCCCGCTGACCATCGCCAAACCATCCCCAAAGGAGGCGAACACCCATGTCTGACCCCACGCCCTTCCCCATGCCCCGGTCCACGGGATACCCGCTCGACCCGCCGCCGGAGCTGACCAGGCTGAGCCACGAGCACCCGGTGACCCGGGTACGACTGTGGGACGGGAGTACGTCGTGGCTGGTCACCCGGTACGCGGACGCGCGCGCCCTGCTGGCCGACCGACGGATCAGCGTGGACGTCGCGCGGCCCGGCTTCCCGCACACCAACGCCGTGAGCAAGGCCCGCGACGCGCGCATGAAGACGCTCATGCAGATGGACCCGCCGGAGCACACCGCGAACCGCCGGCTGCTCATCCCCGGCTTCACCGTCAGGCGCATGCGAGCGCTGCGGCCACGCGTGCAGCGGATCGTGGACGACCTCATCGACGACCTGCTCGCCGGTCCTGATCCGGCCGACCTGGTGGAGGCGTTCGCGCTGCCGGTCCCATCGCTGGTGATCTGCGAACTTCTCGGCGTGCCGTACGTGGACCGCGGCTTCTTCCAGGACGTGGCCCAGTCGCTGGTCATGGACCGGGCCGACCCCGGCCAGGCCCTCGCCGCGAGCGAGAGCCTGAACGCCTACCTCGCGGACCTGGTCATCAGGAAGAGCGCGGACCCCGGCAAGGACATGCTGAGCGAGCTGGCCGTAGGGCAGTACCTGACCGGCGCGATGCCGGCGGCCGAGATCGCCACCATGGGGCAGCTCCTGCTGGTGGCCGGGCACGACACCACCGCCTCGATGATCGCCCTCGGCACCGTCGCCCTGCTGACCCATCCGGCCCAGCTCCACGCCGTCCGCGACGGCGACCCGCCGTTGATCGCGGGAGCCGTCGAAGAACTGCTGCGCCACCTGTCGATCACGCACACCGAGGCCCGCCGGGTCGCCACGGAGGACATCGGGATCGGGGGACAGGTCATTCGCGCGGGCGAGGGCATCATCGTGGTGAAAAGCACCGCCAACCGCGATCCAGAGGCTTTCCCCGACCCTGATGTCCTGGACGTCGGCCGTACCGGCCGCTCCCACATCGCCTTCGGCCACGGCGTACACCAATGCCTCGGCCAGTCGCTGGCCCGGATGGAACTCGAAGTCGTCTTCGGCACCCTTTACCGGCGCATTCCCACGCTCGCTCTGGCCACGCCTTGGGCGGATCTGGAGTTCAAAGAGAAGGCGGTCTTCTATGGCGTGCGCGAGCTGCCCGTGACCTGGCGCCGCACGACGAAAAACCGGGACCATCGCGCCCGCTGATCGGGCACACTTACCTGCGTGACCACCCCCACTTCGGTTTCGATCGAACCGATTCTCGCGGTCCGGCGGCATCGGGTCGCCGCGGCCATTATCGACTATGTGACGATCGCCATCGCGTTCGCGTTGACGCGCGCGGCTCTCGGCGGTGAGGAGGTGTTCAAGGAATCGTCGTCCACTTCGTGGCTCAACTTCTATGAGGGAAATCCCGGCTGGCTCACCGAAATCGTGCTCCTGATCCTCACCATCGGATACTTCTGGTCCCAGCACGCCGTATGGGGGCAGACGCTCGGCAAGCGGCTGTGCCGGTTGAAGGTCGTCGCCGCGGCGACCGGGGAGGCGC
>NZ_POUA01000163.1 GCF_003236385.1 Spongiactinospora gelatinilytica
CCTCACATTCGGTCCGACACCTATCCCAGCGGGCCGCCCCATGGTGTGGGCGGGGCGGCCCGCTGGGATAGGTGTCGGACCGAATGTGAGGACCCGTCATGCTCGGATATGGGGATTTGTCCTGGCCTGCGGGGCCTGCCGGCCCGACTGAATCCAACCGATCACCCGGCATCAGACCCCCGGGTCTGGATCGCGTCCCGCGGAGTGGTGGTACTTTCCCGCGGCCTGAGTGGCCGACCTGCGGGATGTCCGATGTGAACGGTCCCATTTACGCCACTGGCGGGACACCATCCCGGGTCTGTCCCTGCTTGCCGGCGGATCTACCGAGTCAGCCGGGCCTACTGGATTTAGTGGAACGTCCAGGTCTGCCGGGTCGCCAGTGTCAGGTTCCCCCGGCATCTCCCCGGCCTGCCGGGTATGTCCGGCCCATCCGGCTATGCAGGATTTGTCATCCCAGCCGGATCTCCGGCTATGTCCTGGCTTGCTCGATTTGCCAGGGCGTTTTGATCAACCGGGCTTGTCGGGGTTCGCCGGGTACCGAGTCGCCGGTACCCGGGTTCCCCCGGCGTCTGCCCGATCCGTTCGGGGATCTGCCGGGTGCCGGTTCATTCAGCTCCGGGGTTGTCCCGGTCTGCCCGATCTATCAGGGCTGCTGGGGCGGTGGAGGCTTTTGGATCTACCGGCTTATCGGGATGTACGGGTAACTACATCGCCAGTCCCCGGGCCTACTTGGGTGCTTCGGGGGTGCGGCGTCTGCGGGTGATGGCTATGCCGGTGGTGAGGCCGGCACCTTACTGGCCGCCGGTCCCGGACTGGGCCGGGTAGGTCGCGTCGTAAGGGCTGGAGACGATGTTGACGACCTGCCAGTCGCCCCGGACGCCCTTCTTCAGCCACAGGGACGCCTGCTGCCCGGTGGCCGACCGCGCGCCCGTCGCCAGGTGGACGAACTTCGCCACCGGAGCGCCCGCGTCGCCGCGCACGAACTCCGGGCTCAGCGAGTACACCGGGTGGACCGAGCCGGTGAGCTGCGGGGCCTTGGCCGCCGCCGCGGAATCGCTCACCTCGCCGCTGGTGAACCTGCCGGCCTGGTGCCGGTCCAGGCGGACGAAGAACCGCGCGAGCCGGTCGTACGTCGCCGGCTGCGCCGCCGAGGTACGGGCCGCGGAGATGTCGGCGGCCGACGGCGTGCCGGGGGGCGGCGACGCCGCCATTGCGGCCCCGCCGGACAGCATGGTCATACCGGCCGCGAGCAGGCAACCGCCCAGGAACGACCTTTTCACCGCACACCTCCGATCTGCGAGAGCGCCTCGGCCCAGCGGAACTGGTAGTTGCTGCGGTATTCGCTGTACCTCATCTCGCTGTACGTCGGGCTGGACGGCCACGGGTCGCCGAACGAGATGGACTGGGAGGCGTCGTCATAGCCGTAGATCACCTGGGAGTGACCACCGCCCGCCGTCCAGTAGATTCCGGTCTGGATGGGCTTGCCCGCGTCGATCTGCGACTTGACCGACGCGTACGACAGCGCGCCGCCCACCACGCCCGGCGAGATGCCGAGCGCCTGGAACCCCCGCTGCACCCACTGGAGGTAGCCCGGCTGGTTGGGGCAGTAGCCGCTCTGCGGACGCCCGCGGGAGATGTTGCAGAAGCCGTTCTGGTCGATGTTGCCCTTGCCGAGGAACTTCGCGATCGTCAGACCGCTCGCGGCCCAGCACCACTGGTTCTGCTGCTGGACCTCCTGCTGGATGTTCAGCTCGCCGGCCCAGGCGGCCCCGGGGGCCATGGTGACGGCGACACCGACGGCCACCGCGGCGAGCCCGGACACCGCGCCCCGCCTTAATCGAGCGGGGCGCGCGCCTTCGCCCTGCGCTTTGATTCGCATTCTCCCTGCCTTTCCTCTGGAGCCGGTGGTACTTCACTTTCATAGTCACCCGGCTTGACAGAAGCGGGTAATCTCACTTGGCCCATAATGTGAGGTTAGGATTGCCGGCGCTCGGAATGCTGAATACCTGCTCATATTTTTCGGAGAGAGCGTATGGAGATTCCCCGGCTCGACGACCTGATCCGGCTGTTCGAGGACGTGCCGGAAGGGCCGGACGCCGGGTCCGTCACCTGGCCGTTCGGGCTGCATTCGGTCGCGCTTCGCCGGGGTTCGGCCGACGTGCTGTTCTCTATCGACCCGGCGGCGGGAGAGGCGTTCGTCAGCCTTTACGCCGATGGCGCGGAAATCGCCACACTCGGAAACCTGCGCGGCCTGACCCGGCTTTCCTTCGACCAGGAGGACGGGTGGGAAGGGCTCACGATATGGCTGGGAGACGCCGGCCCGGTACGTCTTCGGACCAAACCGGATGAACTGCGTGTGGTGGTCGGCAGGCACGCCCAGCAGTTCGCAGATGACCCGACCGGGGATCTTCATCGCGTACGCCTGGACCAGCTCGAAGTCATCGCCCAGGCCGTCCAGCAGGGCCCGCGCGACCGTGGCCACGCGCGGTCGCCACGGTTCGGTGTGCCGTGGGCTGAACGGGCCGGACAGGATGCGGCGGTAGCGCGTGTGGACCGGCGGGTCCTGGTTGATCAGGGAGACCGGGTCGTCGTCCATGGCGGTGCCGCTGACCATCCGGGGCAGCCCCGGCCCGCGCAGGTCGCGGCTGGACGCGGGCGCGCTCAGCACCGCCCGCACGTCGTCGTACCCGACGGCGGCCGGGACGCGGTCGCCGCTGGGCATGGTCGCGGGCGCGAGCGGCCCCGACTCCCGCCTGCGGGCGAACTCCGGAGACGGTGTCCCCACCGGGCCGGGCACGATGTCCGGCCAGGTCACTTCCCGATCAGGTTCGCCGGTCATCGCCAGCCCTCCACGATCCCTGGACGCGCACGGCACGTCACCCTGCGTGGAACGTACGAAACGCGGCGACGCCCGTCAACACCGAAGTGGTCCGTGACCGTCAGCAGGGGCCGAGGTCGTACCAGACCCACCGGGCGGCGGCCGGGTTGTCCAGCTTGGTCCACCAGCGGGCCTGGTACACCCGGCCGCCGTGGGAGACCCGCCGGTCCTTGGCGTAGACGGTGTGCGGGCGCCAGGCCGGGGCGGTGCACGCGGGCGGGTAGGGGCCGCCGGTCAGCGCGGGCAGGTCGAAGGACCAGCCCGCCTTGCGCCACTGCGGGATCACCTGCTCGTAGGCGGCCAGGGTGGGGCCGCGGTCGCCGCCGCCGTCGTGGGACAGGATGACGGCGGTCGGGCGGAGCTGGGCGTTGAGCCGCTGGATGATGACGTCGCTCGGCGAACCGTCCCAGTCGGTCGGGTCCACGGCCCAGCCCAGCGATGTCATGCCCAGGTTTGCGGCGGTCTGCGGGGTCGCGCCCCAGGCCCCGTACGGCGCGCGGAAGTACCGGATCGGCAGGTCCGGATCGCCCGCGGCGGCGCGGATCTCGTCGTTGGTGGCGGTCAGGTCGGCCTGGATCTGCTCAGGTGTCCAGGTGGACATGAAGTCGTGCTTGTAGCTGTGGTTGCACAGGGCGTGCCCGTCGGCGGCGATGTCGCGCACCAGGCCGGGGTCGGCCTTGGCCTGGCCGCCGATCAGGCAGAACGTCGCGCGCACGCGCAGCCGGCGCAGCAGGTCCAGCAGTCCCGGGGTCCAGGCGGATGGGCCGTCGTCGAAGGTGAGCGCGACGACCTGGCCGCCGGTGCGGGTGGCCTTGACGATCTCGCCGGTGGGGGCGTCGGCGTACGCGGGCGCGGCCGGGATCAGGAACAGGGCGGTGGTCGCGCATAACGCGAGTACGCGCAGTCGCATGGCGAGGGCCTTTCGCTGGGGGGACCGAGGCGCTCTGAATAGGAAAGCTTCTTAACTATAAACGCCCAATCGATCTCCGGCCAGAGGGCCCGCGGGCCGTCAGGTCGTACAGTGCTTCTGCGCGTCGGTACGGACCTTCCTGCCGGTGAACTCCTCGAGAACGGCCAGGTTCTCCGGGGCGTAGTTGGTCGCGGTGATCTTGTCGGCGTCGGGGCCGCCCAGCTTGCCGGTGTAGGGGGCCGACTTCTCCAGCCAGTACGCCGTGCGCAGGAACTGGGTCAGCACCAGTTCGCGCAGCTTCGGCTCGTTCTTGATCGTCGCCCAGTAGGTGGGGTGCCGGTCCCTCGCCACCCGCAGGTACAGCAGCAGGTAACGCAGGTTGGTGGCGGCGATGTCGCGTGCGTTGCTCGCCCCGACACCCCTGATGTACTCCTGGAGCACCGTCACCGCGGGCAGCCCGGTCAGCCCGGCGTTCAACTCCGCGAGCACGCCCTGGAGGTGGTACTCGCCCTGGGTCCGGTCGCGCAGGTAGATGCCGTCCATGGAGTCGCTGTACCGGTCCTTGATCAGCGGCAGGATCTCCTTGCGCGGGAAGCCGTCGTGCAGCGGGATCGCCGTGTCCTGCCGGGAGGCGTTGATCCAGGCCGCGGTGTGGACGTTCCACCGGGTCCGCGACGGGTCGAGGTCCCACATGTGGGTCTCCTCGTGGATGGCCACCATCATCGACTCGGCGAACGCCTCGAAGCTGTTCTTGCGCACGAACTGGTTCCAGTACGGGTCCCTGGCCTGGGCCACGGCCAGCGCCTGGCCGCTGGGCCAGCGCCGCTGGTAAACGGCCTGGAGGGTCTGCATCCAGTTGGCGGACGTGAACCTCGCCCTGAGGTCGCTCACGTCGGCGGTGGGCTGCGACGGTTCCTCGTAGCAGTACGGCGCGGACGCGACGGCCGGCGCCGCCAGTGGCGACAGTGCGAGGAGTGCGGTCATGAGCGACAGGACGCGAGTTCGACTCACCGGAACCTCATTCCCCGAGCGGGCGTGCCACCGGCAGGCAGGGCACAGGTGGCCTCCGCTCGTTTCGGCATCACGGTGGATCGTATGGGCGTCACGTTCCGACGCCTACTCTCACTTGCGGTATAACATCCGGTTAAACCCTCAGAGTTGTGCCCCGGTATGCGCGAAGATGGGGGCATGCGGCAGGGAAGTTACCACTATCAGGCGGTCCGCGAGCGCGGGCTGGGCCGGCGGTGGCGATTAGCGGTCAAGAAAGAGCGGCTTTGCCTGGTGGTGTCCGGCAGCCCGTACAACAACGCGCCCGATACCGAGTACATCTGGATCGTGCCCGCGTCGCCCGGGGGCGACGGGCTGGCCGTGGAGGCGCTTGAGCACGCCGCCCGGAGCGACCTGGACGAAGAGGAACTCGACGAGCCCGACCAGGACTACGTGCGTCGCGTCCTGGACTTCGTGCGGTGGGGCATCTGGGGCCAGGAGCCCTTCTACGCCGCCCCCGAACCTGTGCTGGTCGCGCATCGGGCGGCGCTGGACCGGCCGGCCCGGTTCGACCAGGGGGACATCGTCCACGATGGCCGGAACGCCTTCATCGTGATCTCTGGGCGGGCCTTCAACACCGTTCCGGAGACCGGCGTCATCTGGACCGTGCCGCTCGGCCCCGGGAACACGGTCCACCCCGACCGGGTCATCACCCTCGACACCGGCCGCCTCGACACCTCGCGGAGCCGGATTCCCCCGGACGACCTGGACGCCCTGCTGACCATGATCGAGGGCATCCTCGACGCCTGACCGTCCGGCGCCGTCGGGATCGCCGTCGGGATCAGGACGTCAGCCGGCGCCGGGCGAGATCGCGTACGGACCCCAGCCAGGGCTCCGGCCGCTGCCAGGCGGCGGTCGCCGCAACAGGTTGGCCGACCCCCCGCCCCGCACCAGAACCCCGCTACGGGCGCAGCGAGTCGATCACCAGGCCGAGCAGCCGTACGGCCCGCTCCGGCGTGTCGCCGGGCTCTGCGGACAGGAACACCCCGAACAGCAGCGAGGTGACGTCGTCGGGGTCGACATCCGCGCGCAGTGAACCCGTCCGGGCCCCCTCGGCGAGGATCGCCGCGATGGCGGCGGTGATGCGTTCCCGGGTGGCCGGTGTGGCGATCCGCCCCGAGGCCCAGCCGGCCCGCAGTGTGTCGATCATTCCGCGCTTCGCCGCGACGAAGCCCGCGTAGCGCTGGATCCACTCGCGCATCGCGATCTCGGGCGGGAACCGCGCGAGCAGGACGGGCACGGCGGTGGTGACGTCGTCGAGTTCGGCGGCGTAGACCGCTTCGACCAGTGCCTCGCGGGTGGGGAAGTGGCGGTAGAGGGTGCCGATCCCGACGCCGGCCTCGCGGGCGATCCCCTCCAGCGGGACGGCGCCGTCGGCCGTGGCGAAGGCCCGGCGCGCGACGGCGATGAGCTTGTCGCGGTTGCGGCGCGCGTCGGCACGGGCGGGGCGGGCGGCGCCAGGAGGCGCCGGTTCTTCGGAAGCCAAAACGGAGGCACCTCCGGTAGTGCTACGGTCGGCGTTACGGAGGTCCCTCCGTTTTCTCTCTCTTACGAGAAGGGTAGCCCCCATGCTGGGTACCGGCACCTCGTCCACCGACCTCACGGCCATCGGCTTACCGCGCGCCGGGGGCGCGGGCACGCTCGCCGGGCACACCGTCTCGCGTATCGGGTTCGGGGCGATGCAACTGGAGCGGCTGCACGCCGACCGCCGCGCCGCCCTCGCGCTCGTCCGCCGCGCCGTCGAGCTGGGCGCCGATCACATCGACACCGCGCAGTTCTACGGGAACGGCTTCGCCAACGAGGTCATCAGGGAGGCGATCCGGCCCGGGGACGGGGTCCTCGTCGTGACCAAGGTCGGCGGCGACCCGAACCCGGGCGGCCCTTTCCCGATCCGCCCCGCGCAGCGGCCCGAGGAACTGCGGGCGAGCGTGGAGGACAATCTCAGGAGCCTCGGCCTCGACCGGCTGCCGGTCGTGAACCTCCGGCGGCTCGACATGGGCCCGGGGCTGATCGCCGAGGGCGACCAGGTGGTCGGCCTCGACGATCAGCTCGCCGTGCTGACCGCGATGCGCGACGAGGGCAAGATCGGCGCGATCGGGCTGAGCAACGTGACCTTCAGCATGCTGCGCCGGGCGCTCCCCGCGGGCGTCGCGTGCGTGCAGAACGCCTACAACCTGCTGGCCCGTGGCGATGACGACATGCTCGTGGCGTGCGCCGCCGAGGGCATCGCCTGGGTTCCGTTCTTCCCGCTCGGCGGCTCGTTCGCGTTGCTCCCCAGCGTGACCGACGAACCGGCGGTCCGCGAGGCGGCGCGTTCCCTGGACCGCACTCCGGCACAGGTCGGCCTGGCCTGGCTGCTCAGGCGCGCCCCCAACGTGCTGCTCATCCCCGGTACGGCCGACGCGGGCCACCTCGCGGAGAACGTCGCCGCGGGCTCGATCACGTTCGACGCCGCGACGCTCGCCGCGCTCAACGCCGTCCCCTCCCACTCGGCCGACGTGCCGCTGCGCTGACCGGGGTCAGCAGCAGGATGACCAGCGCGCCCTCGGGCACCTTCGCCGCGCCCACCCATAATTGACCTTGGGTCATCGATACCGACCCAAGGTCAATAGGTCAACCGCTCAGATGAAGCCGAGCCTGGCCAGCGGCTCGACCAGTTCGCGCTCCTCGTAGGACAGGTGGGACAGCAGGGTGTCGGTGAGCAGATCGACCGCCGATCGCAGGTGGTCCTTACCGTCGGTGGCGGTCATGTGGGCCACCAGCGCCCGGTCGATCTCCTCAAGGACTCCGTGGATCGCCTGGTGCTCCTGCTCAAGCCGATCGACCACGGGCGCGAGCCGCGGGTCGGCGCGCCGTAGGTACGGGAACAGCGCCTGGTCCTCCAGGGTGTGGTGGGCGGCCACGACACGGCAGTAGGAGGCGCAGTAGGCGCTGAGCCGCCAGGCGTCCTGCCGCATGGACAGCACGTTGATCTCCGAGCGCGCGGTCGCCGGGTCCGTGGCCCCGGCGATGACCTGCTCCATGAGCGCGCGCACCTGGGCCAGCTCGTGGCGCAGGTGGTCGTGGACGTCGATGAGGTGCCGGCCGCTCGCCTGCTCGTGCCGGGTGTAGAGGCGGCCCTGCTCCGGCGCGGGCCCGGTGGGGCGGGCGGCCTCGTCCCAGACGCGCCGGTCGCTCAGCCGTACGCCGTCGTCGGGTGTCGGCGAGACCGCGAACGGCGTGCGCGCCACCTTCCCCGGCATCCGGACCGTGGGTGACCCGCCCGCGGCCGGAGCGCGCCCGTCATGCCCGCGATCGGTCATCTCAGGCGACTCCGGCCGCCACCTGCGCCGCCAGGAAGTCGCCGTGCCGGCGGGCGGAGCGATGGGCCGCCTCCAGCGACTCGGCGGCCAGGCCGCGGAAGGGGGCCAGTGCGGGGTTGACCTCGGCCAGGGTGAGTTCGGCCTCGCTGACCTGGAGGTTCAGCCCGAAGACGTCCCGGAGCATGCGGACCAGCCAGGGGGTGGAGTGGTCCCAGCCCCACCTGGGCGTGCCCGGCCCGTAGCCGCCGCCG
Organism: Spongiactinospora gelatinilytica; assembly: GCF_003236385.1. Taxonomy (GTDB): domain Bacteria; phylum Actinomycetota; class Actinomycetes; order Streptosporangiales; family Streptosporangiaceae; genus Spongiactinospora; species Spongiactinospora gelatinilytica. The sequence continues at coordinate 8,389 of NZ_POUA01000163.1, forward strand.
CGCGCGGTGACCAGTACGGCGGGGCGGCCGGTGAGCGGGCCGGGCACGCCGGGGGCGAGGCGCAGGTCGGTGAGCACCAGATCCATCCAGGTCTTGAAGTGCTGGGAGGGCCCGAAGTTGTAGAGCGGGACCGCGAACAGGTAGGCGTCGGCCTCGATCAGCTCGTCCGCCAGCTTCGCGGCCAGCGCGCGGGCCTGGTCGGCCTCGTGCGTCGGCGCGGCCGGGGAGCCGGCCAGGCTCTGCCAGGCCGAGGCCGGGACCGGGTCGGTCCGCAGGTCCCTGCGGCTCAGAGTGCCTTCCGAATGTGCCTCGCGCCAGACGCTCAGCACCGTGTCGGCCACCTCCCGGGTGACCGACCCCTCCACGCGGATGCTCGCGTCGATCCTGAACAGGCGCATACCGGTTCCTCCATCATCGCCGAAGTGTGTGGTCGTACAGATATGTTGTATAGCAGATGATCGGCGAAACAGAAAATGGTAAGATGAAGCGCATGGCGGACGAAACTCTGGTCGAAGGCGATCTCGGCTGGATGCTCGGCGCGTCCTTCCGTGGCTACGCCAAGGCGGCGGGCCAAGTGCTGAGCGGCATCCCCGGCGGTCCCCGCGGTTACCAGCTCCTCACCGAGGCCACCAGTGACACCCCCGCCAACCAGGGCACGCTCGCGCAGCGGCTGGGCATCGACCGCACCGTGCTGACCTACCTCATCGACGACCTGGAGAAGGCCGGGCTGGTCGAGCGCCATCCCGACCCGGCCGACCGCCGCCAGCGCCGCATCGTCGCCACCGCCAAGGGCCGCGCCCTGCGCGAAGACCGCCACACCGCGCTGCGCGCCATGGAGGCCCACCTGCTCGCGGTCCTCGGCGACGACGCGGGCACCTTCCAGGCCCTGCTGTGCATCCTCGCCCGCCACCTCAACTCCGCCGACCACCACCTCGACCTCTGCACCATCGCCGAAGACCTCGAAAGGTCCTCGCCGACCCCCCGGTAGGCGGGTCGCGGCCGACTGGAACGTTCCAACAACGAGAGCGAGCCCGGTGCGGTGGCGCTCTTCGTCGCGACCGTACCGGGCGGGGTGTGTGGGGTCAGGTGGTGGGGGCGCCGAACCAGCGGGAGAGGTGGGTGTTCAGGTCGTGCTGGTCGGCGCCGATCCAGGCGATGTGGCCGTCGGGGCGTAGCAGGACGCACGGGACATCGAGCGCCGCGGTGGAGTCCGAGAGGTGATCGACCCGGTCTGACCAGCCGCCGGTGGTCAGGCGCTCGGTGCGGTCGAGGAGCAGGCCGCGGCCGTGATGCAGCAGGCCGTACAGGTGACCCTGTTTCAGGTCGATGTCGGGCATCCGGCGGCCGAGCAGGTCGGGGCCCTCGCCGAAGTCGTAGCGGATGCCGATCGCGGTGATCTTCTCCATCAGGTGGCGGTTCACCTCCTCGATGTCCATCAGTTCGGTGAGCAGCCTGCGTACAGCCTGCGGGCCCGGGTCGGTGGACTGGAGCTCCATCTGGGCGCGGGTGTTGTCCAGTACGTCAGCGGCGACCGGATGGCGTTCGGCCTGGTAGGTGTCCAGCAGTGTTTCCGGGGCCCAGCCGCGGATCTGTGCGGCCAGTTTCCAGCCCAGGTTGAACGCGTCCTGGACGCCCAGGTTGAGGCCCTGCCCGCCGAGGGGCGGATGGATGTGCGCCGCGTCGCCGGCCAGCAGCACCCGCCCGGCCCGATAGCGTTCGGCCAGCCGGGTGGCGTCTCCGAAACGGGACAGCCAGCGCGGGGAGTGCACGCCGAAATCGGTTCCGGCGATGGCACGCAACTGTCGCTGGAAATCCGCGAGGGTGGGCGGTTCGGCACGGTCGCCGACCCCCGCGGCGGGGACCAGCACGCTGTAAATCCCTCCGCCGAAAGGCCGGAGCCAGAATCGCTGATGGCCCTGCTGGATTTCGGCCACCTTGGCGGCGATCTCCTCCTGCGGCACGCCCACTTCCATCTCGCCCATCAGCGTTTCGGTCCGTGAGGGCTCGCCGGGGAAGCCGACGCCTAGCAGTTTGCGCACCGTACTGCGCCCGCCGTCACAGCCGACGAGGTAGCGCGAACGCAGCTTTTCCCCATCGGCAAGCTCGACGGTCACCCCTTCGTCGTCCTGCTCGAAACCGGTCACCGCGCGACCGCGCCGGACCTGCGCGCCCAGTTCGGTCGCGTGCTCTTCGAGCAGGCGCTCGATGACCGGCTGCGGGAGGCCCAGCAGATACGAGTAGGCCGAATCCAGGCCCTTGGGCGCGGCTTTGGGGATGGCGGCGAAGAAACCGGCGGCCGGACGCCGTCTGCCGTGCGGGAGAACGCGATCCAGCAGCCCGCGCATCGCCATCAGCTCAAGGCTGCGGATATGCAGGCCGACGATGCGGACGAACGACGCGGGCTCGGTTTCCTTTTCCAGAACGAGCACGCGCACATCGTGCAGCCGTAGTTCGGCGGCGAGCATCGCACCGGTCGGCCCGCATCCGGCGATCATCACATCGAACATGGAGGTGTTGCCTTTCGGAAGTGCCTTTGTCGGCAAGGCGCTCCCGGCGACACCTACGTCGATCGCCCGGCCGTGACGGCAAGGGGGAGCACCCACATCGCTACAGCGTTCATGGGTCTCACCTCCTTGGGCGGCGTCACGGCCAACGGCAAGCTACAAGCCCGGACATCATCCCGTCCAGCCCTTTTTCAGCGCGGTGGCGAGGCGTACCACGCGGCGGGCCTGGTGGCGGGCGGCGTCGCGGGTCTGGTCGCCGATGGGGACGGTGCCCTTGACGGTGGCGTGCGACGTGCCGTACGGGTTGCCATCGGCGAACTTCACCGGGTCCGTGTAGCCGGGGGCGACAATCACGCCGCCGAAGTGGTGGATCGACGTGTAGAGCGCCAGCAGTGTGGACTCGTGGCCGCCGTGGTGGGTCGAGGTGGTGACGAAGCCGCTGTAGACCTTGTCCGCCAGCGCCCCGCGCCCCCACAGGCCGCCGAGCCCGTCGATGAACTGCTTGAGCTGCGCCGAGACGTTGCCGAACCGGGTCGGGGTGCCGAACACCACCGCGTCCGCCCACTCGACGTCCTCCGGCGTGGCGGCCCGCTCCGCCGGGCCCTCGACCACGCCGAGCAGCCGTACCTCGGCGCCCGCCTTCTCCGCCGTCTCGGCGATCTCCCCGGCGATCTCGGCGCAGTGCCCGGTCGCGGAGTAGTAGATGACCGCCAGCCGCACGGGGGCGCTCATGGCACCGGTACCAGGTCACGGACGTGGCGGGCGTAGGCCGCGGCGAGCCGGCCGCCGGCCTCGGCGGTGCTGATCAGCACCGCCATATTGGCCTCCGCCGTACGCCCGCCGGTCAGCTCGTCCACCGCGCGCATCAGGTACTTGGTGATCGCGTTGCCGGTCACCCCGTCCCGCCGCGCGGTCACCAGCGCCTGCTCGATGGCGGCCTCCGCCTCGTCCCGGTCGATCGCGTCCTCCTCGCGCGGCGGCGTCGCGATGACCACGCCGCCCGCGCCGCCCAGTGACCAGTGGAAGTCCACGGTCCGCGCGATGACGTCCTCGTCGTCGATCCGGTGCGGCGCGCGCAGCCCGCTCGACATGCAGTAGAACGCCGGGAAGTCGTCCGCCCGGTACGTGATCAGCGGCACGCAGTGCGTCTCCAGGAACTCCAGGGTGAGCTTGAGGTCCAGGATGTTCTTGGCGCCCGCGCACACCACGGCCACCTTGGACCGGGTGAACTGGACGAGGTCGGAGGAGATGTCCATCGTGGTCTCCGCGCCGCGATGCACGCCGCCGATGCCCGCCGAGGAGAAGAACGTTATCCCGGCGAGCTCGGCCGCGACCAGCGAGGAGGCGACCGTCGTGGCGCCCGTGCCGCCCCGGGCGAGGATCACCGGCAGGTCCCTGCTGCTGACCTTCGGGATGCCGGGGGTGGCCGCGAAGCGGTCGATGTCCCGCTCGTCCATGCCCACGATGATCCGGCCCGCGTCGATGCCGATGGTGGCGGGGACCGCGCCACCGGCGCGTACGGCGTCCTCGACCTTCCGGGCCGTCAGGGCGTTGTCCGGGTAGGGCAGCCCGTGGGTGATGACGTTGGACTCCAGCGCGACGATCGGGTCCCCGGCGGCCAGTGCCGCCGCCACCTCTTCACCGAGTTCGATCGGAAGGGGGGTGTGGGTTGTCACGCGTCACCTCCTTTGGTTCGTGGTTCTGTTTCATCCGGCGCGCTGGGAAACGGGCCCGCCCGCCGAGACCGGGTCGCTCGTCCGCTTCTTTCTGGGCTGCACCAGCACGACCGCGAAAATGATGGCCAGCGCCCCGATGATCTGCACCGGACCGAGTGCCTGGCCCAGAATGAAATAGCCCAGAGCGGTGGCCGCCAGCGGGCTCACGAAACCCAGGAACGGCATCACCAGCGCGGGCAGCCGTTCGATTCCGCGAAACCAGATCGAGTAGGCGAACAGCGCGCCGACGACGCCCAGATAGGCGAATCCGATGGCGTTCTCGCGGGTGAACGTGGTGGGCAGGTCCTCGGCCAGCAGGGTGACCGGCACCAGGACGACGCCGCCGACCGACAGTTGCCAGCCGGTGAACGTGAGCACACCCATCCCGGGCGGCCGACCCCACCGTTTGGTGAGGACGATCCCTGCGGCCATGCTGCACGCGCCGACCAGACCGGCCAGCACGCCCATCGTGTCCAGCGCCGCCTCCGGCTGGAGCACCAGCAGGCCGACGCCGGCCGAGCCGACCGCGCAGGCGATCAGGTGATGCGCACGGATGCGGTCCTTCAGCAGGAGCGCGCCCAGGATCAGCACCAGCAGCGGCTGTACCGAACCGACCAGGGCGGCCACCCCGCCGGGCAAGTGGTAGGCCGCGACGAACAGGAAATAGAAGAAGGCGCCGATGTTCAGCACCCCGAGGACGATGGTCCGTAACCACCAGATGCCGTGCGGCGCGGCCCGGCCGATGGCCAGTAGCAGCAGCCCGGCGGGTAACGCGCGCATGGTGGAGGCCAGTAATGGGCGATCCGGCGGTAACAGCTCGGTGGTAACGATATAGGTGCTTCCCCAGACGGCGGGGGCGAGGGCCGTCACGACCGAGGTCGAAGCGATCCGGTCTTTGAGCATCGCGTCACCTGAAATCCATGGAGGGAGTGTCGGTACCTTTATGCGCGGCCGGTGATCCCGGAAAACGGCGATCCCGAAACGGTGGTCCCGAAACGGTGGTCCCGGAAAACGGTGATCCTGGAACGGTGGTCCTGGAAAACCGAGGCCGATCAGGCCGGTGCGGGCACCGGCATGACCGCCGTACCGAAATAGCGGTCCCCGAAGTCGCCGATGCCGGGGACCATGTAGGCGCTCTCGTTCAGCCGCTCCTCGATGGAGGAGGTCACGACCCGCACCCGCGGATGGGCCCGGGAGAGCGCCGCCAGGCCCTCCGGGGAGGCCAGCAGGTTGACGAAGACGACGTGCTCTTCGCGGACGCCGTGGTCCAGCAGGACCTTGATGGCCGCCGCCGCCGATCCGCCGGTGGCCAGCATCGGCTCCAGCAGCAGTACGTGCCGACCGGCGATGTCGGGGGGCAGGTGCGTGTAGTACAGGTGGGGGAGCTTGGTGGTCTTGTCGCGCTGGATGAGGATCTTGCCGATGCGGATGCCGGGGCACATCGCGCGCAGTTCGGGTTCCATGCTCTCCCCGGCCCGGATCACCGGCACCGCGCACACCTCGGCGACCGGTCGCAGCCCGGCGTAGGTCACGCCGACCGGCGTGGTGACCTCGTGCGGCTCGACGGGGATCAGGTCCATCGCGGCCTCCAGGAGGAGGCGGATGATCCGGTTGGAGTAGTGGACGAAGTCCGCCTGCGTGGCGTGCCGGTCGCGGATGACGGTGTGCAGGGCCCGCAGGTGGCCGGTCTGCGGGAGCAGGGTCACGTTGTCGGGAGTTTTCACGGTAGCGGGCTCCGTACCTCGGCGCCCGCGTACCGGACCACCTCGCCGAACGTGTCGGCGATCAGCTCGGGCCCGGCCGTGGCCAGCAGCTCCCGCCCGTGTACGCCGTACGTCACCGCCACCGACCTGATGCCCGCGGCCCGCGCCATCAGCAGGTCGTGCGTGGTGTCGCCGACCACCAGCGCGTCCTCCGGCGAAGCGCCCAGCGCCTCCAGGATGATCACGCTGGACTCCGCGTCCGGCTTGGGCCGCGTCACCTGGTCGGCCCCGACGACCATCTCGAAGTGGTCGCGCAGGCCCGCGGCGGTGAGGATGTCCACGGCGCTGCGGTGGAACTTGCTGGTCGCCACGGTCAGGGTGATGCCGAGCCCGGCCAGCCGGGTCAGGCCGTCCGCCACGCCGGGGAACACCAGCTCCGCCGCCTTCGGCAGGATCGTGCCCCGGAAGTGCGCCTGGTAGCCCGCCACGAAGCCGGCGATGGCCGGATCGGTGAGCGGCACTCCGGTCAGGTCGCCGAAGGCGCGTTCGAGGGGCAGGCCGATCGTCTTGCGGATGGCGGCGGCCTCCCGCTCCGGCAGGCCCGCTCCGGTGAACGTCGCGTTGAACGCCGCCACGATCGCGTTCGGCGTGTCGATGAGCGTTCCGTCCAGGTCGAAGATCACGACTTTTGTCATCAGCGGCGTCCATCCGCGGACAGGGACAGCGCACGGGGCCGTGCCGTACGGGACAGGAAATGGGCGAGCATGCGTTCGGCGTCCGCCCGGATGCCGGTGAAGTGACGGAACGCCTCCGCGGCCTGGTGGACGAGCATGCCGCCGCCGTTGATCGTGCGGCAGCCCAGCTTCCCGGCCTCGTGCAGCAGCCGCGTCTCGGCGGGGGCGTAGATGAGGTCGGTCACCCACTGGCCGGACCGCAGCAGCCGCGGCGAGAACGGCACGCCGGGGTGGGCGGCCATGCCGATGGGCGTGGCGTTGACCACCCCGTCGGCCCGCGAGATCAGCGCCGCCAGGTCGGAGGTGAGGCCCGCGTGGACACGCGATCCGCCGAACCGGCCGTCCATCTTGCGCGCCAGCGACTCGGCCCGCCGGGGCTCCACATCGACCACGGTCAGCCGCTCGACACCCAGGTTGAGCAGGGCGTACGCCACCGCGGCCCCCCCGCCGCCCGCGCCCACCAGGACGAC
>NZ_POUA01000164.1 GCF_003236385.1 Spongiactinospora gelatinilytica
GGCAGGGTGGGCCCGATGCACCGGTAGGGCCGTCGTGGTGTCCTGCGGCGGGCCGCGTACCTGCCTCTATGCTCGCCCTCGGCTCGCGGCGTGGGGGGTGTGCCCGACGAGGGTGATCACCAGGCCGTTCGCTGGCGGAAGCGGCCTGTGATTTCGGGGGCGCCCGGCCTGGTCAGGACGATTCGGGCGACCTCGGCGACGTGGTGGTCCACGGAGCTGCCCCATGTCGCGCGTCCCGCCGCGATGAGCACCTGGCCCATCGCGCGGCGCCTGCCGTCGATGGTGACGACGGCCACGTCGTAGACGCCGGAGACCGGCGCGTTGACGATGGTGAGGAAGAGCCAGCTCGGCGCCCCCTGGTAGCCGAAGACCTGGCCGACCCGCTGTCCGGCCGCGTAGATGCCCCCCGCGGTCAGGTACCGGCCGTTGGCGGCCTCCAGGGTGGCCCGGTATCCGGCGGCCAGTGTGCGGTCGGACTCCGTCGCCCGCCACACGCCGCCCCCCGCCAGCGTGGCGACCGCGATGAGGGCGACCAGGACCGCCGCGGGCCGCCGCCAGGCCCGCTCGCCGGGATCGGCCGGTCGCCGCGTCCGTGGAGGGCCGTCCGCCGCGCCGCGCAGGACCGGCCACCGCCTGGCGGGGCGGCCGTCGCGCGCGCTTTGCCGTACCGGGTCGCGGCGGCGCGGCGGACGCATGCGCCGCCACTGCCCACGCGGCTCGGACCCCTCCGTCCCGATCCGCGCGAGGACCGCGACCTCGAACCCGGCGGGCGGCTCGTACACGGGCGCGAGCGACAGCAGCTCGTCCACCACGGCGGCGTTCTCCCGCAGGTCGTGGCGGCAGGTGGGACACCATGACACGTGGCCGAGCGCGCCGGCCCGCTCGTCCCCCGCCGTCGCGCCGGCCGCGAGCTCCGGAATCACCTCCCGGGCCCTGGCGCACGCCGGGTCGTCACTCATCACCGGCCACCTCCATCCGCTCGCGCAGCTTGGCCATCCCCCGTCGCAGCCGTGTCTTCGCGGTGCCCAGCGGTATCCCCTCCCAATCGGCGACCTCCTTGCCCGTCATTCCGTAGAAGACGGTGAGCGCGATGACCCGTGCCTGCTCGCGCGGCAGCGAGTGGAGCGCCTGGCGGACGAACTCCTCGTCCTGCGGCGCGTCCTCCCTGCGCTCACCGTCCAGCAGCTCGGTGAGGAGCCGCTGCGGGTCCACCGGGTCCTCCCTGCGTAATCGCAGGGCGTCGACCGCGAGGTTGCGTGTGATCGTGAGCAGCCAGGTGGACACCTTTCCGCGTCTGGCGTCGTACACGGCCGCGTGCCGCCAGGCCCGGACGAACGCCTCCTGGGCGACCTCCTCGGCGACGGCGGCGTCCCCGAGCACCGCGCGCGCCAGACCGAACACACGTGCCTGATACCTGCGGACGAAGGACGCGGCGGCCTGGGTGTCACCGGCCGCCATGCCGGCGAGGAGCGACTCATCGGAAAGTGCCCACACACGGTAGTACGGTCCCCGCCCGCCCTATGGATTCACCAAATGTTTGGGAATTGGCTGACTTGTCATCTCTACGGCAGGTACGTGACCGTGCAGGGAGTGGAGTCGAGGGAGAACCGCTTCGGCCGGGGAGCGGCGGCGGAGTGGCGCCAGGCGTACCCGAGTTCGGTCGTCTTCGCGGGCGGGATGGTCTCGTTGTAGGCGAGGTTGGACAACGCGGCGTGCGCGCCGTCCTGCGACCACTTCGCGCCCCAGGAGAACTCGATCCGCAGGTCATCGGGGAGGTCGAAGTGCAGCGTCCATCCCCTGACCGGGGCGGTGCCGGTGTTGGTGAGCTTGATGGCGGCGTAGGACCAGGGGCCCGACCGGCCGGTCGCGTGCTCGACATGGCAGCCGGGGACCGGCAGTCCGACCTGTGCGTGGGCCGTGTACCGGTCCGAGGGAGGGCTCGTGTTGCCCGCCGCGTCCCTGGCCACGATGAAGAAGGTGTAGGGACGGGCGGGGATCAGCCCGGTGGCGGTATAGGCGGGCCTGGCGGAGGTGCCGTGCAGCCGGGCGGTGCCGTCCTCCACGATGTAGATGTCGTAGCCGCTCACCCCGGTGTCGTCGGTGGAGGGCGTCCAGCACATCGGCACCGCGCCGTGGTAGTCGGCGATGCACTCCCAGATGCCGGTGGGCTTGGACGGCGGCAGGTCGTCGGCGGTCGCCGCGCCGGCCGGTCCGCCGAGCGACACCACCAGCGACACCACGAGCGACACCACGAGCGACAGTGTGATCGACACGGTCGCGCCGGTGAGCGCACGGCGTTTCATCAAACGCATGGGACACCATCCTGTCGAGGGTTCACCTGGGGCGGTCCGAAGCGATCGTCGGCCGGGTGTTCAAGGGTGTCAACCCTGCGAAATTCTCCTATTTCCGCATCTCACAGTTGAATGGGCCGATGCGTGAGGAGCGGCTGCCCGGGGGATGGGCGAACGAGGTCGTCCGGGTCGGTGACACGGTCCGCCGCAGGCCGGGGGAGCGGGCCGGTTACGTCCATCGGCTGCTGCGCCACTTCGAGCGGCAGGGCTGGACGGGCTCCCCGCGGCTGCTCGGCACGGACGACGACGGCCGGGAGATCCTCACCTACCTTCCCGGACACGTGCCCTGGGCCTCGCCCGCGGCCGGGGTCTCGTCGCCGGAGAGCCTGGCGGGCGTCGCCCGCCTGGTGCGCCGCTTCCACGACCTGACGGCGGGACCCCGCCGGCCGAGGGGGTGAGGTGGTCTGCCACAACGACCTGTCGCCCAAGAACACCGTCTACCGGGACGGCGCGCGGGGCTGCGGCCGGTGGCGTTCATCGACTGGGACATCGCCGCGCCCGGCGAGCGGCGTCGCCGGCGCGGTTCTGGAGGCCCATGACTGGGTGGCCGCCCACCGGGCCGCGCTGGACTCCGCGCTCGCCTGAGACCTCCGGTAAATCGGTCAAAGTGTGCCAAATAACGAATCAATCGGACGCGAAACGGCTAAGTGCGCGCGGCGGGCGTGTTCCGGCCTGGCTGCGCCAAGTGACACGGCATACCATCGGGGAATGGCGAATGAAGTGCTTCCCGACCCGGCCACGCCCTTTGGCGGGCGGGTGCGGCGCAGGCTTACCGATGACCTCGTCGTCTGGCTCACGACGGTCGCTCATGATTCGACCCCTCAGCCCAATCCCGTGTGGTTTCTCTGGGACGGCGGGGAAAGCCTCCTCGTCTACAACCGGCCGATTGCGAAACGGCTGGTCAATATCCGCCGCACCCCCCGGGTATCGCTCAACTTCGACAGCTCCGGCGGGCGGGACATCGTCGTGATGACCGGCGACGCCGAACTGCTCGACGAGCCCGCCACCGCCGTGCCCAATGCCGCCTACCTGGAGAAATATCGCGACAACATCGTCCGGGTCATCGGCGACGCCGACAGCTTCGTCCAGGCGTACCCGGTGCGGCTCCGGGTACGCCTGACGCGGGTACGGGGTTTCTAGACCGCCCCCGGCTATTGCGGCATCCCGGTTTCCGTCTAGTGCCGGAAAACGGCCACCCAGTCGGGTGACCAGCCGCCGTCGCACGGCATCGAGCCGTTGCTCAGGCGCTTCAGGATCTCGGCCGAATGGGTTTTCACGTCCTCATGCGACCACAGGTCGAACGCGAACCGCATGGAGTTTCCGTCCATGCTCCTGAACAACGGCTTGATGTGCGCGGCGAACGATACCGGCTGACCCGCTGCGGGTAATGTCACCACCTGCTCTTCCGGTTCTTTTCCGGCCAGCGCGGAGACCCGTGCGCCCGGAGTGGCGTTGCACACCCACCACCAGCGGGGCACCGGCATGCGCTCGGGGGGCCGGCCCCCTGCCTGGGAGTTCTCCAGCGCGATCCGCGACCCCCACTCCAGGTAGGCCACGAAGGCGGCCCGGAACTTCGCGTCGGCGGGCAGCCCCGCCTGCTCGGCGGCCTGGCACATCAGGCTGGTCGATCTGGGCCGGGTGCCGGAACTGCGCGGCGTGCGCCGCGGCCTCGGCGGCGCGCTGGAGATCGGGGCGATGACCACGATCACCGAGCTGGTCGCCCATCCCGCCGCCCACGGGGACCGCCCACGGGGCCCACGTACGCCGGCCCGTGCCCGCGACCCTCGCCTCGGTGTGCGGGGCGGCGGTCGCCGTGACCTTCCACACGGACGGCTCCGTCGCCACCTGCCGGGTCGTCGTCTGCGGCGGACCACGGCCCGCCCGCCGGGTGCCCACCTTGGAACGCGTGCTCACCGCAGGGGTGCTCACCGCGCCCCCGCTCGGTGACCTCTTCCAGGGTGACCAGGACGCGTCCGGCGAGTACCGCGCCCACCTTGCGTGGGTGCTCGCCAGACGGGCGATGGCCCTGGGCCCGCGAACGCGTCGGACCCACGGCCTGAGGAGGATCCGGCCTACCCCTCGGCCAGCTTCAGGCCCACGACCCCGGCCAGGATGAGGAACAGGCAGGCCGGCCGGGCCGGGGACGCGCTCTCGCCCAGCGCCACGATGCCGGCGACCGCGACGCCGACCGCGCCGAGTCCCACCCACACGGCGTACGCGGTGCCGGTCGGCAGGTCGCGCAGCGCGAAGGTCAGCATCGCGAAGCTCAGCACGGCGCCCGTCACCCCGATGGCCGCCGGGACGAAGCGGGTGAAGCCATCGGAGCGGTCCAGCGCCAGGGCCCACACGACCTCCAGCAGGGCCGCTCCGATGAGCAGCAGCCAGGCCATCGCGCTCAGGCCGTCGTTCCCGCGTCCACGGCGATGGACGCGCCGGTGATGTTGCGCCCGCCCGGTCCGGCCAGGTGGGCCACGGTCGCCGCGATGTCCGCGGGGTCGCAGTAGCGGCCCAGCGAGGTGAAGGCGCGCTCGCCGTCCGCCTCCGGGCTGTCGGCCGGGTTCATCTCGGTGTCGGTCGAGCCGGGGTGGACCAGGTTGGCGGTGATGCCGCGGGAGCCGAGGTCCCTGGCCAGGCCCTTGGTGAGCCCGGTGAGCGCGGACTTGCTCATTGAGTAGAGCGTCCACCCCGGGTAGGGCACGCGCTCGGCCAGGCTGCTGCCGATGTTGATGATCCGCCGCCGTCGGGCATGCGCGCGGCGGCGGCCTGGGCCGGCACGAAGGAGGCCCTGGCGTGGATGGCCAGAGTACGGTCCACCTCCTCCAGGGTGACCTCCTCCAGCGGGCCGTACGGCGCGATGTCGGCGTTGCTCACCAGGATGTCCAGCCGGCCGAACGCGGCGGCGGTCCGCTCGACCGCGTTGATCAGCGCCTGCGCGTCCGTCGCCTCGGCGTGTACGGCCAGGCCGCGCCGCCCGGCCGCCTCGATCTGCCCGACCACGTCCTTGGCCCGGCCCTCGGCCGAGGTGTAGGTGATCGCCACGTCCGCGCCGTCCCCGGCCAGCCGCCGGGCGATCGCCGCCCCGATGCCGCGGCTGCCCCCCGTGACGAGCGCGACCCGTCCTCGCAACATCTCATGTCCTCCGGTATCCGGAACTGATTCCGGTTACGAGCTTAACCGGAACCAATTCCGGATGGCAAGCCGGTAGGGTTTAGCGCGTGACCCAGACCCGGCGACCGCTGCCCCAGGTAGAAGCGGGCGACCGGCGCCCGGAGGAGCGCGCGGACGCCGCGCGCAACCGCGCCAAGATCCTCGCCGCCGCCGAGGAGATCGTCGCGACCCGCGGCGTCGAGGGGTTGTCCATGGCGGAGGTCGCCGCCGCCGCGGGCGTGGGCGTGGGAACGCTCTACCGCCGGTTCGGCGACCGGTCCGGCCTGGCCTACGCGCTCATCGACCGGCGCGAGCGGGAGTTCCAGGAGTCGTTCATGGGCGGCCCGCCGCCGCTCGGGCCCGGCGCTCCGGCGGCGGCCAGGGTCCGCGCCTTCCTGCACGCCCTGGCCGTACGCGTCGCCGACCAGCTCGACCTGCTGCTGATGGCCGAGACCGCCACGCCGTACGCCCGCTTCGGCGCCGCCTACGGCGCCTACCACCGGCACCTGACGATCCTCCTGGCCGAGCTGCGGCCGGGCCGCGAGTCCGCCTACCTCGCCGACGCCCTGCTGGCCCCGGTCGCGGCCGGCCTGATCGCCTACAACCTGCGTGAGCGGGGCGCGGGCATGGACGCCGTCCACGCGGGCCTGGACGCCCTGCTGGACGGCCTCGATCCTGAAGCTCGACCCTGAAGGACGCTCCTGACCTGACCTGTCCCGCCTGGCGTCCCCGCCTGCCGGGCCCTCTGCGCACGGCAGACGGGAACGCCCCCCCGCGGACGGCTACAGGTAGAACCCCGAGGCGTCGCGGCGGCGATCCTCCTCCTTGCCGCGATCCAGCTCGGGCCGGTGCTCCGGAGTGGCCCTGGCCTGCGGCTCCTGCCCCTCGCCGGGGGCGGACTCGGTCCCTTCCAGCACGGTGAACGCCAGGTCGTGCTCGCGCACGCCGAGATGCACCCGCTGGCCGGGCCGCAGTGTGCCGTCCAGCAGCATCCGCGACAGCGTGTTGTCCACCTTGCGCTGGATGACCCGGCGCAGCGGCCGGGCGCCGAACTCGGGCTGGTAGCCCTGCCTGGCCAGCCAGTCGACCGCCACCGGGTCGATCTCCATCCCGATGTCCTGGGCGTGCAGGCGGCGCCTGCTCTCCTCCAGCAGCAGACCGGTGATCTGCCGCAACTGGATGTCGTCCAGGCTGCGGAAGATGATGATCTCGTCGATCCGGTTCAGGAACTCCGGCCGGAACGCGTGCCGCAGCAGCCGGCTCAGGTGGCCGCGCAACTCGGCGGCCGCCTCGCCGGGATGGGACATGATCACGTCCGCGCCGAGGTTCGAGGTCATGATCAGCACGGTGTTCTTGAAGTCCGCCGTGCGGCCCTGCGCGTCGGTGAGCCGCCCGTCATCCATGACCTGGAGCAGCAGGTTGAACACGTCGGCGTGGGCCTTTTCGATCTCGTCCAGCAGCACCACCGAGTAGGGCCGCCGCCGCACCGTCTCGGTGAGCTGCCCGGCCTCCTCGTACCCCACGTACCCCGGCGGCGCGCCGACCAGCCGGGACACCGTGTGCCGCTCCTGGAACTCGCTCATGTCGAACCGGACCATCCGGTCCTGGTCACCGAACAGCGCCTCGGCCAGCGCGCGGGCCAGTTCGGTCTTGCCCACGCCGGTCGGGCCGAGGAAGAGGAAGGACCCGATCGGCCGGTTCGGGTCGCCGAGCCCGGCGCGCGAGCGCCGCACGGCCTCGGCCACCGCCTCCACGGCCTCGTCCTGGCCGACCACACGCTGGTGCAGCCGTTCCTCCAGGGCCAGCAGCCGGTCCTTCTCCTCCTGGGTGAGCCGGGCGACCGGAATCCCGGTGGCCCGGGAGACGACCGCGGCGATCTCCTCCGCGGTGACCTCCGGCACCCCCTGCTGCTCGCCCTGGGAGTCGTCGATCTGACGGCGCAGGTCGGCGATCTCGTCCCGCAGTTCCCTGGCCCGTTCGTAGTCCTCGCCGGAGACCGCCTGGTCCTTCTCGCGCAGCAGGCCCTCCACGCGCTCCTCCAGCTCGCGGGTGCCGCCCGGCGTCGTCTTGGTGCGCAGCGCGACCCGCGCGCCGGCCTGGTCCATCAGGTCGATGGCCTTGTCCGGCAGGAAGCGGCCGGTCAGGTACCGGTCGGACAGCTCGGCCGCGGCCACCAGGCACTCGTCGGTGAAACGCACCTGGTGGTGGGCCTCGTACCGATCGCGCAGCCCGCGCAGGATCGCGATGGTGTCCTCCACCGCCGGCTCCGGCACGAAGATCGGCTGGAACCGCCGCTCCAGCGCCGCGTCCTTCTCGATGTACCGGCGGTACTCGTCCAGCGTCGTCGCGCCGATGACGTGCAGCTCACCGCGCGCCAGGGCGGGCTTGAGCATGTTGGAGGCGTCGATGGCGCCCTCCGCGCCGCCCGCGCCGACCACCGTGTGCAACTCGTCGATGAACACGATCAGGTCGTCGGCGTTGTCGCGGATCTCGTCCACGACGTTCTTCATCCGCTCCTCGAACTCGCCGCGGAACTTGGTGCCGGCCACCATCCCGGCCAGGTCCACCTGCATCACCCGCTTGCCCGCGAGCGTCTTCGGCACCTCGCCGTCCACGATGCGCTGCGCGAGCCCCTCGACGATGGCGGTCTTGCCGACGCCGGGCTCGCCGAGCAGCACCGGGTTGTTCTTGGTGCGCCGGGACAGCACCTCCACGGTCTGGGCGATCTCCTCGTCCCTGCCGATGACGGGGTCGATCCCGCCGTCCCTGGCGGCCTGGCACAGGTCGCGGCCGTACTGGTCGAGCGTGGGCGTGCTGCTCGGCCGGGGAGCGGCCGGGGCCTCGCCCCGCTCGACGGCCTCCGCGCCCAGGGACTGCGGGGTGACCCGCGCGTCGCGCAGCAGGCGACCGGCCGTCGAGTCGGAGTTGGCCGACAGGGCCACCAGCAGGTGCTGCGCCCCGATGTAGGACGCGCCCGAGGCCCTGGCGATGTCGCGCGCCGCGAGCAGGGCCCGCTTGGCGGCCGGGGCCAGCGGCATCGGCCCCTGCCGGGGTTCGCCCCGCTCGGCCTGCCGCGAGATCGCCTCCGCGAGCGCGTCCGGGTCGGCCCCGGCCCGCGAAAGCAGGCCGCGCGTCGAATCCAGCCTGGTCGCGGCCCACAGCAGGTGCTCGGTGTCGAGGTACTGCGCGCCCTGCTCGGACGCCTCGTGCACCGCCTTGCGGAGCAGTTCGACGGCGTCCTCGCTGAGCAGGCGGCCGATGTCCACGCGCCGCCGGGACTCCGCCCCGGCCTGCTCCGGCGGTCCGAGCCCGCCGAAGAACCTCGCCAGCAACTCGTCCAGCGGGCTGTAGCCGTACGGCCAGAAGTCACCGCTTGTCATCGTCGTTCCCCCTCGGGCGCGGCGGGCGCCCAGCTACGTCGATGTCGTCTCGCTTGTCCGGCTGAACCACCCGCCTACCCGGGACCGCCCGGCATAACCGCCGGGCCGGTCCTTTCAGTCGGGACGGGGGCCGGTCACCGGGCTCGCCGCGCTCACGATCCGGTCGATCTCGGCGAGGTCGTCGCCGGTCAGCTCCAGGTCCACCGCGCCGGCGCTCTCCTTGAGGTGGGCGTGCCGGCGCGAGCCGACGATCGCCGCGTCCATCGCCGCGTCCACCGCCGGCGCGGCGAGCACCCACGCCACGGCGAGCTGCCGACCGTCGCCCCCTTGCGCCGCGCGAACTCCCGCAGCGGGCCGACCACCGCGAGGTTGCGGCGGAAGGTCTCGCCGGTGAAGTCGGGGCCGGCCGAGCGCCAGTCGTCGGCGGGGAAGGTCGTGTACTCGTCGAAGGCCCCGCCGAGCAGGCCGTGCGCCAGCGGGCCGTACGCGAGCACGCCGATCCCGCGCTCCGCGCAGTACGGCAGGACGTCGGTCTCGATGTCCCGCTCGAACAGGTGGTATGGCGGCTGCAACGTCTCCACCGGCAGCGTCTCCCCGAACTCCCGCATCTCCTCGACGTCGAAGTTGGACACCCCGGCGTGCCGGATCAGCCCCTCCCGGATCATGTCGCCGAGCGCGGCGGCCGTGTCGGCGAGCGGCGTGCGAGGGTCGGGCCAGTGGATCTGGTACAGGTCGATGTGGTCGATTCCGAGCGCGGACAGGCTCTGCTCCACCTCCCGGCGCAGCCAGGCGGGGCTTGCGTCGCCCCCGAAGTCGCGATCCCGCTCCGCTACCCCGCAGACGGAGGGCTAGGCCGGTCGCCGCCGGCGGCGGATCACGAAGGGCGTGACCTCGCCGACCCCGCGGACGGTCACCCGCTCGCCCGAGCGCAGCGCGAAGGCGGCGTCGTCGGCCAGCGCCTCGGCCATCGCCTGGTCGGCCAGCACGCTGGCCGCCTCGGCCAGCGCGGTGAGCCTGCTGGCCAGGTTGACCGGGGCACCGAACACGTCGCCCATCCGGCCGATGACCTGCCCGATGGCCAGGCCGACGCGGAGCGCGGGCATGCCGCGGGTGCGGCCGTGGACCTCCAGCAGCCGCAGCGCGATCTCCGCGGACTCGTGCGCGGTGTCGGTGACGAACAGCACCGAGTCGCCGAGCGTCTTGACCAGCCGCCCGCCCGAGGAGGCGATCACGTCGGCCGACCGGCCCTCGAACCGCTCGACCAGCCTGGCCAGCTCGCCTTCGGAGATCTGCCTGCTGAGCCGGGTGAACCCGACGAGGTCGGCGAAGCCCACGGCCAGCCGCACGGCGTTGCTCTCCTGATCGACCAGCCGGCCGGCCGCCGAGGCCAGGTGCCGCCGCCAGGAGTAGATCAGCAGCTTCTCCAGGTCGGGAAGCACCCAGGCGGCCCGGCCGCGCCAGGCCGCGCCCCGCTCGGCCATCGGCACCCCGGCCGTGGCCAGCGCCTCCGCGCCCAGCTCGGCCTGGGACTCGGCGAGCCTGGCCGTGTAGCTGCCGAGCGACCTGGTCATCAGCAGCAGGTGGTCATCGTCGTAGGCCCCCGCGGTGACCATGCCGACCAGCGTCTTGAGCGCCTCGACGTCGGCCTGGGTGAACTCCACCGCGTCGTCGGGGACGTTGGCGAAGCCGAGCGCGCGCCACAGGCGGCGGGCGCGGTACATCGGCACACCGGCCATCGCGGCCACCTGCCGGCTCGTGTACCGGCGATGCCCGCTCAAGAACGTCTCACTCAGGCCGGCCGAATCCGCCGGGTTGTCCCGCCCCATGACCCTTCTGCCCGTCGTGTCACCACCCTCGCATCCGAAACATACCTCCTGCGGGTGACATTCCGAATCGAAGTCCGGATACCCAGGCTGACCTGTCATAAGATGTCCGATCAAGCTCTTACATCTCGTTCTTTCGGGCTGCGCGCCGGACAGGCCGACGCGATGCACGAGGCGATGACCCCGGAACTGCGGGCCGCGCTCGGGCCACGGCGGGAGGCGCTGGCCCGTTCGGTGCGCGCGGTGACCCGGCAGGTCGAGGGGCTGGAGGAGTACGCCCGCAGGGTCCAGGACGCGCCCCCCGGCCCGCCCACCCTGCCCGGTCCGCCTCCCGTCCGGGACGTGGAGTCCGGGCGGGCGACCCTCCCGGAGTGGCCGCCCCGTGCTCAGGAGGGGCCCCCGTTCCGGTCCTGACCTGGTCACCGGCAAAATGTCAGGCGATGCCGAGTAGACGGGGAGACCTCAGCGTGAGCTTGACGATCGTCAACGTGACGGTGTTCGACGGGGAGTCCGGGGACCTGAAGGAAGGCCCGGTCCACATTTCGGACGGGAAGATCGTTCAGGTGGGAGGCACCCCGCCGCAGGCCGATCAGGTCCTCGACGGGGGCGGCGGCACGGTGGTGCCCGGGCTCATCGACGCCCACTTCCACGCCTACGGCACCGCCCTGGACCTGCTGACGCTCGAGTCCAGCCCGCTCAGCTACATGGCGCTGGCCGGCGCGCGGCGGCTCGGCGCGGCGCTGGCCCGCGGGTTCACCACCGTCCGCGACGTCGCCGGGGGGGACCCCGGCCTGGCCAAGGCCATCGCCGAAGGGCTGATCCCCGCGCCGCGCTACCTCTACACCGGGCCGGCGCTCAGCCAGACCGGAGGGCACAGCGACCTGCGGCCCGCCGACGCGGACCTGTGCGCCTGCTGGACGCACATGGGCGAGGTGGTGGACGGAGTGGACCCGCTGCGGCGGGCCGTACGCGACAGGTTCCGGCGCGGCGCGCACGCGATCAAGATCATGGCGTCGGGCGGGGTCGTCTCGCCGACCGACCCGATCCGCGTTCCGCAGTACTCCGCCGAGGAGATCCGCGCGGTCACCGACGAGGCCGCGCGGCGCGGCAGCTACGTCGCCGCGCACGCCTACTCGCCCGAGGCCATCGCGCATGCCGTCGAGAACGGCGTGCGCAGCGTCGAGCACGGCAACCTGATGGACGCCGCGACGGCGGAGCTGATGGCCGAGCGCGGCGCGTTCCTGGTGCCCACGCTCGCCACCTACGACGCGATGGACCGGCGCGGCGCGGAGGTCGGGCTCGCGCAGGTCTCCCAGGACAAGAACCGCGAGGTCCTGGACGCCGGCCGCAAGGCGATCGAGCTGGCCAGGCGGGCCGGCGTGCGGATCGGCTTCGGCACCGACCTGATGGGCGTGCTGGAGGACGAGCAGCTCAACGGCCTGCGCCTGCAAAGCGAGGTCGAGGGGCCGCTCGCCGCGCTGCGCGCCGCCACCAGCGTCAACGCCGACCTGATCGGCCGCTCCGACCTCGGCAGGGTACGGCCGGGCGCCGTCGCCGACCTGCTCGTGCTGCCCGGCGACCCGTTCACCGACCCTGCGGTGCTGTGGTCGCACCCCGGGCGCCGCACGGTGATCCAGGAGGGGACGGTCGTCCAGGAAGGGACCGCGCGACACGCCGCCGGCTAGCGCGAGGCCGGGCCGATCGCCTCCTATCCTGCCGATGAGCAGGCAGAACACCGTTCGGGGGCAAGTGGCATGAGCGATGACTTCGTACTCGACGTGACGAGGATCCGCGAGCAGGCACGGCAGAAGATGGCCGAAGGACCGGTGACCGAGGGCTATGGCAAGGACCGGGAGCGCGTCGTCGAGATCCTCAACGATGTGATCGCGACCGAGGTGGTGTGCTGGCTGCGTTACACTCGGCACGCCATCTCGGCGGTGGGCGTGGACCGGGCGCAGGTGTCGGCCGAGTTCACCGAGCACGCCAAGGAGGAACTCGACCACGCGTTGCGCGCCGCCGAACGGGTCTCCCAGCTCGGCGGCGAGCCGGAGTTCGACCCGGCCAGGCTGGCCGAGCGCGCGCACACCGACTACACCACGCCCGCCGACCACGACCTTCAGCAGATGCTGCGCGACAACCTGGAGGCCGAGCGGATCGTCATCGCCACCTACCAGGAGATCATCCGCTGGCTGGGCGAGGGCGACCCCACCACCAGGCGGCTGATGGAGTCGATCATGGCGGAGGAAGAGGAGCACGCCGACGACCTGGTGGACCTGCTCGGCGGCTGAGCGGCCCGCGCCGCCACCACTTGGCCGACCTGGGCGAAGGCTTGGCGTTGTGCGGGGCGAACCACGGGTAGGTGCCCGGCATGGCAGAGATCGGTTACACGATGATGTGCGAGCAGACCTCGCCCGGTCAGCTCGTGCGCGACGTCGCGACCGCCGAGCGGACCGGTTTCGACTACGCGGTCATCTCCGACCACTACTTCCCGTGGCTTGAGGAGATGGGGCACTCGCCGTACGCGTGGTCGGTGCTCGGCGCGGCGGCGCAGGCGACCGAGCGGCTGCCGTTGATGACCTACGTGACCTGCCCGATCATGCGGTACCACCCGGCGGTGGTGGCGCAGAAGGCGGCCACCATGGGGGTGCTGTCGGAGGGCCGCTTCACGCTGGGGCTGGGCGCGGGGGAGAACCTCAACGAGCACGTCGTGGGGCACGCCTGGCCGTCGGTGGACACCAGGCACCTGATGTTCCGTGAGGCCATCGAGATCATCCAGCGCCTGTTCGGCGGCGGCTACCGCGAGTATCGCGGGGAGTTCTTCGACCTCGACTCCGCCAAGCTCTACGACCTGCCCGAGCGTCCGGTCCCGCTGGCGATCGCGGCCTCGGGACCGCGTTCGGCGGAGATCGCCGCGGAGTACGGCGACGCCCTGGTGGCCACCGAACCCGACGCGGACCTGGTGGCCGCCTTCACCGCGGGCGGCGGACAGGGCAAGCCCGTGTACGGCCAGCTCCCGATCGCCTACGACACCGACGCCGCCGCCGCCAAGGAGCGGGCCCACCGGCTGTGGCGCTGGTCGGCGGCCGGCTGGAAGGTCATGGCCGAACTCCCCGGACCGGTCAACTTCGCCGCCTCCGCCGAGACCGTCACCCCCGACGACGTGGCCTCCACAGTGCCGTGCGGATCAGACGTCGGCGCGGTCGTTGAGGCCGTCCGCAAGTATGTCGACGCCGGTTTCACCCACATCGCCCTGGTACAGGTCGGCGCCGAACACCAGGACCCATTCTTCGCCTGGGCCAAGAGCGACCTGCTTCCCGCCCTACGCGAACTCTGACGACCGTGGGGGCATGTTCCTCGTGGTGTGCGGGTTGTGATCACCGGACGGCGGCGGTGATCGCCTTTACCAGGTCGGCGTCACGGCCTTCGGGCACCGCTCGTAGGTCGAGCAGCAGCCGGCCGTCCTCCACCCGGCCCACGACCGGGGGTTCGCCGGTGCGTAGTGGGGTGGCGAACCGGGCGGGCAGGCTCACCGCCGCGCTGGGCAGGCGTACTCCGGGCGCGCCGCCGCCGCCCACGGTGGCCGCCACGTCCTCCACCGTGATGTCGAGGTGGCTCAGTTGGGCGGCTATCGCGGTGGCGCGCTCGCGTAGCGCCCCGGCCGTCGCGAGCAGCGCCCGCCGTACGGGGGTCTCGGGGGCGTGCAGGGTGGCCTCCAGCGCAGCCAGGGTGAGCTTGTCCACCCGCAGCGCCCGCGCCAGCGGGTGCCGTCTGAGCCGTTCGACCAGGTGGGCCCGGCCGAGCAGCAGCCCGGCCTGCGGGCCGCCGGCCAGCTTGTCGCCGCTCGCGGTCACCAGGTCGGCGCCCTCGCGCAGCGCGCCGCGCACCGAGGGCTCGTCGGGCAGCACCGGCTCCGGCTCCAGCAGCCCCGAGCCGACGTCGGCCACCACCGGCACGCCGAGACCGGTCAGCTGGGCGATTCCGGCCGCGCCGGTGAAGCCCTCCACCCGGAAGTTGGAAGGGTGCACCTTCAGCACGAACCCGGTCCGCGGGCCGACCGCCGCCGCGTAGTCGGCCGGGGTGGTGCGGTTGGTCGTGCCGACCTCGCGCAGGGTCGCGCCGGTCGCGGTCAGCAGTTCGGGGATGCGGAACCCGTCGCCGATCTCGACCAGCTCGCCGCGGCTGATCACGATCTCGCCGCCGTCGGCGGCCAGCGCGGTCGCGGCGAGGACCAGCGCGGCGGCGTTGTTGTTGACCAGGTGGACGTCGCCGGCCTCGGGGACGGCGGCGGCCAGCGCCGCGAGCGCGCTCCTGCCACGCCGCGCCCTACGGCCGGTGACCAGGTCGAACTCCACGTCGGCCGGACCGGCGGCGGCGGCCACGGCCTCGATCGCGGCCTCGGCGAGGGGGGCGCGGCCGAGGTTGGTGTGCAGCAGCACCCCCGTGGCGTTGATCACCGGGCGCAGCGGCGCGGCCGGGGCCAGCGCCGTCAGCGCGCTCTCCACCACGTCGGCGGGGGCGATCTCACCGGCCCTGGCCCGCTCCTGGGCCGCCGCGACGGCCGCCTTGACCTGCGCCCGGCCCAGCGCGGACAGCACCGCGCGCATCCGCGGGTCGGCCAGCACGGCGTCCGTACGCGGAATCCGCCTGCGGTGGTCCATGTCGATCAAGGATACCGGCGGCGAACACGAATCCCCGGCACCACCCCACCGCCGCGCGTCCACCAGATGACGATGCGCGGATTGGGAGGCAGGGTCAGGGGATTGGCGGGGGCTGGGCGGTCAGGG
>NZ_POUA01000165.1 GCF_003236385.1 Spongiactinospora gelatinilytica
GTTCCCGGCCCCGGGAGCCGTCCACCCGGTAGAAGCGGTCGAAGACCCGGGCCGCCTGCTCGCCTGTCAGTCCGGGGCCCTCGTCCTCGATCACCAGCAGCGCCTCGCCGCCGCGCGTCCCGACCCCGACGCGCACCGCGGTGCCCGCGGGGGTGTGCGCCACCGCGTTGCCCACCAGGTTGGCCATCACCTGGCGGAGCCTGGCCTCGTCGCCGAGCACGGGGGCGCCGGACGGGGCGGACCGGGGGTCCACCCCGGTCAGCCGGATCGGCCGCGACGGGTCGAGCGCCCGCAGGTCCTGCCGGGCGTCGGCGGCCAGCGTGCGCAGGTCCATCGGGGCCAGGTCCATCGGCGGCGCGGCGGCGCCCTCGTCCAGCCGGGCGAGCAGCAGCAGGTCCTCGACCAGGGCGGCCAGGCGGCCCGACTCGCTGTGGATGCGGGCCATGGTGGTGTCCACGTCGTGCGGGCCGGTCAGGCCGCCCATCCGGTACAGCTCGGAGAACCCTCTGATGCCGAACAACGGGGTGCGCAGCTCGTGGCTGACGTCGGCGACGAACCGGCGCATCCGCGCCTGCGACTCCTCCCGGGCCGCGAACGCCTGCTCGATCTGCCCCAGCATGCCGTTCAGGGCGGTGGACAGCCGCCCCACCTCGGTACGCGGCGGCATGCTCTCCGGGACGCGTCTGGCGAGGTCTCCGGCGGCGATGGCGGCGGCGGTCTCCTCGATCCGGCGCAGCGGGGCGAGTCCGGCCCGCATCGCGTACCAGCCCGCGGCGGTCAGCACCGCGAGCAGCCCGAGCCCGGTCAGCGCGCACACGACGGTGAGCCGGGCGACGGTGGACTCCACCCCGCTCAGCGACGCGGCCATCACGATGCCGGTGCCCGGCTCGGGGGGCGCGGCGCCCTCCGGAATCTGCTCGGCGACGCGGGGCAGCGCGATCACCCGCCAGGCGGTCTCGCCGTCGCCGCCCGTCACGGCGAACGGCTCGCCGCCGCGCGCGGCCACGGCCGCGGCGTCCAGTCTGGGCAGCGCGGGCAGGCCGTCGGCGGGCGGCGTGGTCCGCCAGCCGGCCAGCTCGACGGCTCCGGTGGGGGTCAGGTAGGCCGCGTAAAGGCCGTCCAGCAGGTCGAACTCACCGGCCAGGGCCCGCATCGCGTCACCGGACCTGGCCGGCGGCAGCAGCCCGGGCGAGAGCCGGGCGAACAACTGCGCCAGCGGGCGCATCTGCTGATCCACCCGGCCGACCAGGTGCGACTTGAGCATGCTCACCACCACGGCCGAGCTGACCGCGAGGCCCACGAGCAGCAACCCCATCGCGATCACCAGCAACCGCGTCCGCAGCGAGATCCTGGCCGTCATGGGCGGGCCCTCCTATCGGGGGCGGCGCAGCACGTAGCCGACGCCGTGCACGGTGTGGATCAGCTTCGGCTCCCCGCCGTCGATCTTGCGGCGCAGGTAGCTGACGTAGGTGTCCACGATGCTGGCGTCGCCGTTGAAGTCGTAGTGCCAGACGTGTTCCAGGATCTGGGCCTTGGACACCACCCGCCCCGCGTTGAGCGCGAGGTAGTGCAGCAGCCGGAACTCCGTCGGGGACAGGCGGACCGGCTCGCCGGCCCGTAGCGCCTGGTGGCCCTCGGGGTCGACTTCGAGGTCGGCGACCGCCAGGACGCCCTCCGGGCGCCCGCCGCCGGTGCGGCGCAGCACGGCGCGGATGCGGGCGATCAGCTCCTCCAGGTCGAAGGGGTTGGTGACGTAGTCGTCGCCGCCCAGCGTCAGGCCGTTGATCTTGTCGGCCGGGGAGTCGCGGGCGGTCAGGAACAGCACGGGGACCCGGCCGCGCGCGCCCCGGCCGGCGACCGAGCGCAGCCGCTCGACCACCTCGAAGCCGTCCATGTCGGGCAGCATCACATCGAGCAGCACCAGGTCGGGAGGGTCCTCGCGGGCCGCGCGCACGGCCTGCTCGCCGGTCGCGGCCGAGGTCACCGTGAAGCCGGCGAACCGCAGGGTCGCCGAGAGCAGTTCGCGGACGGTCGGCTCGTCGTCCACCACGAGCAGCCGCTCGCCCGCCCCGGTGATGTGTCCCGTCACCGCCTGGTCACCCGCCATCCCGTCGCCCGCCGTGCTTGTCAGGATATGACCCGCTCACCGTGCCCGCCCTGGGCACTGGGGACCAGGCTGCACGACCGCGCTGAGCGATTCCGCAGCGGATCTGCGAGCTTTCTGTGAGGCGGCGGGCGGGTTCGACGGGTGTGCGGAAAAGATCCTTTAAGCTCTTGATGCCGTGCCTGACGCGATGAGGGGAAGTTTCAGCACATGCGGGAGCGTGTCCGCGCGACCGTCGAGTCGACCGGGTTCCAGCGGTTCATCACGGTGGTGATCGTGGTCAACGCCGCGACGCTGGGACTGGAGACCTCGCCGTCCGTGGTCCACGCCTACGGGCCCGTGCTCGCCTTCATCGACCACATGGCCCTCTACCTGTTCGTGGCCGAACTGCTGGCCAAGCTGTACGCCCAGGGCCCGGCCTTCTTCCGCGATCCGTGGAACCTGTTCGACACCGCGATCGTGGGGGTCTCGCTGCTGCCCACGGCGGGCGGCCTTTCGGTGCTGCGCGCCCTGCGGGTGCTGCGCGCGCTCCGGCTGATCTCGACCGTGCCGAGCCTGCGACGGGTGGTGTCGGCGCTGCTGACCGCGGTGCCGGGGATGACCTCGATCGTGGCGCTGCTGTCGCTGGTGCTCTACGTGGCGGCGGTGATGGGCACCAAGCTGTACGGCGCGACCGCCCCGGAGTACTTCGGCTCGCTGCCCACCTCGCTGTTCACCCTGTTCCAGATGATGACCGGCGACGCCTGGTCCGACATCGGCAGGGAGATCATGGCCCGGCACCCCTCGGCCTGGATCTTCTTCGTGGTGTTCATGCTGACCTGCACGTTCGTGGTGCTCAACCTGTTCATCGCGGTGGTCGTGCGGGCGATGGACGACGACGATGCCGCCCACGACCGCCTCGGCCGGACGGTGCTCGCGGAGCTGGCCGCCGTCCGCGCCGAGCTGGCCGTGCTCCGCGAGACCGTACCGGGCAAGGAGAGCGCGACGGCTCAGCGGGAGTAGTGCTCCACGACCAGCCGTTCGTCCACCGGGATGCGCACCTGCTCCCGCTCGGGCCTGCTGAGCAGCGTGAAGCGCAGCTCACCGTGGTCCACGGCCAGGTAGGGGGCGCTCACCTCGTCGGCGTGCACGCCTTCGGCCGCCGCCACGAACGGCTGCCTGCCCCGCGAGCGCGGCCGGACGCCGATGACCTGGCCGGGCTTGACGAGGTAGCTGGGGATGTCCACCTTGCGGCCGTCCACCGTGATATGGCCGTGTGTGATGTACTGCCGCGCGGCGTAGATCGACGGGGCGAATCCGGCGCGCAGGACCAGGGAGGCCAGGCGCGACTCCAGCAGGACGACGAGCTCGGCGCCCGATCGGCCCGGCTTGCGCTGCGCCGCCTCCCAGTATCTGCGCATCTGCTTCTCCGAGACGTCGTAGTACCACCTCAGCTTCTGCTTCTCCATCAGGCGCAGGCCGTAGTCGCCGGTGTTGCGGCGGCTGGTCTTTCGGCCGTGCTCGCCCGGCGGGTAGGGGCGGTCCTCGAAGTAACGCACCGCCTTCTTGGTCAGCGGCACGCCCGCGCGGCGGGACAACCTCACTTTGGGGCCGGTGTAGCGCACGATCACCTCACTGTGCTTAGGTACCTTAATTAGGTAAGCCTAACCTTAGCAGTATCGTCACATCGAGGCGAAGGAGAACGGTCGTGCAGCGACCCGTTGCAGCAGCGCCCATTTCCGAACGCGTCCGCACGCTCGCCGTGGGGGCCGCGCCCACCCACGTCTCCGTGGCGTCGTCGCCGCGCCCGGCCGTACCGGCCAGGGGCGGCGTGGACCCCGAGGGCCGCCCGGTGCTGCTGGTCACGCCGGGGCATCCGCTGGCCGGCCTGCCCGAACAGACGGTGGTCACCGTGGACCTCATCGCCTGCCGGGACCTCGGCGGCCGGCGCCGCACGCGCGGCATGCTGAAGGTCCGCGGCTGGCTGGAGCCGGTCCCGGCGCACGAGGCGCGGCGTTCCGCCGTCGCGGTCGCCGAGCACTGCCCCGACGAACTGCTGTTCCAGGCCGTGGAGGAGCCCGGCGAGGCGGCGAGGCTGCTCCGGGTCGACGTCGGGCAGGTCATCTACCTGGCCGGGATGGAGTCGGGGGTGCTGGAGGCCGAGGACTACCTGTCGGCCGCGCCCGACCCGTGCCACGAGAGCGCCGAGCGGATGATCAAGCACGTCAACGCCTGCCACCGCGAGCAGCTCACGCTGGCCGTACGCCACCTGGCCGGGGCGCTGTCCGCGCCGGACGTGTGGCTGTGGGAGCTGGATCGGTACGGGATCACCGTGCGGGCCGGGCTGGACGACCCCGAACTGCTGCGCCTGCCGTGGTCGCGGCCTGCCACGAACGCCCGCGAACTCGAACAGGCGCTGCACTGCCTGATCCAGCACGCCGAGGCGTAGCCCGCGGACGGCCTGTCAGGAGACGGTGGCCCGAGGCTCGGCCGACAGCGAGGCGTCCACCGCCTCGGGCGCGAGGATGTTGGCCAGCACCATCAGCGCGCACCCGGTGACGCCCGCACCCGGGCCGAGCCTGCTCGGCTCGATGCGCAGGTTTCGAGTGGCCAGGGCGGTGGACCTGCGGTAGACGACCTCGCGTACCCCTGACACCAGTGGCTGGAAGGTCTCGGCCAGGTCGCCGCCGAGCACCACGACGGCCGGGTTGAGCAGGTTGACCGCGCTGGCCACGACCTCGCCGAGCTTGCGCGCCGCATCCCGGATGACCGCCATGGTCTCCGCGTCGCCCGCGCGCACCAGGGCCACGACGTCGGCAAGCCCGGAGACCTGACGCCCGCGCTCGCGCAGCACGCGCAGCATCGCGGTGGCGCTGGCCACCGAGTCCAGGCAGTCGACGCTGCCGCAGCGGCACAGCACTCCCCCGCCGTCGCGCACCGGGATGTGCCCGATCTCGCCCGCCGCGCCCAGCGCCCCGCGCATGATCTGGCCACCGGAGATCACCCCGGCGCCGATGCGGGTGGAGACCTTGACGAACAGCAGGTCGTCCACCTCGCCGCGGTAGGCCGCGTGGTGCTCGCCGATGGCGATCACGTTGACGTCGTTGTCCACGAACACCGGGACGGGGAACCGCTCGGCGATGATCGGCGGGATCACCAGGCCGGTCCAGCTCGCCATCACACGCACGCTCTCGGTACGGCCGGCGGCGAACTCCACCGTGGCCGGCACTCCCAGGCCGACGCCGCGCACCTGGGCGGCGGGCCGGTCGGCGAGCAGGCTCTCCCAGGTGTCCATCAGCAGCGGGAGCACGACGTCCGGCCCGCGCTCCACGTCGATCGTCACCTCCGCGGTGGACAGCGCCGTGCCGGCGAGGTCGCAGACGGCGATCTGAGTACGGCCGGCGCCCAGCGAGGCGACCAGCACCACCCCGCCCTGGGCGTTGAACGACAGCCGGGCGGGCGGACGCCCGCCCGTCGAGGGCCCTTCGGTGTCCTCCACCACCAGGCCGCGGTCGAGCAACTCGCTCACCCGCAGCGCCACGGCGGGCCGGGACAACCCGGTCACCCTGCCGATCTCGGCGCGGGTGACGGCCTCACCGGCGCGAATGAGGTGCAGCACGTCGCCGCTGGAGGCGAGCGGAGCGGCGGAACGTCGGACCATCGACCAAGTGAATCACACCCTCTTATGCAATGAGAAGTAACTACTTATTCATCTCGAATGACAAAACTCGGCTTGTCTGGAGCGGAAGATGTGGCTAGTGTCCGATCTGTCCCCGTCCAGGTAGATCATCGGAGCCTCCGTCGTGAACCCCTCGCCAACCCCCGCCGCCCAGCGCGCGACCCCGCATGACGCGGACCTCGTCGTGTTCGGCGGCACCGGCGACCTGTCCATGCGCAAGCTGCTGCCCGCCCTCTATCACTGCGACCGCGACGGCCGCCTGGCGCCGCAGACCAGGATCATCGCCCTGTCCCGCGGCGGCCTGACCGACGACGACCTGCGCGGCAAGGTGGACGCCCAGGTCCGCGCGGCCGTACCGGAAGGCGATGACCCCGCGGTGTGGCGGCGGTTCCTGGCGCGGCTGCGGCATGTGCCGGTGGACGTCCACGACGACGGGGCCGCGCACGAAGGGTGGCGGGCACTGGCCGGCCTGCTCGCCGGGCACGAGGACCGCGACCGGATCTTCTACCTGGCCAGCCCGCCGATGACCTTCGGGCCGTTCTGCCGCCAGGTACAGCAGGCCGGCCTGGTCACCCCGCGCTCCCGGGTGGTGCTGGAAAAGCCGCTCGGCCGTGACCTGGCCAGCGCCCGGCAGATCAATGACGAGGTGGGCGCCATCTTCGCCGAGTCGCAGATCTACCGGATCGATCACTACCTGGGCAAGGAGACCGTGCAGAACCTGCTGGTGCTGCGCTTCGCCAACGCCTTCCTGGAACCGATCTGGAACTCGCTGTGGATCGACCACGTCCAGATCAGCGTGACCGAGACGGTCGGCACGCCCGGCCGGCGCGGCTACTACGACCAGGCCGGGGCGCTGCGCGACATGGTGCAGAACCACCTGCTGCAACTACTGTGCCTGGTGGCCATGGAACCTCCGGCGCGCAACGACCGTGAGTCCATCCGCGACGAGAAGCTCAAGGTCCTCCAGGCGCTGCGGCCGATCAGCGGATCGGAGGCGGACCGGTTCACCGTGCGCGGGCAGTACGCCGAGGCCCCCGGCATGCCCGGTTACCTCGACGAGCCCGACCGCTCCCCGCCCACCGACGCCTCCTACCGGGTGGAGACCTTCACCGCGATCCGGGCCGAGGTGAAGAACTGGCGCTGGGCCGGAGTCCCCTTCTACCTGCGCACCGGCAAGCGGCTGCCGAGCCGCCGCTCGGAGATCGTCGTGCAGTTCAAGGACGTGCCGCACTCCATCTACCCCGGCGGCTCGCCCAACCGGCTGGTGCTGCGGCTACAGCCGAGCGAGGGCATCGACCTGCACATCATGGCCAAGGAGCCGGGCGCGGGTGAGGTCACCCTGCGGCCGGTGCCGCTCGGGCTGAGCTTCGCGCGCACCTTCGGCACCCGCGTGCCCGACGCCTACGAGCGGCTGCTGATGGACGTCATGGACGGCAATCCCACCTTGTTCATGCGCCGCGACGAGGTGGAGGCCGCCTGGCGGTGGATCGATCCGATCCTGGCCACCTGGGAGTCGGCGGGCACGCCGCCCGAGCCGTACCCGGCGGGCAGCGCGGGCCCGCCCTCCGCGCACGAACTGCTCGGCCGCAGCGGCCGTGCCTGGCACGAGGAGGAGCCGGCATGAACCGGATCGTCGAAGAGGTGACCGACGGGATCCGCGAGCGCAGCCGGGCGAGCCGGGCGGCGTACCTGCGGCGGGTGGACGCCGCCGGGCGGGAGGCCAGGGAGCGTGGCCCGGCGCGCACCACGCTGGGCTGTGCCAACCTGGCGCACGGGTTCGCGGCCAGTCCGGCCGCCGACAAGCTCGCCCTGCGCGGTTCGGTCAAGCCAGGTGTGGCCATCGTGACCAGCTACAACGACATGCTGTCCGCGCACCAGCCGTACGAGACCTACCCGGCCGAGCTGAAGGCGGCGGTGCGGGCGGCGGGCGGCGTGGCGCAGGTCGCCGGCGGTGTCCCGGCCATGTGCGACGGCATCACGCAGGGCCGCGCGGGCATGGAGCTGTCCCTTTACAGCCGCGAGGTCATCGCGATGGCCACGGCGATCGCGCTGTCGCACGACATGTTCGACGCGGCGCTGCTGCTGGGCGTGTGCGACAAGATCGTCCCCGGCCTGCTGATCGGCGCGCTGCACTTCGGGCACCTGCCCGCCCTGTTCGTCCCGGCCGGGCCGATGACCTCCGGCCTGCCCAACAAGGCCAAGGCCAGGGCCAGGCAACTGTTCGCGGAGGGCAGGATCGGCCGGGGCGAGATGCTGGACGCCGAGGCGAAGTCCTACCACTCCCCCGGCACCTGTACCTTCTACGGCACCGCCAACTCCAACCAGGTGGTCGTGGAGGTCATGGGGCTGCATCTGCCGGGCGCGACGTTCGTCAACCCGCACACCGAGCTGCGCCACGCGCTCACCGAGGCGGCCGGGCGCAGGGCGGTCGAGCTGACCGCGCACGGGCCGGAGTACACCCCGGTCGGGCACGTGGTGGACGAGCGGGCCGTGGTCAACGGGGTCGTGGCGCTGCTGGCCACCGGCGGGTCGACCAACCACACCATGCACCTGGTGGCGATCGCCGCGGCGGCCGGAATCGACCTGCGGTGGGACGACTTCGCCGCGCTGTCGGCGGCGGTGCCGCTGCTGACCAGGATCTACCCCAACGGCCAGGCCGACGTGAACCACTTCCAGGCGGCGGGCGGCATGCGGGTGCTGATCGGCGAGCTGCTGGACGCCGGGCTGCTGCACGAGGACGTGCTCACCGTGGCCGGGCGCGGGCTCGGCCACTACCGCTGCGCGCCGGAGCTGAAGGAGGGGACGCCGGTCTGGCAGGAGCAGGCCGGCGGCAGCGGCGACCTGGACGTGCTGCGCCCGGTCGCCGACCCCTTCTCCGCCGACGGCGGCATCCACGTGCTGGCGGGCAACCTGGGCCGGGCGGTGAGCAAGGTCTCGGCCGTCAAGCCGGAGCACCAGGTGGTGGAGGCCCCGGCGCTGGTCTTCGACGACCAGCTCGACCTGCTGGCCGCGTTCGAGGCGGGCGAGCTGGACGGGCGGGATTTCGTCGCGGTGATCCGCTACCAGGGCCCGGCCGCCAACGGCATGCCCGAGCTGCACAAGCTGACCCCGCCGATGGGGGTGCTGCTGGACCGGGGCCAGCGGGTGGCCATCGTCACCGACGGCCGCATGTCGGGGGCGTCGGGCAAGGTGCCCTCGGCGATCCACCTGTCGCCGGAGGCGGCCAAGGGCGGGCCGATCGCGCTGGTGCGCGACGGCGACATGATCCGGCTGGACGCGGCGGGCGGCGCGCTGGAGCTGCTGGTGCCGCAGGAGGAGCTGGCCCGGCGTACGCCGCAGGGCGCGCCGCCCTCCGATGAGCAGTGGTCGGGCACCGGAAGAGAGCTGTTCACCGCCTTCCGTCGTACGGCGGGGCCCGCCGAGCGTGGCGCGGGTATCTTCGCCATGAACGGCGTCTACGGTGTGAACGGCGAGGGCTTGTGACCGAATTCGCATATCCATGGCTGGTGGCCGACATCGGCGGCACCAACGCCCGCTTCGGGCTCGTCACCGAGCCCGGCGGGCATCCCTGTCACGTGGCGGTGCTGCCGGTGGCGGAGTACGACGACATGCCCGCGGCGGTGGCCGACTACCTGGCCGGCCACGCGGGCGGTCTCGTGCCCGGCGCGGCGTGCTTCGCCATCGCCGGCCCGGTGGACGGCGACCTCTACCATCTGACGAACGCCGGGTGGGCCGGTTCGGTGCGCGACGTCGGCATCCGGGACATCACGCTGCTCAACGACTTCGAGGCGCTGGCCCTCTCGCTGCCGCACCTGGGGGAGGCCGATCTGGTCCCGCTGGGCGGCCCGGCGCCGCCCGGCCCGCGGCCGGGTTCGGTGAAGGCGGTGCTCGGGCCGGGCACCGGGCTCGGGGTGGCCGGGCTGGTGCCCGCCGGACAGGACTGGGTGCCGGTCGCGTGCGAGGGCGGCCACGTCACCCCGCCGGTGGTGACCGAACGCGAGACGGCGGTGGTCGCGGCGCTGCGCGCCGAGGGGGCGACCTACCTGGACGCGGAGGAGCTGCTGTCCGGCCCCGGGCTGACCCGGCTGCACCACGGGCTCGCGCTGGTGGACGGGGTGCGCGCCGACCGGCTGCCGGCCGCCGAGATCGTCACGCGGGCCGACGCCGACCGGCTGTGCGGGGAGACCCTGGAGGTGTTCTGCGCCCTGCTGGGCAGTTTCGCCGGCAACGTGGCGCTGACCTTGGGCGCGCGGGGCGGGGTCTACCTGGGCGGCGGGGTGCTGCCGCGGATCGTCGCGCGGGTGTGCGCGAGTGAGTTCCGGGCGAGGTTCGAGGACGCGCCGCCGCTCGGCGACTATCTCCGCGATATTCCCACGAGCCTAATCGTGGACGCCCAGCCCGCCCTGACCGGGGCGGCGGCGTGGCTGGTCCAGCGATCAGGAAGAATAGTACGTTAGGGATATTGGAGGAGAAACGGATGAGTGTGCTCGACCTCGCCCCCGTGGTGCCCGTCGTGGTGATCGATGACGTGGACACCGCGGTGCCGCTGGCCCGCGCCCTGGTCGCGGGGGGCCTGCCGGCCATCGAGGTGACCCTGCGCACCGACGCCGCCCTTTCGGCCATCGCCCGCATCGCGGCCGAGGTGCCGGACGCGGTGGTCGGCGCGGGGACCGTGCGCACCTCCGCCGACGTGGACGCCTCGGTACGGGCCGGGGCGAGGTTCCTGGTCAGCCCCGGCGCCCCGGCCGCGCTGGCCGCCGCGATGGCGGCGAGCGGCATCCCGTTCCTGCCGGGCGCCGCGACGGCGACCGAGGTCCTGGTGCTGGCCGAGCGCGGTGTGAAGGAGATGAAGTTCTTCCCCGCCGAGGCGGCGGGCGGCGTGCCCTACCTCTCGGCCCTGGCCGGGCCGCTGCCGGACGTGCGGTTCTGCCCGACCGGCGGCATCCGCCCGGCCAACGCCCCGGATTACCTGGCGCTGCCGAACGTGGGCTGTGTCGGCGGCACCTGGCTTACCCCCGCGGACGCGCTGGCCTCCGGCGACTACGCGCGCATCGAGAAGCTGGCCGTGGAGGCCGCCGCGCTGCGCTGAGATCACCGAGACGACGTCGGCGGCCCCCTTCCTCCCTCGGCTCGCCGGCGGCCATGACGGCACCGTGACCCGGTGCCGCGATCATGGGATCGACGGCCCGTGGCGCCTCACCAGGCGCCACGGGCCTACTCATGCCCGGCGGGCGAGGTAGGTCCGGGGTCAGCGGGCGTGGCCCGAGCCTCAGGCCCAGGCCGCGACGCCCACCCGGTTGGCCGCGCCCAGCTTGCGCCGCACGTTGGCCGTGGGTCTTGACCGTGCCGGGGCTGATGGAAAGTTCGGCGGCGATCTCGGGGTTGGTACGGCCGTGCGCGACCAGCCGGGCGATCTCCGCCTCCCTACCGGGGAGCGGTTCGGCGGGCGGCGCGGGCGGCCGGAGGTCGCGCAGCTCGCGCAGCAGGCGCACGGTGACCTGCGGGCTGATCACCGGACGCGCGGGCGGAGTCGCTGCTGGGGCACGGCGGCGTCGGTGATCGCGGCGCTGGGCCTGGCCGGGGCGCTACTGGCGGCGGCGAGCACCCGCGTCCGGCCGCGGGGCCGGGTCAGGGTCGCAGTGGCCGCGCTGTGCTGGGTGCCCGCCTTCGGGCTCACCGCGCTGGTCGCGGACGTACGGATCATCATGGCGGTGGGATACGCGCCGCTGTGCCTGTTCGGCCTGCCGTTCGGCTGGCCCCCGGTGGACTACTTCGCCACCGCCTTCCCCTGGCCGGTGCGCAACCAGCTCATCTGCCTGTTCGGCGCACTGCTGTGGGCGGGCGCGGCACTGGCCTTCCAGCAGCGCACCGCGGGGGCGTGCGCCGCGTGCGGCAGGGTCGCCGGCGCGCCGAGGCGGTGGAGCTCGGCCGCCTCGGCGGCCCGCTGGGGGAAGTGGGCGGCCTATGTGGCCTTCGCGCCGCCGTTCGGCTACAGCGTCATCAGGTGCGTGGGCGCTGCACATCCCGCTCGGCATGTCCGCAGCCGAGGTCGCCGAACTGCACCGCAGCGGCCTGGTGTGGGCGGGCGCGGGCCTGTCCACGGTCGCCGCCTGCGGCGGCGTGCTGACGTTGGGCCTGGTGTACCGGTGGGGAGAGGTGTGGCCGCGCTGGGTACCCGGCCTCGCCGGCCGTAAGGTGCCGGGCGCGCTGCCGGTGACGCTCGGCGGCGCGATGTGCGCCGTGCTGCTGACCTCGTGGGCGGCGTCGTGGCGATGACCGACTGGAACGATCCGGCCTCCTGGCTGCTCAGCCCGATGACCTACTGGCCGCTGTGGGCGGCCGCGCTCGGCGCGGCGACCCTCGCCTACCGGTTGCGCAGGCGCCGTACCTGCCGGGCCTGCGGCCTCAGCGGTTGACCAGGGGGCCGGAGCCGGTGGAGCCGCGGACCACGAGTTCGGGCTGGAAGAGGAGTTCGGCGTGCTTGGGCGGCGCTCCGTTGATGCCTTCGAGGAGGGTCTCGACGGCCGCCGCCGCCATCGCGCCGATCGGCTTCCTGATCGTGGTCAGCGGCGGGTCGGTGAAGGCGATCAGCGGGGAGTCGTCGAAGCCGACCACCGAGACGTCGACGGGGACCCGCAGCCCGCGCTCCCGGCAGGCGCGTACCGCGCCGAGCGCCATCAGGTCGCTGGCGCACACGATGCCCGTGCAACCGCGTTCCAGCAAGGCGCCCGCCGCGGCCTGCCCGCCCTCGGCGGTGAACAGCGAATGGGAGATCAGGGCCTCGACGTCGATGGCGCCGAGCAGCCGGGACATGGCCCGCCGGAACCCCTCGATCTTGCGCATCACCGGCACGAACCTGCGCGGCCCCACGGCCAGCCCCACCCGCTCGTGGCCGAGGTCGACCAGGTGCTGTACGGCGAGTGCCGCCGACAGCCGGTCATCCGGCGAGATGAAGGGGGCCTCGACCTCTTCGCTGTATCCGTCGACCAGCACGATCGGCGTGCCCCGCTCGATGAGCCGAATGTAGCGCTCCATGCGCGCGGTGGTGTCGGCGTGCGGCCCCGCGACGAACACGATGCCGCTCACCCCGCGGTCCAGCAGCAGGTCGGCGAACTCGTCCTCGGGCGCTCCGCCGGGCAGGCGGGTGCACAGCACGGGCGCGAGGCCGTGCTGGACGAGCAATCTTTCCACGGCCTGGGCGAACGCCGGGAAGATGGGGTTGTCCAACTCGGGGGTGACCAGCCCGACCAGCCCGCTGCCACGGTGGCGCAGCCGCTGCGGGCGTTCGTACCCCATCAGGTCCAGGGCGCTGAGCACGACCTGCCTGGTGGTGGCCGACACACCCGGCCTGCCGTTCAGGACCCGGCTCACCGTCGCCTCGCTGACCCCTGCCTGAGCTGCGATGTCGGAGAGCCGGGTGCCGTTCATGGGGAGTACTTTACGCGCGCGGACGGCCTGCTCAGCGCGCCCGAGCGGGCGGCCCCCGACACGGCCCGCGCAACGGTCGCGCAAGGGGCGTAAGGGACACGCGGCGCGGGAGGACATGACCGCGAGGGTGACGGCGGCGTGAAGATTTCTGAAGAGTCTTGCGGTAACTTCCCGCAACCGTTTCCACACCCTGGCGACTCAGCGTCATCACCATTATGGCGTTGATCAGGGGTTTCATCGGGTCAAGCGAAGGTATAGTGGATGTGCCTAGATGGTCACGGAAGGCCCACGGTACCGTGGACATGACAGTGCCAGAATTTTAGTCGGTCCCAAATCCATCCCGGAATCATCACGGATGCAGAAAATATCCACCATGTATGGACAGAGCCCGCTCGACCGCGATGTACTACCTCATCAATCAGCACCGCCACAGATGGCGTCTCGCGCCCGACTTTCGACCCTGGGATCAGCGGCCCCACTGTGGGGAGGCTGAAGAGATCTCTTTGGATGTGGGCGGAGCAGGCCAATGAGTACGGTCGTCCTCGACAACGTGAGCAAGATTTACCCGGGCGGGGTCCTCGCGGTCGATCGTTTCAACCTGCGCGCCGAAGACGGCGAGCTATTGGTCCTACTCGGCCCTTCGGGGTGCGGCAAGTCGACGCTGCTACGGATGATCGCCGGCCTGGAGGAGATCACCAGCGGCGACCTGTGGATCGACGGGCGCATGGCCAACCACCTCCCGCCGCGCGACCGCGACGTGGCGATGGTCTTCCAGAACGGCGCGCTCTACCCGCACCGCACGGTACGCGGCAACCTCTCCTTCCCCCTGGAGATCGCCAAGGCCGACCCCTCGCTGGTCAAAGACCGCGTCATCGAACTGTCGAAGGCGCTGCACATCGACGAGACGTTGGACCGGCGCCCTGGAACGCTCTCCGGCGGGCAGCGGCAGCGGGTGGCGATGGGGCGGGCGATCGTCCGCCAGCCGTCCCTCTTCCTGATGGACGAGCCGCTGTCCAACCTGGACGCGGGCATGCGCACCGAGCTGCGAATGGAGATCTCCTCGCTGGTCCGCGCGCTGGGCGTCACCACCATCTACGTGACGCACGACCAGGTGGAGGCGCTGACCCTGGCCGACCGGATCGCCATCATGAACCGCGGCGTGCTCCAGGACGTCGGCACCCCCGGGCAGATCTACAACGACCCGGCCACCGCCTTCGTCGCCGCCTTCCTCAGCTCCCAGCAGCTCAACCTGCTATCCCCGCAGGTGCGTACCCCACAAAACCAGTACATCCTGCTGGACTTCGGCCCGCACCAGATCACCATGCCGTGGACCGATCCGCGCGCCTACGCCGTGTCCCAGCACACCGGCGGCACCATCATCGTCGGCATCAGGCCCGACGCCCTCGCCCCGGTCCCGGAGACCTACGACGGCGCCTCCTTCCAGGGCCGTGTGCGGACGCTGGAGTATCACGGCCACGAGTGGCTGGCCTACGTCGAGGCCGGGCTGCCCGCGGTGGCCGTGCCCGAGCCGCCCGACCCCAGGCAGAACGGCAAGGCGGCCAACGGCGGCGGGCCGAGCAGGGCGCGTTCGATGATGCGCCGGCTGCTGTCCGGCGGCGAACGCGAGCCGGAGCAGGAGCAGGAGCCGGAGAGCATGCTCAACGGCGCCTCCATCAGCGGCACCCACCGCCGCGCCGACCTGATCGTGCGGCTCGGCTCACGGCCGGTGTGGCGGGCCGGGGAGCACGCGCGGGTGGGCGTGGACCTCAACCGCCTGATGCTGTTCACCAACGACGGCGGCAGGATCGACCCGCCCCGGCGCTGATCCTGCCCCTGGCCTGTTCGCCGAGGTAGGAGCTCACCCGACGGCGGTCGCCTCCCCGGCGGGTGCGAGCATGGCGACGACCTCCACCAGGCGCACCACGCTGTCCAGCTCGGCCGGATGGAACTTCGCGCCCTGATGGCGCCCCACGATCAGGCACAGCCCGGCGTCCTGCACCGGGACGCACAGCAACCGCACGTCCCCGTCGCTGGACACCCCGGCCCGGGGCGGCACCTCCCCCGCCGGGCTGAAGTCGGCGGGGGCGCGCACGCTGCGGTGCACGAGCCGCGACCACGCCCGTGGCCGCCCCGTCGCCCCCGGCCCGGTGG
>NZ_POUA01000166.1 GCF_003236385.1 Spongiactinospora gelatinilytica
GGGTCAGCCGGACAGGCGGATGGGCATGATCAGGTAGCGGTAGTCGGGCGCGCTGTCGTCGCCCTCGGGCTTGCCGCCGGTGAGGATGGCCGGCTTGGTGGACGTGGTGAACGAGAGCCGGGCCACGTCGGAGTCGATCGCGCCGAGCCCCTCCAGCAGGAACTGGTGGTTGAAGGCGATGTTGATCTCGTCGCCGTGCAGTTCGGCGGGCAGCGCCTCGACGGCCTGGGCCTCATCGCCGCTGCCGGCCTCCAGGACGACCTCGCCGCCGCGGAACGCCAGCCGTACCGGGGTGTTGCGCTCGGCGACCAGCGCCACGCGCTTGACGGCCTCGACGAACGGGCCGGTGGCGAGGTCCGCGTGCGCGGAGAACTCCGTCGGCAGCAGCGAGCGGTACTTGGGGAACTCCGGGTCGAGCAGGCGGGTCGTGGTACGCCGTCCCCCGCTGGAAAAGCCGATCATGCCTTCGCCGGTGCCGCCCGCGGAGCTGAGCGCGATCTCCACCTCGGCGCCGGTCGTGAGCGACTTGGCGGTGTCGGCGAGGGTCTTGCCGGGGATCATCGCGATCGCGCTGAACTCGGGCTGGTCGGGCTGCCACTTCAGCTCGCGTACGGCCAGGCGGTACCGGTCGGTGGCGGCCAGCGTGACCGTGTCGCCGTCGATCTCCATCCGGACACCGGTGAGCATCGGCAGGGTGTCGTCCCGGCCCGCGGCGACGGCCACCTGACCCACCGCGGACGCGAACACGTCACTGCCCACGCGCCCGGCCGCGGGCGGCATGGCGGGCAGCGACGGGTAGTCCTCCACAGGCATGGTCAGCAGGGTGAACCGGGCGCTGCCGCAGGTCACCACCGCCTTGGCTCCGTCGACGACCAAATCCACAGGCTGTGCGGGAAGCGCCCGGGTGATCTCGGCGAGCAGCCGGCCGGAGACCAGTACGAGGCCCGGCTCGCCGGTCTGCAGGTCGAGGGTCACCTCCGCGGACACCTCGTAGTCGAAGCCGGAGAGCTTCAACTGCTGGTCTTCGGTGACCTCAAGGCGCATGCCGGCGAGGACCGGCACAGATGGGCGTGCCGGAAGGCTGCGTGCCGTCCATGCGACCGCCTCGGCGAGTACGTCTCGGTCGACCCTGAACATCACGATGGATCCGCCTCCTGTGGGTATCGGCTCTCGTTGGTCTCGTAAGTCTCGGTGATCTCGGTGATCTCGGTGGTCTTGATGCGGGCGCGGCATCTCGTCTCGCCGCGGGTGTGGGTCCAAGTCTCGCCTGACCCGCACCAGGGTCGGGCCGGAACCCTTCTATGGGTTTTGAGTTTCTTGGAGGGAGAGATAGCCGGTCATCTTCTTAGGGGCTGTGGATACTGTGGGCAACGGTGGTTTCCGCAGCTCAGCCCGGGGATTTTCATCCACCGACCCTGTGGGTGAAGCCTGTTGAAAACTTGTGCGGTTGGGGATGACGGGCCACTGTGCACAGGCCATCCCCAGGCGACGGGGTCTCTGTCCACCGGCTATCCACAAGGTTTCCACGGGTTTTCCACCGGGTAGGTGTCCGGTTTGCGCTCTCGTTGCCAACCCGTTCACAGGCCTTCCCCAGGTTGTCCACGAGTCGTCCACAACCTTTCCCCAGGATGTCCCCAGAGTTATCCCCAGGGCGGGAAGTGAGGTTCCGGTCGCCGATCGGGCCGGGCCGACGCCCAAACCCCCTGTCCCACCGGCCAAGTAGGGCATTCGCGACTGATCCACAGCGTTATCCACAGGCTGTGTATGGCGTGCGCCGGTAGCGGGGGTCGTGTGGTACAAGAAGCGGTCAGGCATCACGGGACTGCTGTTTGATCCGGCCGGTCAGCTCGTTGACCTGGTTGTAGATCGACCGGCGCTCGGCCATCAGCGAGCGTATCTTCCGGTCCGCGTGCATGACGGTCGTGTGGTCGCGCCCGCCGAACTGCTGGCCGATCTTGGGTAGTGACATGTCGGTGAGTTCGCGGCACAGGTACATCGCGATCTGCCGGGCGGTCACCAGCACCCGCGAGCGCGACCCGCCGCACAGGTCGTCGATCGAGATCCCGAAGTACGCGGCGGTCTGCGCCATGATCGTGGCCACCGTGATCTCCGGGCTGGAGTCCTCGGTGATCAGGTCCTTCAGGACGACCTCGGCGAGCTGCAGGTCCACCGACTGCCGGTTCAGGCTGGCGAACGCGGTGACCCGGATGAGCGCGCCCTCCAGTTCCCGGATGTTCGTGGATATCCGGGACGCGATGTACTCCAGCACGTCGCCGGGCGCGGCCAGGCCCTCCTGGATGGCCTTCTTACGCAGGATCGCGATGCGCGTCTCCAGCTCGGGCGGCTGGACGTCGGTGATCAGGCCCCACTCGAAGCGGTTGCGCAGCCGGTCCTCCAGTGTGACGAGCTGCTTGGGCGCGCGGTCGCTTGAGATGACGATCTGCTTGTTGGCGTTGTGGAGGGTGTTGAAGGTGTGGAAGAACTCCTCCTGGGTCTGTTCCTTGCCCTCCAGGAACTGGATGTCGTCCACGAGCAGGATGTCCACGGCCCGGTAGCGGCTGCGGAAGCCGTCGGCCTTGTGGTCGCGGATCGAGTTGATGAAGTCGTTGGTGAACTCCTCCGAGCTCACGTACCGCACCCGGGCGCCGTCGTACAGGCTCTGCGCGTAGTGGCCGATCGCGTGCAGCAGGTGGGTTTTCCCCAGGCCGGAGTCACCGTAGATGAACAGCGGGTTGTACGCCTTGGCCGGGGCCTCGGCGACCGCGACGGCCGCGGCGTGCGCGAATCGGTTGCTGGAGCCGATGACGAAGGTCTCGAAGGTGTACTTGGGGTTCAGCCGGGCGGGTTCGCCGCTGCGCGTACCGCGGTTCTCCCAGCGGTGCTGCGGCGGTGAAGCCTGTGGAAGAGGCTGTGCGCGGCCGCCCTGTGGATGGCTCTGCGGCCGGTCCTGCTCCGGCGGTGGCTGCTGCTCGGCGGCGTACGGGAGCTGGTCGCCCGGGTAAGGGCGCTGCTCTCCGGTGTACGGCAGCGCCTGCTCGCCGAAGGACGCGGGTATGTCGAACCGACCCTGGCCGTCGAAGGAGGGGCCTGGTTCGCCATATCTCTGCTGGTCACGCTGCTGGTCGTGGACCTCGCCGTACGGCTGGCCGGCGCCGTAGCCGGCATCCGACCGGCCGTCGCCGCGGGGTGGTTCGGTCCGTTGCGGTTCGCCCTGGGAAGGCGGGCGGAACGGCTGGGCGGCCTCGTCCCGATAGGGGACCGGAGGCTGTGGACGGCCCGGCTGATCCTGTGGCCGGTGCTGTGGAAAATCTGTGGACAACTGTGGATGAGCGGGCGCGCCCGAGTAC
Source organism: Spongiactinospora gelatinilytica (assembly GCF_003236385.1). Classification (GTDB taxonomy): domain Bacteria; phylum Actinomycetota; class Actinomycetes; order Streptosporangiales; family Streptosporangiaceae; genus Spongiactinospora; species Spongiactinospora gelatinilytica. Next base: position 3,348 of record NZ_POUA01000166.1, read on the forward strand.
CGGGGCTGACCATCCAGACCCTGCCTGTGCTGGGAATCCGCAGGTTGTCCATAGCCGTGCGGTGGCCCACCGGCCTGGGGATAACTTTGCTGCCGTCCCTGCGGATAGTCGCCGGCGCGCGCCCCTTCGTCGTCGGAGTCGGCCGCCGACGGGTCCACCGTGACCGCGACCCGCATCGGCCGGCCGAACTCCTGGGAGAGCGCGTGCGCGATCAGCGGGCGCAGCTTGCTCTCCAGCACGTCCTTGCCGAACTCGTTCGGGGTGGCGAGCAGCAGGGTGTCGTTGACCAGACCGAGAGGGCGTGTGATGGAGAGCCAGGCGCGGTAGTGGACGGGCACGTCGCCGTCGAGAATGCTGCCCAGCGCACGGCGCCACACCGTGTCGAGATCGACACCGTCCATGGTCTCGGCTCCCATCCCTTCCAGACCAGTGCCCCCGCGATCGGTCCGTCCACACCGGTGTGTTATCCACAACGGTGCCGGACGCCTCGGTGCGGGCGACCCGGCGCGTTCCCCTGTGTCCACAGCCTGCCGACGGCAGGTCCTCCACCGGAGATCCACAGGGAATCCACAATGTATGCACAGCCCGCTGGTCGCCTTCGAGTGGCCGCCGGGCCGCGTTCGGGCAGCGTCCGGGCAGCACGGAAGGGAGATCCCGAGGACCGGTGGTAGCCGTGTCCACATCTGTGTTCAAGACGTTGTCCACAGCCTAGTGGCAGCGGAGACGAGGCTGGGTGCACATGCTGTGGATGGCGTGGCCCCAGTGGAAAACGTGCCTGTGGATTAGTGGATAACCGCTGGCCACGACATTCCGGCCGGCGGCCCGGAGGCACGGTTCGCCGCGGGGCCGGGCGTTCGGTTTGACCTGGAGCGTGCCGTGCCCGTAACGTACGACGGTCGGCCCATGCGCGGCGGGCTTTGTCATGCCCGTAGCCACGCCGACGACCAGACCATGTGTGTGTCAGGCGCCTACGCCCGTCGGCGAGGCGCGTTTCCGAAGCCTGGAGTCCAGTCGTGAGCAAGCGTACTTACCAGCCGAACAACCGCCGTCGCGCGAAGACCCACGGCTTCCGGCTTCGCATGCGCACCCGCGCGGGTCGCGCGATCCTGGCCGCCCGCCGTCGCAAGGGCCGCGACCGGCTCGCGGTCTGACGCGCTCGCCGGGCCAGGTAAGCGTGTCCTGTCGCCCGCCGGGCGGACTCCCCGGTGGGCGACTGCCGTACCTGCCGGAGGTCTGATCGTGCTGCCGTCCCGATCACGCATGCGCCGTGGCGAGGAGTTCGCGGCGGCCGTGCGCCGGGGGAGTCGCGCGGGGCGCCCCACGTTGGTCGCGCACCTGAAAACGCGGGCTGACGTGAAATCTGATGGCGATAGTCCGCCTTTGGTGGGGTTCGTGGTGAGCCGCGCGGTAGGGGGAGCGGTCGTCCGGAACAAGGTGAAGCGCCGGTTGCGACACTTGATGCGAGACCGTCTGCATCGGCTCCCGCAAGGTAGCCTGCTGGTGGTACGCGCCAATCCACCGGCCGCGTCCGCGCGGATCGAGCACCTCGCCGCCGAACTCGACGCCGCGCTGGATCGTTTACTCAGGCGGCGAGGGCCTGCCCCACAGGCCCGGACGGATGGACATCGATGAGCGACCGACCGAGCGTCATGGCGCAGGCGGCGACGGGCGTGATCACGGCGGAGCAGGCCGCCGCGGCGAGCCCCGCCGCCCGGATCCTGATGGGTCCGATCCGGTTCTACCGTGCCTTCGTTTCGCCACTGCTCGGCCCGCGTTGCCGGTTCTATCCCTCGTGCAGTGCGTACGGCCTTGAGGCGGTCGCGGTGCACGGCGCGCTGCGCGGCTCATGGCTGACGATCCGGCGAATCGGGCGTTGCCACCCCTTCCATCCTGGAGGCGTCGACCCCGTGCCTTCCCGCCCGATCCGACCCCACGAAAAGCAAGGGAGCTAGTTCGGTGGAGCTGTCCTGGCTGAATTGGCTCTACGAGGCCGTCGCGACCGTCATCACCTGGATCCACACGGGATACAGCAGCTTCCTCCCGGCCGACAGCGGCCTCACCTGGGCGCTCACCATCATCACGCTGACCGTGGCGATGCGGCTGCTGATCTTCCCGCTGTTCCTCAAGCAGATGCGCTCGTCGCGGAAGATGCAGGAGCTGGCTCCGCGGGTTCAGAAACTGCGCGAGAAGTACAAGAACGACAAGCAGCGCATGAACCAAGAGGTCATGCGCGTCTACCAGGAGGGCGGGGCCAACCCGCTCGGCGGCTGTCTGCCGCTCGTCGCGCAGTTCCCGATCTTCATCTCGATGTTCACCGTGCTGAACGCGATGGCCCAGGGCCAGACGAAGTTCGGCATGACCACCGAGCTGGTGCAGAGCGCCAGAAACGCGCACATCTTCGGCGCGCCGATCCCCGCGACGTTCTGGACCACCAGCGCGGACCTCGTCAAGCTCAACGCCGACCCGGTGATCAGCAAGATCGTCCTGGTGCTCTTCGTCGCGATCAGCTCGCTGACGACCTTCCTGACGGTACGGCAGAGCGTGCAGCGGTCGATGCTGCAGATGCCGAACAACCCGATGGTGCAGCAGCAGAAGATCCTGATGTACATCTCGCCGCTGTTCGCCGTCTTCAGCCTGAACTTCCCCCTTGGTCTGATCCTGTACTGGGTCACCACCAACGTGTGGACACTGGGTCAGCAGCACTGGTTCTACAGCCGCAACCCCATGCCCACGTACGACGACAAGGGCAGGCTGATCGAGCCGGAGCCCAAGCCGAGCCTGCTGAGCAAGCTGCGCAAACCCAAGGCCGCGGCCGAGGCCGAGCAGGACGCGCCGCCGGAGCCGCCTCAGCCCAAGGTGGTGCGCAACCAGCCCACCCGGCAGGCGCGCAGCAAGCGCACGGGCACCAAGAAGTCGTAGCAGCAGGCCGGGTCCGTTTCGCGACCCGACACCACGAAGGAGATGCCGGACGTGACCGAGGCCGAGGCCGAACAGGAGACGGCGCGAACCCCCACCGCGACCGCTCCGGATCTCGTGGCGCTTGAGCAGGAAGGCGAGATCGCCGCCGACTACATCGAAGGACTGCTCGATATCGCCGACATCGACGGCGATATCGACATGGACGTCGAAGGCGATCGGGCCGTCGTGTCGGTGGTGGGGGTCAAGGGAGGCGACCTGACCGGCAAGCACGGGGAGGTCCTTGAGGCCCTTCAGGAGCTGACCCGGCTGGCCGTACACCGCCAGACGGGGGAACGCTCCCGCCTGATGCTCGATGTGGGCGGCTTTCGCGAACGTCGCAGGGCGGAGCTGACCAAGCTCGGCGTCAAGATCGCCGACGACGTCAAGCGCAGCGGCGAGCCCAAGCCGCTCCAGCCGATGACCCCTTTCGAACGCAAGATTGTGCACGACGCGGTCGCGGCGGCCGGCCTGCGCAGCGAGTCGGAGGGCGAGGAGCCCAACCGCTTCGTCGTCGTAATGCCCGCCTGATCCAACCCCACGGACCACGCCCGGGGCCCCGGCCCCGGCGCGGACCTCACTTACGGCGGCCCGCCCCACCTCGGGCGGCGAACGTCCACCAGCACATCGCCGTACGCCCACACCCGCTCCCTGACGCCGGCAGGCCCACCGCAGCGTCTCCCCCAGCTGTGCTCGGCCGCACTCACGCCGAGAGCGGTAAAGCCGCCCGTGCCGCGGATCCCACCAGCACGCCCAGCCGTACGCTTCGCCACTCGACCGGACCACACTGTCCCGCCCGACACGACCAGCGCGGTGTGGATCTCCAGCCGTCACCTTCGTCCTGCGATCCGGCCGCACGGCTGGCCGGGGAGTGGATCTTCCTCGCCGTATCGCCTTGCGCTTCGATGTTCGGTCGGGCGCGGTGTGGATCTCTTACCGCCCTCTCTGTGCTGCGATCCGGCCGTAAGGCGCGGACTCGGCCGCGCTGCCGCGCCGCTGGTCACCATCGCTAAGGGCGGGTACGAGCGACCGCGGTGTGGATCTCCCTCGCCATATTGCCCTGCGCTTCGATGCTCGGCCGGGTGCGGTCGCGGACTCGGCCGCGCTGCCGCGCCGCTGGTCTCACTGTCGTAGGGCGGTACGGCCGGTCGTGGTGTAGATCTCTTACCACCGCCTGCGTCCTACGCATCCAGTCGTACGGCGCGGCATTCGGTTGCTCACCACTGCTGAGGGCGGGTACGGCCAGCGCAGTGTGGATCTCTCCCGCGGAGTCAGCCGTACGACGCGGTGTCGGTCGGGCATCGCCGCACCATGTCTGTCCTGCCCGATCCAGCCAGTGCGGATCCTCTACCGCTACCTCCATCCTGCGTTCCAGCCCGTTGGGCGCAGTACCCGGCCGCCGTGCGGATCTTCTCCGCGAGCCCAGCCGTACGGAGTCGCGTTCGGCTGCACCGTCATGTGCGTTGGTCCCATCACCGAGGCGGGCAGCACCGATTCGCCCTTCCCCTGCCGGGTGCCGGGCCCGCCGAGCGATCAGTACGACTGAAGGGATCTCCAGGTCTCGCCCGCAGGTGATATCTGACTGCCTCGACACCACGGCCGATGTCACCCCCGTCGGCCTGGGTCAGTCGCTCACCGACTCCCCAACGGCCGGCCGGGTCACCGCGATCATGCCGGACTAGGGCTCGCCCGGCCGCCGGCCCCCCGGCACTGTAGGTAGGCGGCCACCAGACCGCCGGCATGACCACCGGCTCGGCGGAAACGATGTGTCGGCTCAATCGCTCGCTCTGGAGACCCGGTCTCCGGCCCGCCGACGTTCCGGCCTCGCATCCGATCGCAGATCCGTGTACGGCGAGCATCTCCCAAAGCACTGCACGCCCCTTGTGAACGGCCCCAACGGGGACGAGCTGCGCAACCGACACCCCGGGCCCCATCTATAGGTACTGCTATGCCGCCCGCCTGACATCGGCTCTGGCCCCTGGCATGGCCGCAGCCTCCTCAGTCACCACCTGCACCAGCGGACAGGCCGTCACCATGACGGGCGAAACCATGACCACCCGAAGCCCTTGATCCCCAGCCGAGCTCGCGACTGCCCTCTGTCCACAGGCGGGATGCGGCGATCGCCCGGGTTTGTTGATCGATCTGGACCGTTAGCCTAGATGGAGACTTTTCCGCGTGCGGCGGCCGAGTTATCCACAGGCAGCGGCGTGCCGTCAGTGGCGTGGACGAAAGCTGGATATGGTCATCGGGTCGAGCAAATGCCGGCGGAAGTCGGACCGTCACCTAATGCGAGTTGTGGGCGGGTGTACGAGGCGCATGGCCGTCCGGGAAGTGAAGGGGAGGGCAGCAGTGCGAGCCCGTTGGATCGGCGGCATGCGGGTGGGGAGTGACCATGAGCGCTGATGCGCCCCTTCCTCCCCCCGTGGCCCGTGAGGTGTTCGCCGATGACGCATGGCCCCTGGCCGAGGCATACGCCCGAATGCTCGCCGGCCCCGCCGTGGTGCGCGGGCTGCTCGGGCCGCGGGAGGTCGACCGGTTGTGGGATCGCCACCTGCTGAACTGCGCCGTCGTCGCCGAGGCCATCCCCCGTGACGTACACGTCGTGGACATCGGTTCCGGTGCCGGGCTGCCCGGCGTGGTGCTGGCGATCGTACGGTCGGACATCTCGGTGACGCTGCTGGAACCACTGCTGCGCAGGGTCGTCTTCCTGGAGGAGTGCGTCGCCGAGCTGAAGCTCGGCAATGTCGAGGTGCTCCGCGCCCGTGCCGAGGAGCTGGCCGGGGAACGGTCCTTCGACGTCGCGGTCGCCCGTGCCGTCGCTCCGCTGGAGCGGCTGCTGACCTGGTCCATGCCTCTGCTGCATCAGGGGGGCGAGTTGCTCGCGATGAAGGGGGAGCGTGCCGCGGCCGAACTGGCCGAGGCCGAATCGCAATTACGCGCATGCGGGGCCGAGAGGGCCGAGCTTGTCGCGGTCGGGCACGGTAAGGTCGAGCCGCCTGCAACTCTCGTCCGGGTGGTCGCCGGCCGTCCGCCCGGGCGAGGCCGGCGCGACCCTCGGCGCAGACGGAAGAGGTGACGTCGTGGCCCGTACGGCTAGCGGCCTTGGCTGGCCGGCGAGCGGCGGCGATGCCGCGGAGTCCAGGCATCGCTCCGGTCTGGGCTGGCCGCTCTCCCTAAGGGAAGGTTCCGGGAGAAGGTCGTCCGCGCCGGATCCTCCTGCCGCTGCCCGGCCGGTCGAAAGGACGACGGTGACCGACACTCCGCTTAGCTCCGGCGACTCGCCGCTGGTACGAGAGGCACTCAGCTCAGTGGTTTCACGTGAAACATCGGCCCCCCAGACGACACCGACGACCCAGACGGCGGCGGCAGCGCCCGCAGCCACGGCCTCCAGGCCCTCAAACGGTGACTGGCCGCGTCCCAAAGAGCGACGGATCATCACCGTGGCCAACCAGAAGGGCGGGGTGGGCAAGACCACCACGTCGGTCAACCTCGCCGCTGCCCTCTCCATGCACGGTCAGCGCGTTCTGGTGATCGACCTCGACCCTCAGGGCAATGCGTCCACCGCGCTGTCCGTCGAGCACCGTGGCGACGTCCCTGACGTCTACCAGGTGCTGGTGGGCGACCGCCCGCTGTCCGAGATCGTCAAGGAGGTCCCGGAAATGCCGGGCCTCTACTGCGCCCCCGCCACTATCGACCTCGCGGGGGCCGAAATCGAGCTCGTCTCACTGGTCGCCCGTGAGGCCAGGCTACGCCGTGCGATTGCCGCCTTCGACGCCATCGAGCTCGACTACATCCTGATCGACTGCCCGCCGTCCCTCGGGCTGCTGACAGTGAACGCCCTGGTCGCCACGCGTGAGCTGCTGATCCCGATCCAGTGCGAATACTACGCGCTCGAAGGGCTCGGGCAGTTGCTGCGCAACGTCGACCTGGTGCGGGCCCATCTCAATCCGGATCTCATCCTCTCCACGATCGTGCTGACGATGTACGACGGGCGGACCCGCCTGGCGTCGCAGGTCGCGGACGAGGTCCGGTCGCACTTCGGCGATACCGTGCTGAACACGGTCATCCCTCGAAGCGTGCGGGTATCAGAGGCACCCAGCTACGGCCAGTCGGTCATGACGTACGACCCAGGGTCGAGCGGTGCGATGGCGTACATGGACGCGGCACGCGAGATCGCGTACCGCGCCGCCGCTATACAGGCATAGGCGAAAGCGGGGCACGCGTCTCGTCGTGAGCCCGGCTGGCGCAGCGGTAACCTCGCAGGAATGGGCGACCCGTTGGTGGGCGGGCGGATGAGGGAGTTGTAGTGGCGCAGCAGCGACGCGGACTGGGCAAAGGGCTTGGGGCACTCATCCCGACCGGCCCTGTCGTGGACGGCCCGGCGGGCGTTTCCTCGGTCGAGGTACCCGCCGGGGCCGTCGCGGTCATACCCCCGCCGGGACACGGCGGGATCGACACCACAGGCCCGGCACCGGTGCCAGGTGCCTACTTCCAGGAGATTCCGGTCGATGCGATCGAACGCAATCCCCGCCAACCACGCACGATCTTCGACGAGGACGCCCTGAGGGAACTGGCCGCCTCGATCACCGAGGTCGGGCTGCTCCAGCCGATCGTGGTCCGGCCCGCCCCTTTCGGTAAGTTCGAGCTCATCATGGGGGAGCGGCGATGGCGCGCCTTCAAGCACGCCGGCCTGACCGAGATCCCGGCGATCGTCCGCAAGACACAGGACGACGATCTTCTCCGTGACGCCCTCATCGAGAACCTGCAGCGCGAGCAGCTCAACCCGCTCGAAGAGGCGGCCGCCTACCAGCAGCTCCTCGACGACTTCGGCGCCACCCACGAACAGCTCGCCCAGCGGGTCGGCCGCTCCCGCTCGCACATCACCAACACACTGCGCCTGCTCAACCTCTCCCCAGAGGTCCAGAAGCGGGTGGCCGCCGGCCTGATCAGCGCCGGCCATGCCAAGGCCCTGCTCACCCTCACCGACCCCGCCGCACAGGACCATCTGGCCCGCCGGATCGTGGCCGAGGGCCTATCCGTGCGATCAGTAGAAGAAATCGTCGCTTTCGGCGACGCCACCTCCGCCCCCGCTCTCCGCCAGCAACCCCAGAAGAAGACACCCGCACCTGGACTCCGCGACCTCGCCGAACGTCTCTCAGATCACTTCGAGACCAAAGTGAAGGTCGATCTCGGCACCCGCAAGGGGCGAATCGTGGTGGAGTTCGCCACCATCGACGACCTTGAGCGCATCATCGACACCATGGCCCCCGACGCCGTGAAGTCCATCCGCACTGACGACTGATCCACCTTCCACATGTTTCACGTGAAACACACCCGCTGCTATCGCTGATCCAGCCTCGCTTCACCTCAAGGGGCTCCCCGGCGTTCGCTTGTCGGTCAGCCGGTGGGACCAAGATCTCCCGAACAAGTGACGCCACCGAAAGCCCACAAGCAACTCGCACGGAGTCGGCCGGCTGATCGGCTCCGCGAAGGCGACCGAGTAACGGCGGGCCACCCATCTCGGGACTGCTGCAACACACCGCCCTCTGGACCGTACTTCGGCGGTGGCGCTGCTAGGGAGGCCGGAGCCGAACTCGCGTACCCTGCCGGGGCGGCTGGGGGAACGTGGCCGGCTGATCGGCTCCGCGAAGGCGACTGAGTAATGGGGGCCGCGCATTTCGGGACTGCTGCAACACAGCACCCCTGAACCATGCTGCGGCGGATCCGCCGCTCGGTCGGCCGGACCGGGGTCTGCTACGACAACGCGATGGCCGAGTCGTTCTTCTCCGCGATCAAGAACGAGTGGCTGCACCGCTTCGTCTTCACCACCCGCGCCAAGGCCAGACGGCAGGTCATCCGCTCCATCGAGGGGTTCTACAACCATCGGCGCCTGCACTCGGCACTCGGCTACCGGACTCCTATGGAGGTGCTCGAGGAGTTCTTGAAATCCGAACAGCCGCATAGGCTGCGCCCATAAGACGGCTGTCCGGAAGCACCGTGGCCCCTCAACGCGCGTACCCTGCTGGGAGCGGCTGGAGGAACGTGGCCAGCTGATCGGCTCCGCTAAGGCGACCGAGAACGGTGGGCCGCGCATCTCGGGACTGCTGCAACACACCGCCTCTGAACCATGCTGCGGCGGTGGCGCTGCTAGAGAGGCCGGAGCCGAACGCGCGTACCCTGCTGGGCGCGGCTGGGGGAGCGTGGCATCTGGTGTGGCGGCCCACACTGATCACCCACTGCCCCGGCCCGTTGGCTCGGTGCGGCCGAAATCGTAGCTGGTGGCCACGACGCTGATCAGTGCTTGCTCGGCGCGGCGGCGGCGTTCCAACAGCCAGTCCGGGTAGTACGAGCCGGCCCACAGCTTGGGGGCGGTCAGGTCGATGGTGCCGACGCGGGTGTCCCACTGCCGCGTCTGGTAGCCGTTATGGGAGTTGACCCGCTTGTACTGCGTCCGCCGTAGGCGGCGCCGGGCCGACATCAACGCTTCGGTCGTGGTCTTCGCCATAGAGCGCAACATATCGAGGGCATCGCTCTGGAGTTGCTGCGCGAGCCACTCGCGCCTGGGCACACTGCTGTCTGCGGCCATCGCCTGGTCTCCTTCGATCTTGAACTTGTCCATTCGAAGGATCACGCGGTGGCCGTTCTCGTTCCTCACCGCTACGCTTGTGACCAGGTCGAACTCGCTGGCCAACGCGATGTCCGATTGCGCGTTCCCATTTATACCACTCGGCTGAACATCATCCCGGTAGACGACCAAAGCGCTGTCGTGGGCTGCTGCAACGACCAGGCTTCTCCAGTTCGGCCGCTACACCAAGGGCGAAAGGCGCATCGGCCTGGGCGGTGGCCTTGTCTCTGGTAGGGACGCTAGTGCCGGGCATACGGGCGGTGAAACGGGCCCTTGTGATGTTCCTTCGGGATGGGATCAGCGGCTTTGGTGCGCTCGCAGTGGGTGGGCGCCGCGGTGGTTGGCGCGGCAGTCGTCAGGCGCGACGATCGTCCCGGCCTCTCGTTGGGACGAACGACCGTGGAATGCGAAGCCTCACCGACCCTGCTGGGCATCCTGATGTATCCAGATATGTTGGGGCGGGCTGACCTAGCGATCACCAGGATCGAAAGATCGGTTCGGCTGTTGCTTGTATGGCCTGGTAAGCGATCCGGCAAGATGCTGTCATGGTCTCCCGACACACCTCAGATGGCGCGATGATCCATCGGATCAAGGTCTCCCTGGATGGGATCCGGCCACCGATCTGGCGGCGGTTGGAGGTTCCCTCGGCTATCACGCTGCGCGACCTGCATGAGGTGGTGCAGCTCGCGTTCGGCTGGGAGGACTACCACATGTGGGTCTTCGAAAGCCCGCTGGGCCGGCATGGCGTCACCGATCCTGAGCTGAAGATGGCCGACGCATCGACCGTACTTCTCCACGAGGTCGTGCCCGCAGTTGGAGACCGATTTCAGTACACCTACGACTTCGGCGACAACTGGAAACACACCATTCAGGTTCAAGCCGTCGCCCCGGCCGCACCCGATATCGCCTACCCGCGCTGCCTTGCCGGACGACGCGCTTGTCCACCCGAAGACTGCGGCGGCGCCTGGGGCTATGGCTACCTACTGGAGATCATCGCCGATCCCAACCATGACGAGCACAGGGAAAGGCTGCGGTGGCTTGGCCTAACATCCGCCGGTAGCTTCGACCCGGCGGCCTTTGATCTGGCCGCCACGAACAGTGCCCTTTCCAGGTGGCGGTCGTCCTGGGTGACCTCCCAAGAGGGGGCGTAATTCCCCTGCCCCCCGACCGCTTGCAGGACTGAGGGCCGCCGGACTCCCAATCTGCTACCAAGTCCGCCCGCGCTCTCTTCGGGGCAGGGTGAAGCCCTTCCTGCGCGCAGCGGGGCATCAAGAGAGACCGTTTGATGCCTGCTTCGGGTCGCTAGGGGAGCAGGCGGCTGCTGCACGAAGTTCTAATCGGGTCAGTGGTCATAAGCGATCGGTGACCGGGTGATGGGCTGGACAATCGCGCGGTTGTGCCAGATGGCCGTGGTCAGGGCCAGAATGTGCTGAGCGATACGGGTGGGCCACCCCGGTCGGGGTGCGGCCTCCGTGAAACTCCAGATCGAGCTGGCCCTTGAGGGTGGCGTTGACCGACTCTATGAGCTGGCGGATCGGTTTGAGCAGGTGTTCGCCCCCGGAGGGGCGGGCGGTTGCGTAGGACGGGCGCAGCAGGCGCGCGCCGCGTTCGGCCAGCAATGTGTCCAGCTTGGCGGAGGTGTACCCCTTGTCGGGGATGATCAGCAGGCCGGGTCGTTCGGCGAGCAGGTGCGGGTCGTGTTCGCAGATGGCCATCAGCACCTGACGTTCATCGATGTTCGGGGTGGTCAGGGCCTAGGTGATGGGGAGTCCAGCGGGGGTGCACATCAGGTGCAGGCGTAGTCCCTGGTACCAGCGGGAGTGGGAGCGGCTAGCCGTATCCGGCCCGGCCGGCCAGGGCCGAACGCCGGGCGGTGGGCCGGGATCGGCCGCACTCGACGGGGGTGGAGTCGGCCAACCACACCGGGTCGTGTGCCACAGGTCGGTGTCGGTGGCCAGGGCCCGGATCGCGGCTTTGAGCAGTGGCAGGGGCCTTGTGTAGGCGTTTGTTGTAGCCGGACTGGCCGGGCAGGTAGAGGTAGGTGCGCGGGAACGTAGCGTAGCCACCGGGCCTCGGAATGGATGCCGAGCAGTGCCTGACGACCGCCAGGGTGAGCAGCTCGGCGTCGGTGAGTTTGGGCGGGCGTCCGATCCGGGGCGGGCGGCCGAGCCAGTCGTCGATCCTGGCGTACAGTGCGGTGAGAAGGGTGTTGAGGTCTGTCTTCACAAACCGATCGTCAACGCCCTTCGTCCTTCCCGCACTCCACGCGGCAGCGACTTAGTACTACAGTCATGTTTCGTGATCTATAGTGGACTCTGTGTCGGATGGGGTGACGTCTGAGGATCTCCAGTCATGGGCGGCCGGGCTGGATGAACTGTTCGCGCGGGTCGCCGCTCGTTTCGGGCGGG